>JAISLU010000087.1 GCA_031277095.1 Synergistaceae bacterium
ATGCAGATGTTTTGTGCTTAAAAATAAGTAAAAAAAGCCTATTGAGGGAAATATTGAAAGCCTTCGTTGAAAACAGGATACAATACCTATAGTTCACAGGACTTAAGCCCCATGTAAAAATTATCCACATTTCTCTTCGAATTCTCTTCGCGGATTTGGGGTTCATAAACTGACTTGACTTGACTTGCAAGCACGATATCCGATATATTTCTCTTGATTCGTCTTATTGGGCTTGAGCAGGATGCGAAGTTCAGGGGCGAGTATCTTGTCTCTATGTCAAGGCGTCGTGTATTTGGGGAGGACGGCATGAAAGAAACGACAAAAGGAACAACGGCAGTGAAGACGAACGGAGAAGGGCTCAAAATAAGAATTTATCCCGACCCCGTTTTGAAAATGCCGGCAACGCCTGTCGAGCGTTTCGACTCGGAGTTGTCCTCTTTTATCGACGAGATGCGCAGGGCGATGGCCTTGCGAGAAGGGGTGGGGCTGGCGGCGCCCCAAGTCGGCGTTTCGAAAAAAATAGCCATCATAGATTACCATGACGTTTTTTATGTGTTGATCAACCCCCGGCTCCTAGAACAGGAGGGTGAACAGGAGGGTGAAGAAGGGTGTCTCAGTTTCCCCGGCATCTACGCGGCCGTGAAACGCCCGGCGCGCGTGCAGGTCTCGGCACAGGACGTGACCGGTGTGGACCGGGTCTACGACGTGGAGGGTTTCACAGCCCGCGCCTTTTTACACGAAATGGACCACTTGGAAGGGAAACTTTTCATCGAACATCTTTCGACGTTGAAACGCGGAATGATACGTAAAAAGATGCGCAAGCGCGCCATAGGGGAGGACAACTGAGTGAGGATGTGGTTCATCGGCAGCGGGGCCTTCGCCGCCGCCTGTCTCACGTATATGAGCAAAAAACTCGCCTTCGAGAAAATCGTAACGGGGCATCCCACGAAATCCGGACGGGGCCTCAAAGAGAGCGTCTCGTGCGTCGAGCGGGCGGCCGACGATTTGGGGCTTGCCGTGGAGCGCGCAGGGCCTTTGGCGCAGGAAGAAAACCTCGTGAGAGCCGTCACCTGCGCTCCGCCGGACGTGATTTTTGTCGTCGATTTCGGTCAGCTCATCAAAGAACCTTTTCTGAGCGCCCCCCGCTACGGCTGTCTCAACATACATCCCTCCCTGCTTCCCCGGTGGCGCGGAGCTGCCCCGATACAGCGGGCCCTGATGAACGGCGACACGGCGATCGGCGTGACGGTTTTCCGCCTGGTCGAGGAACTGGACGCCGGTCCCATATTGGCTCGCATGGAGCTTCCCGTGCCCCCCGAGGCGACATCGGCCGAATTGTTCGATATCCTTGCTTTGGCGGGTAGCCAAATCGCGGTCGTCGGTATAGAATCATTCATTGATGGGAGTTATCAGTTTTCAGATCAAAATTCCGAATTCGCCACATACGCTGCTAAATTGACGAAAGAAGAGGCGCAGGTATCCTGGAATCAGAATTACCTTCTGTTGCACAACACGGTCAGGGCGCTTGCTTCATCGACGGGAGCCTTTGCGATGGTACTCGGCAAAAGAGTGAAATTGTGGCGAACGGTTCCGGTCGATACCGAGGGAACACCCGGTGAAGTGCTTTATTTCTTGGATGGAGATCCTGTCATTGCATGCGAAGGAGGAGCGGTGCGCTTACAGGAGGTCCAAAACGAGGGCAAGCGCAAGATCAGCGGCGCGGATTGGGCCTGCGGGGGTAGGCTCAAGATGGGGGGGGTTTTGACATAATGGAAGATGGTATTTTGGGTGATCTCGTATCGTGTTATGAATGGCCCAAAACAATAGCCGTCACAGGCGCGCTTGGTTCCGGCAAAACCGAATTCGTATTGAACCTCGCAAGAGGTTTGAAAAAAAAAGGTAAAAACGTCACCATTGCAGACGCCGATATCATCAATCCTTATTTTTGTATCCGTCAGATAACAGAACCCCTCGAACGAGAGGGTTTTTCAATCCTAAATCCTCCAGAGACCGCAAAATGGTCCGATATGTCCGTCATCAATCCCAGCATCGGAAACGCTATCGTCGGCAACGCCGATCACCTGGTCCTCGACGTCGGAGGAGACGCGGGCGGGGTCATGGCCCTGACTCAGTTCGAGCCGGACATCCAATCCGTCGGTTATCGCCTGTTGCTCATCGTCAACGCCTTCCGCCCCAAGACCGCGACGCTCCAGGGTATCGCCCAGATGGCTTCCCGCATGGAGGTGCTTTGCGGCCTGACGGTCAATGCCCTCGTCAGCAACTCCCACTTGATGGAGGACACCACGGCGGAGGACGTGGTCCAGGGGCTCGATAGGGTGCTGGAGGCCGGAAGAAACATGAATTTGCCCGTCCTTTACGCCACCGTCGTTCCCGAGCTTTACGAAGAAACGAAATTTTTGATAGAAAAATCTTCAATAGAAAAGTCTCCGATAACAAAGTTTCCAATAGAAAAATCTTTAATAGAAAAATCTTCAATAGGAAATCTTCCAATAGGAAATCTTCCAATAGGAAATCTTTCAATAGATAAGTTTTTGACGGAAAGAAACGAGGTTCCGCTCTGGCCGCTGACCCGCTTTATGAAGCGTCCGTGGGAAGGTTCCGAAATGTGGTCCTGAATAGATTTCTTTACACAAAAGCACAAGAGGGGTATTAAAAATCAGCAAGAAGGGAGTCTTTTGTAATGCCGAAGGGGCGCGTGACGGTTAGAGACGAATTTTGCAAGAGCTGCGGTCTGTGCGTGGCGGCTTGTCCCACAAAAGTCCTCAGGATATCCGAGCATATCAATCCGAAAGGACATCGCCCGGTGGAACAGTTCAAGGAGGGTTGCATAGGGTGCGCCCTATGCGCGAGAATTTGCCCGGACGTGGCGCTGTCCGTGTATCGGATCGATAGTTAGGTCATTTTGTCAGGAGGTGCGAACATGGCAAGGTCTTTGATGAAAGGGACGGAAGCGATCGCGGAGGCGGCTATTCAGGCCGGCTGCAAATATTTCTTCGGCTATCCCATAACGCCCCAAAACGAAATTCCGGAGTACATGTCGGCCCATTTGCCGAAGGTGGGGGGAATGTACGTACAGGGAGAAAGCGAGGTGGCCTCCATCAATATGGTGATGGGGGGGGCGGCTACGGGCTACAGGGTCATGACGACCTCGTCGAGCCCCGGTATTTCCCTCATGTCCGAGGGCATTTCCTACATCGCCATGGCGGAGCTTCCCTGCGTCATCGTCAACATTTCCCGCGGAGGGCCCGGTTTGGGGAACATTCTCCCGGCTCAGGCCGACTACCGGCAGGCAACCAGCGGCGGAGGCCACGGCGACTACAACCTCATCGTGTTGGCTCCCGGCAACCTGCAGGAGGCCGTCAATTTGACGCAAGACGCTTTCGATCTCTCTCAAAAGTACCGCAACCCCGTTTTGATTTTGGCCGACGGGTTCATGGGGCAGATGATGGAGGCCGTCGAGATAAAACCGCGCAAGGCGGAGGACCCCTCCGTCAACGCGGAGTGGGCCCTGGGCTGGTGGAACGAAAGAGGCGGCAAGCACGTCACGATCTACAGCATGCACCTGGACCCCGACAAATTGGAGCCCCACAATACCCATTTGCAGAAAAAATACGCGCGTATCCGGGCAAACGAGGCCCGATTCGAACATTTCATGGTGGACGACGCGGAGTTGATCGTCACTGCCTACGGAACCACCAGCCGCGTCTGCCGCTCCGCCATCAACAACGCCCGCGCCCAGGGCTATAAAGTGGGCATGGTGCGCCCCATAACCCTGTGGCCCTTCCCCTCCGCAGGGTACTCGGACCTGCCGAAGAGCGTGAAGGGCATTCTGGACGTGGAAATGAGCGCAGCCTTCCAGATGGTAGACGACGTGCGCCTGTCGACGCTGTGCGACCTGCCCATAACCACCACGGGACGTTGGGGCGGATATGCTCCGTCTGTGCGCCAGATCGAAGAGGCGTGCAAAGAGCTGCTCAAAAAGTAAGGGGGTGCCTTGAATGAGTGAAACTCAGGTTTTCAGTATGCCAAAGGTGTGGAACGAGAAAGTTCACACCCATTATTGCCCAGGCTGCACCCACGGCGTGGCTCATCGCCTGGTGTGCGAGGCCATCGAAGAACTGGACATTCAAAACAGGACGGTAGGGATCGCCCCCGTCGGCTGCGCGGTGCTGATGCACCAATATCTGTACCTCGACATGATCGAGGCCGCCCATGGACGGGCTCCGGCCACGGCCACAGGCATAAAGGCCGTGCGTCCCGACAAGATCGTCTTCACGTATCAGGGGGACGGGGACCTGGCCTCCATCGGAATGGGGGAGATCGTCCACATGATGAACCGCAGCCTGCCCTTGACCGTTATCTTCATCAATAACGCCATTTACGGGATGACCGGCGGTCAGATGGCCCCCACGACTCTTTTGGGTCAAAAATCCACCACAAGCCCCGCCGGCCGCGACGCGAAGGTGAACGGCTACCCCATCCGCATGAGCGAGATGCTGGCGACTCTGGCGGGCCCCGCCTACATCGAGCGGGTGGCCCTGACCCAGCCCAAGTACATCATCAAGGCCAAGCAGGCCGTCCTCAAGGCGTTCAAGAACCAGGTGGAGGGCAAGGGCGTGTCCTTCGTCGAACTTCTTTCCACCTGTCCCACCAACTGGGGGATGCGCCCCTTGGATGCCTGCAAGTGGCTGGAGGAGAATATGATCTCTTACTATCCTTTGGGCGTCTTCAAAGATTTTCCGTCCTCGAAGACTTCTGCGGATACCTTAAATGGGACTTCAAATTAAAAGGGGGCGACGATCATGGGGGACAAGTTCGAAAAGTCTTTGATTGCCGCCGGGTTTGGCGGACAGGGGCTGATGGTTTTGGGGCAGTTGGTGGCCTACACGGGTATCGAAGAAGGGCGCTATGTCTCATGGATTCCCTCCTACGGCCCGGAGATGCGGGGCGGTACCGCCAACTGCTGCGTCATCGTGTCCAGCGAGGAAATCGGGGCCCCGGTGGTGTCCGTGGCGGACGCCATCGTCGTCATGAACCAGCCTTCTTTCGACAAATTCAAAAACGACGTCAAAGAAGGAGGAATCCTGCTTTACAACAGCGATCTCATCAAGGCAGAGGGAGTGAGACCCGACGTCAAGGTCATCGCCGTGCCCGCCAACACCATTGCCATGAAGGCCGGAAGCGACAAGGTCGCCAACATCGTCATGCTGGGCGCCCTCGTGGCGGCGTCTGGGATCGTCGGAGACAAGACCTGTGTGGAAACCCTGAAAGAGAAACTGGGCAAGAAAAAGCCCGAGTATTTGCCCATGAACCTCTCCACCTACGAGCAGGGGAAAGCCCTGATCAAGTAAGACGAACCGGCTGCGAGACAGACAGGCGGACAAAGCGCGAAAGGACGGGGCTTCCCTCGTTCTTTCGCGCTTTTAGGTGGTATAATACCCGCGGTCAATAGGTCGAAAGGAGTAAAAGGGTCATGAAGACGGAGTTATTGGGGCAAGAAAAAAATCTCGTTACGATAAAAGTGGAGTTCGAGGCAGAAGAATTTACGGCAAGCCTCGACAAAACCATGCAAGAAATACAGCAGAAAGTCAACGTTCCAGGATTCCGCAAAGGTCATGTCCCTCGCAGAGTTTTGGAGATGCGTCTCGGCAAGTCTCAGTTTTACGCCGAGTCCCTCGAAAAAATGATGCCTCGAGCGATAGAACAAATTGTCGGCGATTACGACTTGGATACCTTGGGGCCTCCTTCCTTCGCCCTTAAAATGGACAGTATCCGCGAGGGAGAGCCTTTGGTGTGCGAGCTGGTCTTCGAGGTGATCCCCGAGGTCTCCCTGCCGGAGCTGGAGAGCATCGAAGTGGAGAAACTCCGCCCCAAATTGACGGACGAAATGGTCCAAGAAGCGCTGAAAGAACTTCAAAAGATCTGTTCTACGCTGGCCCCCGTTTCACGCCCTATCGGTGAAGACGACGTGGTTCACGCCACCTCGATCGTGTATCTCGCGGACACCGATGACCATCGAGAGAAAGACGACACGCCCCAGGAAAATGTTTTCGACTTGGGCGACTCCCTTATCAGAAGGGAAATAAAAGAGGCCCTTCTGGGGAAAAGCCCGGGGGAAAAAACCTCCGTGGAGTTTGTGGTCGATAAAGGGAACGCCGATAAAAGGGTGGCGGGTCGAAAAATCCATTACGACATCACCATCGACCGGATAGAAGAGCGTATTCTCCCCCCAATGACAAAGGGGTTTTATAAACAGGCCCTGCAAATGGATATCGACTCCGAAGAGGACTTCCGAGCAGAACTGAAAAAAAAGCTGCTTCCGGGCCTGGACGAAGAATTTACGAACGAGGCCGCCCTTACGGCTATCGACAGGATTGTCGAAATATCCGAGGTGGAAATTCCCGATACCCTTTTGAACCGTCAGATCAAGCGTCAGAAGCAGCAAGACGAGGAAGCGTGCAAGCAGCGTTTCGATTCGAGCATAGAAGAGTACCTTCGTAACACATCCGTCAGTTTGGCCGATTACGAAGAGGATGTGCGGGAAAAATCCCGGCACGCCCTACACCGGGCCTTGGTGGTGGATGCCCTGAGAAAGAAATTCGACGTGGAGGTGAGCCGGGAGGACCTGGAAGCGAAAATCTTTGACATTGCCCACCTCAATGGAGTCAGGCCGGAGATTGTAAGAGCGGCGTTCAGCAAAAACCAGGACCAATTGCAGCAGTTGACCAACGAGTTGCGTGACTCCAAACTTACCGCGGTGATCCGGGAGAAGGTCAAGTTCAAAGAGGTAGACAAATTCACGGCAAACGAATTAAGGGCAGAGAAATTGAAAACAGAGAAATTGAAAACAGAGAAATTGAAAGCAGATAAATCGGAGGCGAAAGAATTGTCCCGGGCGATGGAAATCGCGCCAGCGGAATTGTCTGCTGTCAATGGGGCAACAATAGAGGGAGGGGAATAAAAGTGTCTTATTTCAGCATTCCCTATGTCATCGAGCAGACGGGACGAGGCGAGCGGGCTTACGATATTTACAGCCGTCTTTTGAAGGACAGGATCGTTTTCCTGGGCACGGAGGTGCATGACGACATCGCCAACGTGATCGTCGCCCAATTGCTCTTTTTGGAGAGCGAAGATCCGGAAAAAGACATCCACCTTTACATCAACAGCCCTGGAGGCAGCGTAACAGCGGGGCTCGCCATCTACGACACGATGCGGTACATCAAAAGTCCCGTTTCCACCATCTGCATTGGCCTGGCCGCCAGCATGGCCGCCGTGCTTTTGGCGGGGGGAGCCGCCGGCAAGCGCATCGCCCTCCCCAACGCGGAGGTGCTGATCCATCAGCCGATGGGCGGTGCCCGCGGTCAGGCCAGCGACATCGAGATCCACGCGCGCAATATTCTGCGCACTCGCGACCAGATCAACAGGATTCTCGCCGCCCACACGGGGCAAAAGGTCGAGAAAGTCGCGGCCGACACGGACAGAGACAATTTTATGACGGCAAGCGAGGCTTTGGCCTATGGACTCATCGACAAGGTTCTCGAGACCCGTTGAATTCCCTTGGGTTTTTTCCGGAATCTCGCAATCAATACGCTTTCTTTGGAGGGTATGATGAAAAAATTGAACAAAAACGACGGGCAGCGAGAGGTTCGTTGCTCGTTTTGCGGCAAGGCCCAGAACGAAATATACCGCCTGATCTCCGGCCCGGGGGTCTACATCTGCGACGAGTGCGTGAACTTGTGCAACATCATTTTGTCGGACGAAAAAGCGGGAATGAAAACGGAGACCGAAACCGCCTCCATACCGCGGGGCAAAAGCGTCATCGCTTCCCCGCGAGCCGTAAAAACCGACCGGGACTTTGTCGTATCCACACCCAAAGAACTCAGCGCTTTTCTGGATCAGTACGTGATCGGGCAGGAGCGCGCCAAGCGCGTCGTCTCCGTCGCGGTTTACAACCACTACCTGCGGGTGAAGAACAACATCGATACCCGAGACCCCGACGTGGAGCTGCAAAAGAGCAACGTCTTGTTCCTGGGGCCGACGGGCTCCGGTAAAACCCTCATTGCCCAGACCCTGGCGCGTAAATTGAACGTGCCCTTCGCCATTGCCGACGCCACGACCCTGACCGAGGCGGGCTATGTGGGAGAGGACGTGGAAAACATTCTGGTGCGGCTGCTGCAGGCGGCCGACTATGACCTGCCCTCCGCGGAGCGCGGCGTCATCTACATCGACGAGATGGATAAAATTGCCCGCAAGTCCGAGTCCACCTCCATCACCCGGGACGTGTCGGGCGAGGGCGTGCAGCAGGCCCTGCTGAAAATTCTGGAGGGAACGATCGCGAACATCCCCCCCAAGGGAGGCCGCAAGCATCCCCATCAGGAGTTCATCCAGATGGACACCAGCAACATCCTGTTCATCTGCGGCGGGGCCTTCGAGGGGATCGAAGAAATTGTCGCGCGGCGAGAGACCACGCGCACCATTGGATTTGGCGGAGAGCTGGCGAACAGGGGCTCCGAAAAGCGCTACGAGATCGTCAGCAAGATTCAGCCGGAGGACCTCATGGCGTTCGGCTTCATTCCTGAATTGATCGGGCGCATTCCCGTTCTCGTGGCGTTGGAGGACTTGGACGAGGAGGCGTTTGTGCGGATTCTGCAGGAGCCCCGCAATTCCCTGGTGAAACAGTACAAGAAAATTTTGGCCATGGAAAATGTCCGGCTGGACTTTACCCCCGACGCCCTGTCCCGGGTGGCGGCGCTGGCGGTGAAAAAGAAGACGGGCGCCCGGGGGCTGCGCGCTATCATGGAAAATTTGATGCTGGACATTCTTTACGAATTGCCCTCGTCCGAAAAGAAGGTGAAGTCCATAGTGATCACCTCGGACTTCGTCAACAACAAGATTCCTCTCTACGAGCTTTTGGGAACGGAGAAGGAGGTCGCCTGACATGACCGATTCCCCGGAAAATCCGGCGCAAGAGCGCCGAGAAGAACGACGGGAGAACCTCGGGGTCGAGATCGTCATGGATGCGGTTATCATGGATCAGGAGAACGTTTATCCCGTCTTGCCTATACGGGATGTGGTGCTTTTTCCCGGCATCATCATCCCGCTTTTCGTGGGACGTCCCCGTTCCATGAAGGCCATAGAAAACGCCCTTCTCCACAGCAAAAAAGTCTTCGTGGTGACCCAGAAAAAAATGGACACGGAAGACCCCGAGAGCGGGGATCTCTACAGAATGGGGACCCTCTGCAACATCCTGCAGATGGTGCGAATTCCCGACGGTACCACGAAGGTGCTGGTGGAGGGGGTCGCCCGCATGAGAATCGACGATTACGTCAAAACCGACGACGTCCTGGAGGCGCGGCTTTCCCCCATGCCCTGGCGAAACTCCAATTCTCCCAATATGGAGGCCCTGAAGCGCAGTGTCCTGGATGGATTCGAGCGATACAACAACCTGCAGCCCCGTATTCCGGGTGAAATCATGTCCTCCATTCTGGGAATCGAGGACGTGGGTCAGTTGGTGAACTTGGTGGCCTCCCACCTTTCCGTCAAACTCGAGTCCAAACAGAACTTGCTGGAAACTGTAGAGTTGGAGGCGGCTCTGGGCATACTCCTGAAAATGCTGGTGGAAGAGATCGATATCCTGGAGCTGGAACACGACATACAGGACCGGGTGCGTTCCGTCGTGGACAAGCAGCAGAAAGAGTACTACCTGCGGGAGCAGCTGCGCGTCATCCAAGACGAACTGGGGCAGGGGAGGGGCGAAGATGGGGGAGAGTTCGCCCAGTATGAAAAAAAGATAGAGAGTTCCGCCATGAGCGACGAAGCCAAGGCCAAGGCCCAGCGGGAATTGGACCGGCTTATCAAAATGCCCTCTATGTCGCCGGAAGCCACCGTGGTGCGCAACTACCTGGACTGGCTGATAGACCTGCCCTGGAGTTCGCGGACCGTGGACAACGTGGACATCTCCCACGCGGCGCAGCTTTTGGAGGAGGACCATTATGGCCTGGAGAAGGTGAAGGACCGTATTCTCGAGTTTCTGGCGGTGCGCCGTCAGGCGGGGAACGAAATGAAAGCCCAGATCATTTGCTTCGTCGGACCTCCCGGGGTCGGCAAGACGTCCTTGGGCCGCTCCATCGCCAAGGCCCTCAACCGCAACTTCGTCAACGTCTCTCTCGGCGGTGTCAGAGACGAGGCGGAGATCCGGGGGCACCGCAGAACCTACATCGGCTCTCTGCCGGGACGCATCATCCAAAAACTGGCCCGGGCGGGAAGCTGCAACCCGGTCATTCTCCTGGACGAGATAGACAAGCTGGGAAACGATTTCAGGGGAGACCCGGCGTCGGCGCTTTTGGAAGTTCTGGATCCTCGGCAGAACTACAATTTTACGGACCACTACCTCGAGGTTCCCTTCGACCTCAGCGAGGTGCTGTTTATCACCACGGCCAACGTGACCCACACGATACCCAAACCGCTCCTCGACCGCATGGAGGTCATCAAGCTGTCCGGCTACACCAACCAGGAAAAAACCTGCATCGCCACCCGGCATCTGCTTCCGCGGGTATTGAAGGAACACGGGCTGCGCACTTCTCAGGTGAAGATTTCGGACGCGACGGTGTCCAAGGTGGTTTCCGCCTACACGCGGGAGGCCGGGGTACGAGGTTTGGAGCGGGAACTCTCCACCATCGCCCGCAAGATCACCCGCAAAATAATCGAGGCCTCGGACAAAGGGGAAAACTTCAAGCTGCCGGTCAGCGTTAAAATTTCGGAACTCAAAGATTATCTGGGCTCTCCGAAGCTGTACGACACGAAAATCCCGAAAGACGCCCAAAAAGGCAACGTGGTGGGGCTGGCCTGGACGGAGTCGGGAGGGGACGTTCTCCTGATCGAAGCCGTCACCATGAAAGGCAAGGGAGAGCTGGCCCTCACGGGCAACCTGGGCGACGTCATGCAGGAGTCCGCGCGGGCGGCGGTAAGTTTTTTGCGCGCGGAAAGCGAGTCTCTGGGCATAGGAAATTTCAACTGGAAGGCCGTGGATATCCACGTCCACGTTCCGGACGGCGCTGTTCCCAAGGATGGCCCCTCCGCGGGGGTGACCATGGCCACCGCCATTCTCTCCGCCGTCAGCGGCCGCAAGGTGAGCCCTCACATCGCCATGACGGGGGAGATTTCCCTGCGGGGTCACGTGCTTCCCGTAGGGGGCATCCGGGAAAAACTTCTGGCCGCCAAGCGATATGGTATCGATCACGTGATTTTACCCGAGGCGAACAAGGTGGACGTGGAGGAGATCCCGGAAGAAATTCTGGTAGGCATGAGGTTCGACTACGCCTCCGAAATCGGAATGGTTTTCAAAAAAGCTCTGGCCGCCTAGAGACGGCCCGCCGAGAAAAATGCCTTGGAAGGTCCAAGTCGAGGCGACAAGTTTCAACGTTTCTCAGTTTCCCCCCGAAGGCGTGCCGGAAATCGCCGTTGCGGGTCGCTCTAACGTCGGCAAGTCCACCTTGGTCAACTCCCTTTTGGGAGCGAAACTTGCCCACGTGGGGGCGACCCCGGGGAAAACGAGAAGCGTCAACTTTTATTCCGTGGACTCCGGGGGGAGCGCCGGGCTCTTCCGCCTGGTGGACCTGCCGGGTTACGGTTACGCCGAGCGCAGCAAATCCGAAAGAAAAGCCTGGTCGCAGCTCACGTCCTCTTACGTCGAAAAAAGAAAGTCCCTTATCATGGTCTGTCATCTGGTGGACTTCCGTCACGGCCTTCTTGCCAACGACCGGGCCTTGCAGGACTGGCTCTCCGAACGAGGCAAACCTGTCATGGTCCTTTTCACCAAGGCGGACAAAATTTCCAAAGGCAAAAGACGAGAAATTCTGCAGCAATATGTCCGCGACGGGTTGAAGTCCCTCGACGTCCCTATCGTTACCTCCGGCGAGGAACGGTTCGGCATCGCCGAAGTGAGAATTTTTCTGGAAACACACGTCGCCCAAACTTGCATTTGATGGTTTGATCAGAGGGTTGGAGATTAGAGGTTTTGGTTAGAGGCTTCGGGACGTTCAGGCCGGCGGCAGGGGCGAAGGCCTGTTCTTCACTTCGTCCATTTTGTGTAGGTGTAGATAAGGTGGAGAGGGTAGTCTCCCGGAGATTCGCCCGGGAAGCGAGCGGTGATTTCCGGGTTGTAAGAAAGAGAAACGATGGTGTTCTTGTCGGGCCTCCACGTGGTTCGCAGCATGATCCGCCCTGCGGCGCGCGCGTTGGGAGTCGCACGTTCTTTCGTTTCGCCGAAGCGAATGTTGTAGGCTTCCCGGAACGCTTCGTACAGCGTCCGGTCCGAGTTGGCGTCCCCCGAACTGGCGACGTAGACAGACTTGTGGTTCAATCCCTTTTTGGCGTGAAACCCGAAAATGAATATGGCCGGGCGATATTCGAAGGTACCTTTCATGGTGAGCCGCCCCTCGCGGACAAAGTCGGCCGCCGTGGCACCGCTGTTCTCCATTCGTTTTTGTGTCCGCGCGGCGGAAAGACCGAATGTCGCGGACATAAAAGCCTCCGCGCTGTCCCCCGCCCTGGCGGCGAGGGGTGAGAATACGCACCACAAGAAAACAAACGCCGCCCCAAGAGGTGCCCATTTTCCAGACCGACACCTCCCCGGTCCGCATCGTTTCCCGTTCTTGAGGCTTTCCATGAGGCCCTGGTCCTTCTATCCTTTCTATCGCGGGTCTATCGCGGGCCGAAATCCCAGAAAATCCGCGCGGCCCGCCGTGCCGTTTCCCCCGTGCCCTCCAGAAAATGGCCTTTGTAACGCCTCACGCTTTCGTGGGCGACCTTGGCGGGCAAAAGGCGGGCGCTGGCCACCGAGTTCCCTCGGCGATCGAGAAAAACCATCGTCCCTCCGAACGTCGTGTTGCGGTTCGTCATATTCACCACGTCGATAAAAATTTTGTCCCAGTCATAAACGAGATTCTCGAAGCGAAAACCCGGAATACCCTCGATTCTGCCTTCCTTCACCACGTGGACGACGGCGGACGCAACTCCGGCCCACATGAACACCGCCGCAAAAAAGATCATCAGTATCAAAGCAACGGATGCCCGCTGCCGAAACAGTCTGCGTTTCGACGAAAAAATCCCGTCCCGTTTCATATCGAACCTCCCCACCGCCTCATTACGAACATCCTTGCTCAAGTGTACTTGAGATACAGTGTGTAAACGACCGTCGATTCTCACTATTATTTCTATTTATTATCTCTCAAGGGAGCGGCAAGCACAAGCCTCCCAAGATCGGAATTTTACAATGAACTCGATTTGCGCCTAAAATTCGGGCATCGACAATTTCTCGCCCCAGAGACCCTTCAGTAGGGAGATATCCGACTGGAATTCCTCCATGGTTTGAGAATCCTCTTTTTCATATTCTTCCAGAATCTCGAAAATGAAAGAGTCCGCTCCCCATTTTTTCCAATCTTCCTGAAGCCTCATATCAGTACATAAGCCCGTTTTCTGCGAGAAGTCGAAGCGATTTCTGCTTCCCCGAATATCCGTGGTCGCTTCCAACAGCGTTTTCCCTCCACGCATGTTTTTGATACGGTAGACTCCCCCGACGATTTTCCGCTGCTCGTACTGCTTTTTCAGTTCTTTTTGTGCCGCATTCACCGTTTTGCCCTCTTTCTGTTTTAGCCGTCCGAGAAATCTCTCCGATCGACCCTACTAAAGTCCGCGATGTTGCTGGGAAACACGAGCGATGAACAAGTCCTCATATAAAGCGCCTCATATTAAAGCGGCTTCTCGCTGAAAACGTTTCGTCAGGCCATACATGACTGAATCGGTCATTTATGACATTTCTTCCATATTCATCAGTTTTATTATGACATTTTTATTATGACATTTCTTCCATTACGAGGGTCAGGTTTTCCCATCGTTCGTAGCTTGCGGCGAGGCTTTGCTCCAGTTCGCTCCGCTCCTTCATCAACGCCTGAATCCGGGCGGAATCGGTCAGAACGTCGGGGGCGCATAGTGAAGCGTCGATTTCATCTCGGCGGGCCTCCAGCTTTTCGATGGCGGTCTCCAGGGGCGCCAGTTCCTTTTTGAACTCCCGAAGTTTTTGGGCAAGCCGTTCCTGTTCCTCGGACTGCCGTTTTTTCTTCCGGCGGGGAAAAGCCTCGGCCGTGTTGTCATTTTGCCGCATCTCCTCCCGCTTCTCCAGAAACCAGGAGTAGTTGCCGGGATAGTCGGCGATTTGGCCGTCGCGGATCTCCAGCACTCGGTCCGCCAGGCAGTCGAGGAAGTGACGGTCGTGGGATACGATCAAAAGTGTCCCTCCGTACTGGAGCAGGGCGCGCTGAAAAAGTTCTTTGGTGTTCAGGTCCAGGTGGTTAGTGGGCTCGTCCAGGATCAGAAAATTCGACTCCGCGAGCATCAGCTTGAAGAGGGCGAGCCGCGCCTTTTCCCCGCCCGAGAGGACGGAGATTGATTTATGGATGTCCTCCCCCGAAAAAAGAAACGACCCCAGAAGGGTGCGTTTCCCCGCCTCGGTGAGTTTGGAGGGCGTCTGACGCGCCTCTTCCCAAATTGTCCGGGAGTAGTTCACGTTTCGCGCGCTCTCTTGAGAATAAAAGGCACATTTGACGTTGTGTCCCATGCGGACGGTTCCGGTGGTAGGTTCCTCCACGCCGCCGAGAAGCCGGAGGAGGGTCGATTTTCCCGCGCCGTTCACGCCCACCAGGGCCACTCTCTCTCCTCTGTTGAGGGTAAAACTTGCTCCGTGGAACACCGTCAGCCCGCCGTAGCTTTTCGAGAGATTTTTTACGGAAAGCGTCTCCCAACCGCTTTCCGGGGCCTCAGGGATACGAAAACGGACCGCCTTCGACGGGCCGTCCAGGTCCTGCACCTCCATTTT
This sequence comes from Synergistaceae bacterium, assembly GCA_031277095.1. Taxonomy (GTDB): domain Bacteria; phylum Synergistota; class Synergistia; order Synergistales; family Aminobacteriaceae; genus JAISLU01. Next base: position 14,894 of record JAISLU010000087.1, read on the forward strand.
TTCCAGAAGTTTGATGCGGCTTTGCACCTGGGCCGCCTTCGAGGACTTGTAGCGAAATCGCGAGATGAACCGCTCCATTTCGCCGATACGCTCTTTCTGCTCGTGAACGGCCTTCTCCAGACGTTCTCGGGCGGCGTCCTTTTCGACCAGGTAGCGTCGGTAATTCCAGGGGTAGAGAGTCAGCCTGCCCCGCGCCAGTTCCGCGATCCGCTCCGTCATGTTGTCCAGGAAGCGGCGGTCGTGGGACACGGCAACGACGGCGCCTCGATAGTCCCTCAGCCATGCCTCCAGCCATTCCATGCTTTCCGTGTCCAGGTGGTTCGTGGGCTCGTCCAGCAGCAGCACGTCGGGGCGCGAGAGAAGGAGCGCGGCCAGGGCGACGCGCATCTTCCATCCTCCCGAGAACTCCGCGCAGCTTCGCTCTTCGTCTCCGGCGGCGAACCCCAACCCGTAGAGCACCCTGCGCGCAGCGGACTCGAATTCGAAACCGCCCAAATGCTCGAACTGACGCTCCCAGCGTCCGTGTTCGCCCAAAAGCGACGTCAGCGCCTCGGAACGGGGGTCGGTTTCCGCCAAAGCGCGTTCAGCGGCGCGCAGCCGCTCTTCTGTCTCGGTGAGCCCAACGCGCTCCTTCAGATAGTCCAAAACCGGCGTGTCCTCCAGCTCCACCAGATCCTGAGGCAAGTACCCCACGGTCAGGTTTTTGGATCGCTCCACAACTCCGTCATCCGGCTCCATTTCCCTCGTGAGGACGCGCAGAAGAGTCGTTTTGCCCGTTCCATTGTCCCCTACGAGCCCGACCCGCTCCCGGTCCGCGATTCTCCAGTCGATGCCGCCGAAAATGATTTTTTCGCCAAAGGACAGCCGAAGCGATTTTATGTCGATCAAGGGTCGATCCCTCCCCGCCAGCAGTATATAAGTATATACTATGGGTAAATCGAAACATAAATTGTACTTTAGGCAGGAGGGAAAAAAGTGGCGGAGGTAATCATCATGCCGGATCCCAACGATCCGGGTTTGCAGGGAAAGATTCTGCGGTTTTTTATGAGGCATATTTTGTGGATACTGCTCCTCGCCGTCGCTCTTGTGGCAGTGACGAGAAACATTTACACGATCCCCTCGGACTCCAAGGGGATCATCTTGCGGTTCGGCACCATCAGCGGAGTCGTGGACCCAGGGCTGCACGTCAAGCTGCCGTTTGCCGACGAAGTTTACGTCATTCCGGCTGCGCGTAAGCAGAGCCTCGAGTTCGGCTTCCGGTTCGGCGGCTCGGGCGCTTCCCGGGGAGGAGAATTTAGGGGCGGAGATTTTCGAGGAAACGACAAACCCGTCGCGGACGAAAAATTGATGCTGACGAAAGACAACAAGCTCATCGAGGTCGAGTGGGTCATGCATTTTCACATCGGCGCCCCGGAGGATTACATGTTCAACCTGCCGGGTTCCTTTGGGGAGAAGGAAAAAATGCTGCGCGACCTGTGCATGGCGACGATGCGGCGGATTTTCGCGTCGGTGATATTCGACGAGGGTCTCACCAGCGGCAAGCAGAAAATTCAAGAGGAGGCCCTGGAGACCCTTCAGACTGCGTTCGATACGCTGAAAATGGGAATCCAAATCGACGAAGTCCTGCTGCAGGAGACCAACGTCAGCGAGGCGATCAAGGCGGAGTACAACAGCGTCACGACGGCCGAGGAACAGGTCAAGACCATGATCTACCAAGCGGAGGCCCACGCCAACAAAGTCATTCCAGAGGCGGAGGGGCGCGCGTCGGTGTTGATCAACGAAGGGGAGTCCTATAAATTCAAGCGCATCTCCGAGGCCGAAGGGGAGGCCGCAAGACTGAACCTGCTGCAGGAGGCCTATAAACTCAACCCCGAGTTGACGCGCCTCAACATGTGGGCTGAGGGCATGACGGAGGTCTGGAAAAAGCTGAAAGTCGTGTTCGTGGAGGGGTTGAGCGACGCCGGAGGAACTCTGAAAGTTTTGCCCCTGCCCCCCGATGTCCTTTATCGCCAATCGGACCCTTCGAAAGGAGGAAACTGAAATGAAAAAATACCTGGCTATTCTCGCGGCTCTGGTGGCGCTGGCCGCGTTTTTCGGGGCGTTTTATATCGTTCCGACCAACGAACACGCCGTGGTGACCCAGTTTGGGAAAATCGTCCGCGTACACTCCACGCCGGGAGTCCACGCGAAAATCCCCTTTTTGGACGTCGTCTACAGTTACCCCAAGTGGCTCCAGGAGCATGATTCCCTGCCGGTGGAGACAGTTTTGGGCGATAAACGCAACGTCGTCTTCGACACGTTCTTGATCTATAAAATCAACGATCCCGCAGCTTTTCACACCAAAATACGCAGCCAGGAAACCTTGGGGCGGCGCATCGACGACGTCATTTTCGGTTCTATCCGGGTGGTGGCGGGGCTCTACACCTACGAGGACATTTTGAGCGGCAAACGGGAGGAGATCATCTCCCAGACGACCAATCGGGTGAAAGCCCAAGCCCAGGACATGGGAATCGAAGTCGTGCTGTCGGCTATCCGAAACTTTACCCTGCCGGAACAAAACTTGCAGGCTATCTACTCCAATATGAAGTCCGAGCGGGTGCGCATCGCCCAGCGCATTCTCTCGGCGGGAACGGCCGAGGCCAACCGCATCACGTCGGAAGCCGACCGCAAGGCCCAGGCGCTCATCTCCTCCGCCGTGAAAAAAAACCAAACGCTGCGGGGCGAGGCTGACAAAGAGGCCCAGATCATTATCTCGAACGCAATGGGCAACGCCTACACCCTCTACGAGCAGATGAAGGCCGTGGAATTCTTTCAAAAGGGCGTACAGGAAAACACCGTCTTCATCGTTGATCCCAAGACGGGGCTTTTCAGGTACCTGAACGGTTATGTGAACGAGAATCTGAGCGAGAATCAGAACGACATTCAGAACACGAATAATCAGAACAATAATTCAGAACAATAAATCTGAATCATTCTGAATGACAAACTGAAGGGCGTTTCATGGGCGCTTTTTTGAGTTACCGCTCTTCTTCACGTTTTTTCGCGAGAAAATAGATTTTCCGCTACAAATATCGTAAAATTCTTTTATCATAAAATTCTTTGGGGTCGGGTATTTCGTCCGAACTTGAGGTGTACGGGACAGGGCGAACTAGGCGAAATATTAGGAGGAATCACTCTTGAAATATACGTGCGGACAATTGTGCAGACAATTATGTAAACAACGGATAAAACACATATTGAAAACAGTCAGCCTGTGGGCGGCATTTTCCTTTCTGGCATTGTTCTTTTTGCCAGGCTTATCGGGCATGTCCGCCGCCGCGGAGGCCGAGGGTTTTCGCATTGAATTGGCGAATGAGCCGTATATCGGTTGCGAGGTGTCCCTTGCCCTGAAAGGGAGAGAGATCGATATGCCGGGAACCACCTACGAGTGGTCCTTCGACGGCAACATCAAACCCATCCTTTTCCGCAAGGGCGGCCTTGAATGCCGTTTCACCCCCTTCGACACGAACCCCGTTTTCGCTGCCGTCACCGCCTTGGATTCCGCCGGCAATTTTCTGGCGTCCGCCGATCTGTCCCTGAGCGCCAAAGAGTTCACCGTCAATATCGTCATAGTGGAGCCGGAACCGTTCATGTTGTGGGACGTCGACGGAAAACAGGACGTGGTCGCCGATGGATTGATCGCGGGAGAGCCCATACAGTTCGGGTTGGAGCTCGTTCCCGCTTACGCGAACGAGGTCGAGTGCCGGTGGAGTACCGACGCCGCAACCGCCATACGCGACGGTGAAAATGCCCCTCAAGTGACCATCGTCCGCAACGATATCGGAGACGCTGAAATCTCCGTCGTGGTGACCAATGCCAACGGCCTGGTGCTGGGGCGGGGCAAGAAAAACGTCAACGTGCCAATCCCCCGCGCAAGAATCGACGAGTCTATTCGCAGGAAAAATGCTTGGAATCAGTGGGTTGAGGCTTTGAATCAGTGGGATGCCAAAAACTACGACGAGGCCATGGAAAACGCCGTTTCCGCCGCGGATCTGGACCCGGAAACCCTCGAAATCGTACAGGGTCTTAAAACCATGAGCGGCAATTATATACGCGTGGAACGTGCCCGCAAGCTCATTGCGGATGCGGCTGTCCTGCAGGGAGAACAAAAATTGGTCGAGGCCTTGAAAGTCTACCGGCGCGCTTACGCCGCCTGGACGCTTTCGGAGACGGAGACCGTCATCAAATCTTTGGAATCGGAGATCGACAAGATCCGCCTTCAGCGTCAGCAGGCCGAGTGGATGAAAGATACCGCGGCCGCCTATGATCAAGAGGGGCTTTTCGAGGACGCCTTGAAATACTACAAAGAGACTCTGGCGCTGCAGCCCGACGAGGCCGTGATGCAGCGCGCGGATCGCATCGAGAAACGCCTCGCGTCCATCGCCCAAGCCAACGTATTCGCCGACGAAGGTCGGAAGCTGGAGGCGGAGGGGCAGCTTCTGGAGGCGGTGGAAAAGTACAAGGAAAGCCTGAAGCTGGAGGGCAACACCGTACTGGAAGCACACACCAGCGAGCTGGAGGAGACCATCAAAGAGCGCAGAGCGCGGGCGGCAACTTTGCGCCGGGAGGCGGCCGACTTGGAGAAAAAGAACAACGACGCCGAGGCCCTGCTTCGCTATAAGGAAAGTCAGGCTCTGTGGCCGGAGCCCGATTTGGAAAAGCGCATCGCCGAGCTTGAAAAAACCGTCAAAGAAGTGCCCCAGCAGGCGGTACGGTCCCCCGAAGATTTCGGCATAGGAACCCAGGCCGACGCGGCGCGCCTTCTCCAGGAGGGCCACGCTCTTTACAAGCAGGGCAAGTACAGGGAAGCTCTGGAGGTATACCGAAAAAGTTACGCCGTTTCCAAAGATGGGCGCTTGGCGGACTGGATCAGCAGGGTCGAAACGTCCCTCAAAGAATACGAGTCCGTCTTGAAGGCCAACGTTCTGATCAAGGAAGCCAATAATCTTTACAACGAAGGCAACTACCCCGAGGCCTTGGCGAAGTACAAAGAAAGCCTTGTCATTCACGCCAACCCCGAAGTGGAGAGCTTCACGGAGCTTCTCGAGAAGAACATGAAAAGCGACGACGCCGTCCAAACCGAAGAAGTCGTATCGAGACCCTGAGGCATGAGATTTGAGATTGAATAGTTGAGATTGACATAGTTGAGATTTAATTTAAGATCTGGGATTTAAATCTGAAATACGGTGCAGCCCGGGAGCCATACACCTCATATTTTGCTTGAAAGGAACTCAAGAACATGAAAAAAATGGCCGTCTTGTGTTTTTTGTTGTCATTGTGGCTGTCCCTGCCTGTGCAGGCCGCCCCAACTTCGGACGACGAACGAACGCAGTTCTCCCTTTCGGCATCCTCCGAGTCGCCGTACCCTGGCGATACCGTCAAAGTGCTGGCCAAGGTCGCCTCCGGCTTCGACGAATCGAAATACGGTATCCGATGGGAGTGGCAGGGAGGAGCAGCCAACTTCAGAGCGGAGAGTGCCGACGCGGTGGCTTATGAAGCCCTGCAGGAGCCCGTGACCTTGTCCGCCACCCTTTGGAACCGCGTAGAGGGAGGCGACGTCTCCGCGGCTTCTCTAGCCGTTTCTCCCAAAAATTACGCCCTTTCCATCCGCGCTCTGACCCCGAAGGAGACTCTGTCCCTCTGGAACGATGAAACGAAGGCTATGGGGGATATTCAGGGCAGAACGGTCAAGTCCAGGGTGACGCTGGAGGCCGTCCTCGAACCCCAGCCTCAGGGCGCCCTTCGCTATCTGTGGACCCCCGGCGACGGAACTTTTCTGGCTTCGGAAGAAGGGAGCCGATGCGCCGTGTACCGGGAAACCCAGGGAGATGCCGTCGTTTCCCTGCGGGTGTCCGACAAAAACAACTTGACGCTGGGGACGGCGGAGTTCAGCTTCGAAGTGGACGTTTCTTCCGAAACCCTTTCGCGAAGCCGCCGGCTGGCCAAGGGATGGGAACTTTGGAAAGGGGCCCTGGCTCTGCGGGAAAAGGGCGAAATCGAAACCGCGCTGATCCAGGCACGGCAGGCCGCAGAAGAACTGCTGGGCGGAGGGGTGCGGGATGACGTGCTGCGGGGCGAGCTGGAACGCTTTCAACAAGTGAGGGACAAGTATTTCAACGCCCTGGAACTGGCGTCCATAGCGGCGGCCCTCTGGCGCGACGGCAAGCTGGAAGAGGCGCTCTCCCAGTACCGGCAGGCGCGTACGTTTTACGCTCACGCTTCCATAGAAAAGAACATCGCGGAGATCGAGGCCCTTCTGCTCCGCGCGAAAGAACTGAAAGAAAACGCGGCCCTTCTCGCCCGAGAGGCGGAGGGCCTGGCGAAAAGCGAAGATTTGGCAGGTGCCTTGGCTAAATACGACGAAAGTCTGACCCTTTATCCCGACGTTGAGGTGCGTACCGCGCGGGCGGGCGTGGAGGCGCTCCATAAAGCCAGGCAGCGCAAAATCGAGCTGGCGGGAACGGTAAGGAAAATCGGACTGACCCTGGAATCTCAGGACAACCTGGAGGACGCCCTGGCGAAAATGACCGAGGCCAGAGAAGTCTGGGCGCTTCCCGAGATTGCTTCCGATGAGGAACGGATTCGAGCCAAAATCGAGGACCGGCTGCGACGCCAAAGCGAAGCGGCCCGCCTGACGAAAGAAGCCTCTCTTCTGGAAGTGCAGGGGCTTGAAGGGCAAGGAGAACCCGAAATTCTGAAACAAGCGCTGGAGAAATATCGCCAATCTATGGAGATCTGGTGGGAAATTTCCTCCGAGCGTTCCATTGAGCGCGTCGTTTCCCATATAGGCCGCATAGACGATGAAATAGCCCAGGCCGCCTTTCTCGGGAAAGAAGGGGAGCTTTTGGAGGGCAACGGACAGCTCGAGGAGGCGCTGAACAAGTATCGCCGCGCACAGGACATCCGCCGAAGCGAAGATGTAGCCAACAAGATCGCCGAGCTCGACCGGCGTCTGGAAATCCGAAAGAAACGGGCCGCGGAAGCTCAAGGGCATTACCTTCAGGCCATCAAGCTGGAGAAGCAGGGAGACCTGGAGGAGGCTCTGCGAAGCGCGCGTCAGGGAGAGGCGATGCTGGCCTCTAACGACCTCACCGTCCGCGACCTTGCCGTAGGAGACGTGTCCGCCGCCGTCAAGCGGCTGGAAAACGCGATAAATTCGCGAAAGGACAAGATCGCCAGGGCGGCGGAGCTGGCGGCCCGGGGCAAAGAGGAGTCTCACCCGGAAAAAGCTCTGGCTCTTTTCCTCGAAAGCGAAAATATCTGGCACAGCGAGGACGTCGCTCAAACGATCCGAACCCTCAAGGAGCTTCTCAAGGAAACGAAGGAGACGGAAGAGCGGTCGGCCGCGCTTTATAAAGAGGGCGTGATTTTGGAAAGAGAGGCGAGGCTCGACTTGGCCGAGGAAAAACTGCAGGCCTCCATCGCCCTCAAACCCTCGGAGGAAGCCGAAAAGCTGTTGGTCGTCGTCCGAAAAGAAATTGCCGAGAAAAACTGGATCGATACGTTGTCGCTTCAGCCTCTGGAGCTAAAAACCCTGCCTCTCATCCCTTACGTGGGAGAAAGAACCACCGTCCGGATAGAAAACGGGGCCTGGACTGTCGACGACAAACTGGAGTATCGCTGGAAGTTGTCGGGCAGCGTAAAAGACAACGCTCCCGTGGGGGACGGGCGTGTGTACGGTTTTTATCCCGCGGACGACCAACCCGTGACGATAACTCTGACCGTGCTGCAAAAGGGAAAAGACCGCGTGTTGGCGACGCAAACGGTGTCCGTCGTCGCCGAACCCCGTTCCGTCAAACTCGCGCTGAACGAGGAAGCAAGAACGGCAAAGCTCTGGAACGCCACTTTGAAGCGCTTGGAGGAATCCAACGAATTCACCACGGGCACGGATGTGGAAATTCGCGCGGAGGTCGTGCCGCTGCCGGAAAATTCCCTCTCCTATTTATGGAGCGCGGATCCGGGTTCCGTTTTGGCCGCTTCCTCGGGCAGCCGGGCTATCCTGCGGAGGCCGTCGCCGGGGATGAGCAAAGTGGACGTGACGGTCAAGGACGCCCGGGGAATAGTGTTGGGCAGCGGGCGAATAGATTTCCTGGTCGCCGTCGATAAAAACGACGTTGCCCGTGACCTCAAACGCTCTCAGGCCTGGCAGCAGTGGATGACGGCCAAAAATTTCTGGGACGAGGCCAAGCGGCTGCAGGCTATCGACACGGCCACAGAGGCGTCTTTGCTGGATCCTTTCGATCCCGATATCACGTCAGGACTGTCCCGGATGAAAGAGGACCTGGGGAAGATGGAGCGGGCCGCGCAGCTTCTGGCGGAAAGTTCTCTTCTGTTGGCGGACGGGCGCATCGATGAGGCGGAGGAGAAAATTGGAGCGGCCGAAAACCTTTGGCCCGACGAGAAGAACAAAGATATCCGGTATTCTCTTTTGAAAGCCGTGGAGCGGGTGCGCAAAAACGAGAATCTGGCCTCGAACCTGAGAGCCGAGGGAGACGCCCTTCTGGCCCGGGGCGCCAAAGTCGAGGCCCTGCTCCGTTTTCAGGACAGTTTCCTGCTCTCAAAGAATAACGCCGTCAGCAAAGACATCGCGCGCTTGACTCAAGAGATCGCGGCGGAAGAGGCAAAGCTCAGGGAGGCGCGCACTCTGCGGGGCAAAGGCGACACTTTGGTGGAAGGCAGGCACTACGGTGAAGCTATCGAATATTTCGACCGCAGTATGACCCTTTTCCCCGACCCCTACCTTGCGGCTTACGGAAAAATCCTTCAGGAGAGGGCCGACAGAGAAAGGGGCGAACGCGCGAAGGCGGCCAAACTTAGGGGAGAGGGAGACGCCCTCATGAAAAACAAGAAGGTCGCCGAGGCTCTGGGAAAATATAAAGAAAGTCTGCAAATATGGCACGATGGAGAGCTGGCCGCGACGGTGAAGGAGGAGGAGAGCCGCATTGCCCAGGCGACGGCGGCGCGGTTGCGCAAAGAAGCGGAAAGCCTGGCCAGGAGCAAGAAAACGGCCGAGGCTTTGGCGAAGTACAAAGAGAGCCTGACCTACGCCCACAACGACGCCGCTGCGGCCTACGTGAAAAAGGTCGAGGAGGCGGAGGCAAAAAAACGCTCCGACGCGTTGATCAAAGAGGCGGACGCCCTTGTCAAGCAGAAAAATCCGGAAGAAGCGCTCTCGCGTTATCGGCTCGCCTACAAAGAAACTCCCAACAACGAGACCTTGCTGGCGACCATACGGAAACTGGAGCTGGTCCTGGCCCCGGCCGTCGGCGAAGCGCCCCTGTCTGACGACGTGGATTTGCTGGAAAACCCCTACGAAAATGCCTCCAACGACCGCGACGGACAGGATTTGGTTCAGGCGGACGCCCTCTATAGAGAAGGCAATGTCCTCTACAGACAGAAAAAATACAAAGAGGCCCTGCAAAAATACAAAGAGAGTTACAAACTCAGTCAAAGCCAGGAGCTTTTGGAATTTACGAATCGATTGGAAACCACCCTCGGCAAGGTCGAGAAGGCCAACGCCTTGGTCAGAGAGGCCAATGCCCTCTACAAAGCTCAAAAGTACAAAGAGGCGGTGGCTAAATATAAAGCAAGCCTGACCTTTTACGCCAACCCCGAAGTACGGGCCTTTATTCTCAAGGTCGAAGCCTTGTTGAAGTGAAGTGAAGTGAAGTGAAGTGAAGCCTTGCCGAAGTTTTTTTGAGTTCTTGAAAGTGTTCTCGAGACGAAGTTTTCCGAAATAAGGGGGTAATGGATAAATTGTCTTTTGTTTCTCCTTCCGCGGGGTCTCCGGTATTGGACAAAATGGGGAAGCGCGTTTACGACTTGATGCTCGAACTTGTCGCGATACCCAGTATCACGGGGTCGGAGGGCGGGGAAAATGAATGCGCCCGTTTTATCCGCGACAGACTCTCGCGGTGCGGTTATTTTAAGCAAAATCCCGACGATTTGCGGCTTATCGCCCTGGAAAACGACCCCTGGGAACGTCATTTCCTGGGGGCTTTGTTGCGTTCGGCGCGCCCCTCGAAAAAGACGATCATACTGATGGGACATTTCGACGTGGTCGACACCGATGTGTGCGGCTCCCTTCGGTCATGGGCCTTCGATCCGGAGGAGTACACGCGACGCATGGGCGGCCTCGACCTGCCCGAGGAGGCTCGAAAAGACCTGGACTCCGGCGGATACCTTTTTGGTCGCGGCGTCGCGGACATGAAGACCGGACTGGCTCTCAACATCTGCTTGCTGGAGGATTATGCGGCCCGCAGAGAGGAGCTGGAGTTCAACGTCCTCTTGCTGGCCGTTCCCGACGAAGAAGGTGATTCCGCCGGGATGAGGGGGGCGATTTCTTTCCTCTCACGGCTGAAAGAAGAATCTTTGGACTTTCTGGCCTGCGTCGACACGGAGCCCGCGTTCGAGGGAAATTCTCCGGCCCTTTACTACGGCACGATCGGCAAGATCATGCCCATGTATCTTTGCGTTGGCAAAGAAACCCACGGAGGGGAATATTACGAGGGATTGAACTCTACCCTCGTCGCCTCCTACTTGAACATATCCCTGGACGGAGGGAAGGATACGATCGAGACTCTGGGTTCCGAAACCTTCCAGCCCCAGTGCTGTCTTCGGATGCGCGACCTGCGCACCCGTTACGCCGTGACGCTGCCGGAGCGCACCTTTCTCTATTACAATTGCCTCACGGTCAAGAAAACGCCGGCGGGGATTTTGGCGGAGATGAAGGGCAAGGCGGAGTCGGCTATGAGTTCCGCCCTTTCCCACGTGGGCCGCAGGGATTGGAAACCTCGGGTTTTGACCGTGGAAGAGGTACTCGACCGCGCGGCCAGGATTTTGGGGGGTAGGGAAAAGCTCTTCGCGGAGCTTTTGCCCCAGGTCGGGGCGAAGGACGAGCGGGAGCGCAACGTGGAATTTTTGTCCTTGGCCCTGGACGCCGCGGGAGAGAAGGGGCCTCTTGTCGTCGTAGGGTTCGTCCCTCCTTTTTATCCGCCCCGGAGAAATCGCGGGGAGAGCGCCCACGAACGCGCGGTGCGGCACTCGGCGTCCATCGCGGAGGAGGCTCTGAAACGGCGGGGCTTCGATCTCAAAAAGATCGAGATCTTTCAAGGTATTACCGATTTGAGTTTTACGGGTTTTCAGGGAAAGGTCGAGGAACTCGCTTCTTTGGCGGCCAATACGCCTCTTTGGGGGCGGGGGTACGATCTGCCCCTCCCGGAGCTGCAGAAAATAGATATCCCCGGAGTCATTTTCGGCCCGATAGGCAAGGACGCTCATAAAATCACGGAAAGAGTGGAGCTGAACTATTCTTTCAATGTCCTGCCCTCTATTTTGAAGGAGTTCATCGAATCGGTTTTCCGGGCGTCTTTTTTGACGGATGACCAAAAGCCGGAAGTGCGAGCCTGAATCGGGGCCTTCTCACGAAGATCTGAAGATGTCACGAAGAGGTTAATGAAGATTCGAGGAAAGATTCGAGGGATGATTTCGGAGGATGATTCGAGAGAAGAGCAAAATTTGAGAAGAAAATTCCAAGAGAAAATTCTAAGAGAAAATTCGATTTGTGCTTCGATCCGGATGATTTCTATTTCGTTAAATGAGATTATGCGTTACAATACGGAGGCTACATAACAGGCAGGCAGCGTGTAATGGGTTTTATTTTTGCGGAGGTGAAAGGGGATGCGGCTTCTAACCCGATCCGATTTCGATGGTTTAATGTGTGCCGTACTGCTTAAAGAATTGGATCTTTTTGATGAAAAAAAATTCGTACATCCCAAAGATATTCAGGACGGCGTAATCGATGTGACGAGCGACGATATTCTTGTGAATATCCCTTACGCTCCGGGGTGCGGGATGTGGTTCGATCATCATACCAGCGAAGACGCGAGAGGACTGATGTACCAATTCAAGTACGTCGGGGCTTCGTGGCCTGCGCCCAGTTGTGCTCGGGTGATTTACGAGTACTATGGAGGGGCCAAAGGGCGTTTGGCGCGTTTTAAGCATATGGTGATGGAGGCGGACAAGTGCGATTCGGCCCACTTCACGCGTGAAGAGGTCCTCAACCCCGAGGGGATGGTGTTGCTTTCCTTTATCATGGACCCTCGAACGGGGTTCGGCCGTTATAGAGATTTTCGCATCTCCAATTATCAATTGATGGATTGTCTGATCGATTACCTCCGGACGATGGAAATCGAAGAAATCATGCAGCTCGAAGATTTACAAGAGCGAGTGCGCCTTTACAGCGAACATAAAGAAGCCTTTCTCAAGATGATGAAGGACACCTCTTGGGCGGAGGGCGCAGCGGTCATCACCGATCTCAGAGGAGTGGAAGAAACTTACGTGGGCAACCGCCACGTGATATATGCCCTTTTCCCCGACCAGAACGTATCGGTTCGTATTTTCGACGGACGGGAGAAGCAGTTTTGTGTGTTTTCCGTTGGATACAGCATTCTCAACCGCACGGCGACCGTAGACGTGGGTAAGCTGATGTTGAAGTACGGCGGAGGCGGACACAGGAGAGTGGGGACTTGCCAGGTTCCTTATGCGGATGTCGACAGAATCTTGAAGGAGATCATTGAGGAAATCAACGCCCGCAACTGGCAGATGTTGAATATCGCCGGACTGGAAGAATTTTAAGGCGATCGTTAGCCCTGCCTTTTTCGCAAGGGAAAAGGCCATTAGACCATAGGGAGGAGGTGTAAGGCGTGCGACACTACGAAATGCTGGTTCTGATGAGCGCCGAGCTCGAAGAACCCAAAGAAGAGATCGACAAGATCGAAGAAATCGTGCGCAATCTTGGGGGTGAAGTCGCCAAGATTGATGTTTGGGGGAAAAAACGCTTGGCTTATCCCATCCAAAAGAAGAGCGAAGGGATATACGTGCTCTTCAACTTCGCGTTGGAGCCGTCGCTAACTTTCGAGCTGAAGCGAGTGCTGGGTTTGCGGGCGAATATTTATCGCCAGATGATCATTCTATTGGACGAATAACCGAGACGGATTGAGCGTGAATGGGTTGAGCCAGAATTGAGTTTGGACGGATGAGTCTGTAAAAAGTGCCAGAGAGAGGAGAGCCGCGAGAATGAGAGGATTCAACAAGGTCGTTCTTATGGGTAATCTGGCCCGCGATCCGGAGGTCCGTTATACTGTGGACAAACGGGCGTGGGTTCGTTTTACCGTTGCGGTGGGATTCAGCTGGAAAAATAAAAACGGAGAGTATCAGGAAGGAACGGATTTCATTCCTATAACGGCGTGGGGGCCTCTTGCGGAGCGCTGCGGCCGTTATCTGAAAAAAGGAAGTTCAGTCTTGATCGAGGGAAAGATCAAGGTGCGTAGTTACGAGGCCCGGGACGGCAGCGGCAAGAAGTACGCCACGGACGTAGCGGCCGACGAAGTTCAGTTTATCGGGCCCAAGAGGAGCGCCGAGGGCGAAGAATTCGGCGATGCCGTGGGCGAGGCGCCGCGTCCTGCTTTGGCGGAAGACGCGAATTTCGGGAAAAGCGTGCGGGAAAAAGGCTTTGGCAATGGAGACTTTCCTATGGACTTTTCCGAGATGGACGACAGTGGAGAGTCCGAGGCCGAGATCCCCTTTTAAACGAGCAAAAAGGACGAGACCGTCCTTTTCAGGATTTTCAGTTTTTTGGAGTTGCGGGAGGTTGAAAGTTGAACGATGAACGGTGAAGGTAGGTCAAGCGGCGGGCCGGGAGGCGCTCCGCGGGGGAATATGCGAAAAGGCGGCCCAAGGCGGCGGCCAAAATTTTGTTATTATTGCGTTGAAAAACAGGAAAAAGTCGATTACAAAGACTGTGAAAAACTGCGCAAATACATCAGCGAGCGTGGAAAAATCATTCCGCGCCGGCTGACGGGGAACTGCGCGAAGCACCAAAGACTTTTGACGGAGGCTATCAAGAGGGCCAGGTATATGGCGTTGCTCCCGTATTCTCTTGATTGACGTCTCCTCGAGGGAAGCCGATTTGCGTCGGGGGAGAGGCCAAGAGGCACCTCCCCCTGTTTTTCACCCTTACACTTTTCATACTTCACTTTTTTACGCGGGCTGAAACTGAACTATGGAGGGCGAGCATGTTTAAAAAAACGTCTATCCCAAAAACATCTCTTGTCAGATGTTTTTTCTTGTCGTTAACGTCCATATTGCTTTTTTGTGTCGGATCTTTCATCCCTCCGCTGGGTATGACGGCTTTTTTATTTTCTCCCACACCCCTTGCCCTCCTGGGAGTGCGGGAGAACAAGGCTTGGATGACCGTGGGCCTTTCAGGGGCCTCCATGATTTTGTTGCTGCTTTTCGGGCCCTGGTTTTTTCTTTACTTTTTATTGGTACAGGGATTTTTATGTTTTGGCTTGACCCTTCCCCTGGGTAAGGTCAAAACCGGGGGCGAAAGCCTGCTCTTCTGCACGGGAACGTCCATCGTCTCTAAAATCATTTTCGTGACCCTGATTTTCGCGCTGACGGGGCACAACCCCTTTCTGCTGGACCCGAATGCGTTACGCACTCTCCTGGCCCACATGTACGCGGGGGTCCTCGATCAAGGAAGACAAAGCGCGGCGGTTTTGGACAAATCCATGGAGCAGGCGGTAGAGTTTCTTCCTTACATGCTGCCGTCGCTGATTCTTCTGTCCTCCATGCTGGATTCTTTCCTCAATTATCGCCTGTGCGAGACGCTTCAGCGCAATCGCTCCGTTGTCTTTCCCGCGCTGCCGCCCTTCGGTCATTGGCGTTTTCCCCAAAGCCTTTTGTGGACGATGATGTTCGCGTTCGCTTTGCCGTTTCTGGTGGAGGAAGGTCCCCTTCTGAAGATGCTCGAAGCCAATTTAAAATTTCTGGTCAGCGTGTTTTTCTTTTTTCAGGGGATATCCCTCATTTGGTGGTGGCTTTCCCAGCGGGCGGTGCATATTCTTCTGCGCGTCCTGATTGTGGTGCTTCTTTTTTTGCCTATATTGGGCATGTGGGCCATTATGCTTGGAATAGGGGACATCTGTTTCGACTTCAGAAAGAAAAAAATGCAGCCTCCGCCCCTCTGAGGGGAAAGGGTTACGTTTTATTGTCAAGGTTTTGTTTTATTCTCGGGGAGGAAGTTCGATATGCAGGTGATTCTGAAAAAAGATGTCGATAAAATAGGCAAGGCCGGTCAGCTTTTGACGGTCAACGACGGTTACGCGCGGAATTTTTTGTTCCCTCGGGATTTGGCCGAGGAAGCGACCGCAGGTAAAGTCGCGGATTTGAAGGCGCGCGAGCAAAGCCAAAAGTCGAAAGAGGCCAAGGCGAAGCAGGCTTCCCAGGAAAACAGAGAACGTCTTCAGGGTAAGGCGGTTCGGGTTGCCGCCAGCGCCGGAGAAAACGGCAAGCTCTTCGGCAGCGTTACGACTGCCCAAATCGCCGAGGCCCTTGAAGATCAATACCGGATAAAAATCGACAAAAGAAACATCAAATTGCCCGAGCCCGTGAAACAGGCGGGAAACCACGCTGTTTCCATCCGGCTTTACGCGGGCGTGCAGGCCGACATGACCTTGGTCGTGGACGTTCAAGGCGCGTGAGGTGAGCGTTTGGCCATGATATACGATCGGGTCGCGCCCCAAAACGTCGGGGCCGAACGGGCGGTATTGGGCGCTTGCCTGCTGGAGCAGGAGGCGCTGGGAAACGCCGTCGAAAATTTGACGCCTGAAGATTTTTACGACCTGAACCACCGGGCCGCCTTCGAGGTCATGGTGGACATGTTCGCCGCAAATCATCCGGTGGAGATGGTGACCTTCAGTGAAGAGCTGATGAAGCGCAGCCTGTTCGAAAAACTCGGAGGCCAGCCGTTTTTCGCTTCCCTCGTGGCGGAGGTTCCCACAACGGCCAATGTGGAGTTCCACGCCAGCATCGTAAAGGAAAAATCCATACGCCGGCGCCTGATCGAAGCCGGCAATCAGATCGTGCGCCTGGGGTACGCCGCCGACATCGAAAACGCGATGGCCCTGGACGAAGCGGAGCGCGCGGTTTTCGAAATCACGCAAAACAACAACAAGGTGGACTTTAGACCGGTTCGCGACATTCTGGGGGGTACTTTCGCCAAAATCGAGGAGCAGTACCGGCGCAGCGGAGCGAAAGTGAGCGGCTTCGGCTCCGGTTTTGCGGATCTGGACGCCTTGACGGGCGGTTTTCAGCCGGGCAGTTTGAACATCATCGCCGCGCGCCCGTCGATGGGAAAAACGGCGCTGGCCTTGAACGTGGCCCAGTTCGGCGGCGGTCAGGCGAGGGACGCCGTCCTGATCTTCAGCCTTGAAATGTCCAGCGATCAACTGGTACAAAGGATGTTGGGTTCGGAAGCTCAGGTCAACGTCCACGCCATGCGCACAGGGGTCATGGGAAAGTCCGAGTGGGACGACCTGATGAGCGCTGCGGGACGCCTGGCCAAGGCGCCGATTTACATCGACGACAGCTCCATGCTGACAACCATGGACTTTCGCTCGCGGTGCCGCCGGTTCAAAGCGCGGTACTCGAATTTGGGGCTCGTTGTCGTGGACTACCTGCAGTTGATGAGCTTCGGAGGACGCAACACCGACAACAAGCAGCAGGAAGTCGCGGAGATTTCCCGTATGCTGAAAGGGGTCGCGAGAGAACTTCAATGTCCCGTCGTGGCCCTTTCCCAGCTGTCGCGCGCCGTGGAGCAGCGCACGGAGAAAAAACCCATGCTCTCCGATTTACGGGATTCCGGCGCCATCGAGCAAGACGCCGACACCGTCCTCTTGCTTTACCGCCCCGATTACTACGAGGGCGCGGTCAACCCCGATATGGACAGCGAGGCCTTTTTGAGCCTGGCGAAAAACCGCAACGGCCCCACCAACGAAATACGTCTCATCTTCAAACGGGAAATCACGAGATTTTTCAACGCCGCTCTCGCCTAGAACTCTGTTCGGGGCTTGCTGATTTGGGTTTGCCGACTTACGGTCAGCGGACGAAGGAGCTTCCGGCGAGTACGAAGGCGCTCGCCACCTCCGCTCCCCTTTCCTGCGCGGCCCCAGCCAGGCGGGAAAGGGTGGAGCCTGTGGTGCAGACGTCGTCCACGAGGGCTATGCGCAGGCCGTCGACATCCTCGAACTCGAAAACTTCGCTGGAAAGAGAAAGGCGCGCCGCAGCCCCCATGCCCGCCCGGGTCGGCACATCGGCCGCCCAGCGCGCGGCGCTTTGAACCTCTATATTCCACACCGTCCCCAGCCCGCGCGCTATGGCCTCGGCCTGGTTATACGGCCGGCTGCTTTTCAGATGCAGGGGGACGGGGACGAGCAGATCCAGGTCGGGACGCGGGAAAACGGACGCGAGCCCCCTTCCCAAGTGGAAGCCCAGCGCCTGGTACTTTCTCTTTTTGAGCGCCAGAATCAGCTCTCGCATATCCCCCTGGTAAGGGGCGCCCGCGCGGATTTTGGCTTCTCCTCGGTGAATTTTACAGGGGATGACCTCCCCGCACAGAAGGCATCGCGGGAGGGGTGGCCGGAAGAAGAGGGAACGCAGGCAGGGCTCGCAGATGATCTCCCCCACCGCCCCGCATAGGGGGCAGGAGACGGGCCACAGCATGTGGGCACCGAGCTTGATCAACCCTTTCAAACCTCTCAAATCTCTCAAATCTCTCAAACTTTTCAAATCTTTCAACATTCAACCCTCTCATAATTCCACTATATTCAAATTTCCCAAACGAGTTCCGGACGAAACGAGTTTCAAACGAAACAAGTTTCGAAATTTCGGCTAAAGGGATTTCCAGCTTTTGAAACCCTTGCCCAAAACTTCCGTGGCGTCGCAGATGGAGACGAAGGCCTTGGGATCCTTCTCTTGAAGAAAGGCCTTGAGCTGCACCACGTGCCGCGTTTCCAGAAGAGAGATCAGGACGGGGCGCGATTGTCCCGTGTAGCCCCCCTTGCCTTCGATCCGCGTGACGCCCTTGCCCCTCGTCGTGATGAACAGGCTCACCTCGTCGGGAATGTTGGTGATGATGAAGGCCTGCTTGCGCCGGTCGAACTTGCGCATGACGTTGTCCAGCGTAATCCCGAAGACGTAGAGCCCCACAATTCCGTAGACCACGGAGTTCAGCCCCACGATGCCCAAGGACAACGCGAGAATGAAGAGGTTCACGAAGATGGAGAACTGCCCCACCTCGATGCCGTGGCGGCGGCGCAAAACCATGGCGACGATGTCCGTCCCTCCCCCGGAGCCTCCCGCGTTGAAGATCATTCCCCCCGCCACTCCCTTCAAGACCCCCGAGACCACGGCGGCCATGAACCGGTCCTCGTTGAGGGGCAGGGGAAAGGCGAGGAAGACGGACATGAAGAGAGAGAAAACGACGATGGAACAGACCGTCAGCCCCAGAAAACGCGGCCGCAGGTTTTTCCTTCCCCACACCAGCAACAGCAGGTTGCCGATGGCGACGACCCAGCTGGGCGAGATCCCGAAGGCGTAGTTGGACAGGACGGCCAACCCCGAAACCCCCATGTCGGGAAAGCGATAGGGCAGAATGAAATTGATCACGGCAAAGGCGGTGACAATGTTGCCGAAAACGATAATCGTCAGGGCTTTCCATTCTTGGCGAAGTCCGCGGAGCAGAGCCCTCAAATTTTTCTTCAGGTAGAGTTTTGTGTTGACGTTCAAAACATAGCGCCTTCTTTCGTTATTTTACATTTTTTTATCCCGACCGCCGGCTGTTATAATTAGCCGGTTATAGAAATATATTTGTGGCAATATATTCATGGGAACATATTTTATTGAAACATATTTATTGAAACATAGGGAAATGATATCAAAATTCAGGAGGAACGAGTATGGCCGACAATAATGCAATCGGTTACGACGCCGGAAGCATACAGGTTCTGGAGGGACTCGAGGCCGTACGCAAGCGTCCGGGCATGTACATCGGAGACACCAGCAGCAGGGGCCTGCACCATCTGGTCTACGAGGTGGTGGACAACGCCGTGGACGAGGCGATCGGCGGATATTGCAGCCAGATCGGCGTCATGATCCACGCAGACGAAAGCATCTCCGTCCAGGACGACGGACGGGGCATTCCGACGGACCCCCACCCCTACAACGGACGCCCCACATGCGAGGTCGTCCTCACCGTCCTGCACGCCGGCGGCAAATTCGGCGGCGGCGCGTATAAAGTATCGGGAGGACTGCACGGAGTGGGCGTTTCCGTGGTCAACGCCCTGTCGGAGTGGCTGGAGGTCACCATTGCCCGAGATGGGGTTCAGCGCTCCCAGAAGTACGAGAGGGGAGCGCCGGTGACGGATTTGTCGCCCCCGGTCCCCGCGGAGTGGCGCGGAACGCGGATCCACTACATGCCCGACTCCACGGTCTTCGAGGACGTGAAGCACTCCTTGGATACGCTGAAGAGCAGGCTCCGGGAGCTGGCCTTTCTGAACCCGGGGCTCCGCATCCACATAGAGGACCAGCGCACGGGGGAGACGAAAGACTACTGCTTCGAGGGAGGCATCAAAGCCTTCGTGGAGTACCTGGACCGGGGCAAAAACGCCCTTTTCCCCACCCCCATCGTCCTGTCGGGAGAAAGAGACGGCGTGGCCGTGGATGTGGGATTTCAATACAACGACAGCTACCTGGAGCGTATCTTTTCCTTCGCCAACCTGATTCACACCATCGAGGGCGGCACCCACGTCTCGGGCCTCCGGACGGCCATGACCCGCGCCATCAACGAGGTAGCCCGCAACGCCAAAATTCTGAAAGACAAGGACGAGAACCTCTCGGGGGACGACCTGAAAGAGGGCTTGACCTGCGTCGTCTCCGTCAAGTTGGGAGAGCCTCAGTTCGAGGGACAGACCAAAACCAAACTGGGCAACAGCGAGGTCAAAGGAATCGTGGATTCCTTCGTCTACGAGGGGCTCCTGGCCTGGTTCGAGGAACATCCGGAGGCGGTCAAGCCCATCGTGGAGAAGGCCATCCTGGCCCGTCAGGCGAGAGACGCGGCCAAACGCGCCCGGGACATCGCCCGCAAAGGGGTTTTATCGGGCATGAGCCTTCCGGGAAAACTCGCCGATTGCTCGTCCCGCACCCCTGAGAACACCGAACTCTACATCGTCGAGGGCGACAGCGCCGGAGGCAGCGCCAAGCAGGGACGCGACCGCTCCTTTCAGGCGATCCTGGCCCTTCGGGGCAAGATCCTGAACGTGGAAAAGGCCCGGCTGGACAAGATGCTGGGGAACAACGAGATACGGACGATCATCCAAGCCCTGGGCTGCGGCATCGGCAACGACTTCAACTCACAAAAACTGCGCTATCACAAGATCATCATCATGACCGACGCCGACGTCGACGGCGCCCACATCAGCACGCTGCTGCTGACGTTTTTCTACCGCCATATGCCGGACCTGATCCGAAGCGGCTATCTCTATCTGGCCCAGCCGCCCCTCTACAGAGTGCAAAAGGGGAAGCAGGTCCGCTATTGCTACACGGAAAAGGAGCTGAGAGGCTACGTGGACGACGCCGGTGAGGCCAAGGTGGGGGTTCAGCGCTACAAGGGGCTGGGGGAAATGAACCCCGGCCAGCTTTGGGAGACCACCATGGACCCGGAAAACCGGGTGCTGAAGCGGGTGGACATCGACGACGACGTCCTGGCCGACGAGTACTTCGACATCCTCATGGGGGACAAGGTGGAACCCCGGCGAGACTTCATCACCTCCAACGCCCACGATGTCAAGAACCTGGACGTATAGCGGCCGGTGACGCAATATTTTTTCTTCGTTTTCTCCATTTTCTAGGCCCGCCTCTTTCGCTGTAAAAAAGAGACGGGCTTGTTTTCTGTTATCGTCGTTTAACTTAAAATGAGTGTGCCGAGGAGGGGATCTTTGTGGGATTGGTCGTGTGCAAGACTTGTAAACGCGCTTTCATTGACGCGCAAGGCGAAGAATTTTGCCCTGAGTGCATGGCCAGGTTGAAGGCGATCTATCCAACGGTGCGCAATTTTCTGAGAAATCACGACAAGAACTTCTACACGGCTCGAGATGTCAGCAAAATTTTAGGCGTCGAGCTGAGAGACGTGGAGGGGCTCGTCACCCTGGGCTTGATCCATTCTCAGCCTTCGCGTGAACAAGCTCCCCAAAGGACGGCGAACTCCGTCGATCTCCAAAAGGAAAAAGCAAGACCGGGCAGAAAGAAAAACTCTGTATATCATAAAAACAGAAAATGAATGATCTGAATCTTAATTTTAATCTGAATCTGAAGGGGAGAACGAGAAAAAGCATGAAGAAACAATTTTCGATAGGGGATTTTTTACTTTCCTTGGCGGGCAGGGTTTTTGCCTTGACGACGGTGCGCTGCGCCGCCTTTTCTTTCGTCATAAACGCCGTTTTGCTGGCCGGGAGCGCCTTCGCCGACGTTCAGCAGGAGGTGGCCCGTATTTTCGAGCTGAACGCGAAAATAAGACCGGGAATGACCATCGAGGCCGTCAACGAACTTCTGGGCCCTCCGGCGGAGCAGTACGTCATGAAAGACAAGGCCGTGACGCGGTATATGTGGCTCCACGGCGAAATGGGGGTCGAAATATACGAAATGGATGACTCCGCCTACAGGGTGAACATCACTCTGCCCTGCGGCAGCGCCAAAGAGACCTCCCGGGCGATGGACGCCCTGACCCGTCAGGGAAACTCGAAATACGGCGCCATGCCGCGATTCGATTCCAGGGCAGGACAATACTATTGGATAAAAGACGGTGTTCGGTTCTCGTTTTCCAAATACGATCAAACGACGGTACTGAGCAGTTGCACGAAAATGCGGTAGTTCCACGAGGAGGAAAGGGAGAGTGCGTTTGAATTTTGCAAGGCTGTGTGTGGGGATTTTGCTTCTGCTTGCCCGCCCCGTTTCCGCGGAAACGCCCATCTCGGCGGAAAAGGATATCTATGATGTCGTCGTCGCCGGCGGCGGCATGAGCGGGATCGCGGCGGCGCTGCAGGCGTCCAGATTGGGGGCGAGCGTTTTGGTGGTCGAGCCCAGCCACTGGATAGGAGGACAGGCCACCGCGGCCGGGGTCTCCACAATGGACGACTTGAGCCGTCTCCGAAGCGGGATTTACCTGGAATTCATTTCGAAACTGAAACTTTATTACGACGGCAAAAACAAAACTATGGGAACGTGTTATTGGGACCCGCGAAGCCTGGCTTTCGAGCCCTCCGTGGGCCAGCGGGTTCTTTACGAGATGGTGTCGGAAACCCGGTCCCGAAGCAAAAAACCCTTCGATATTCTGTTGTCTTCCTCGGTCACGGGAGTGGAGCGCGAGGGAAAAACCGTCACGGGGATTTCGGTCCGCGGCAAGGGAGAGACGGAGGAAAGAGCAATAAAATGCCGCGTTCTCATCGACGCGACGGAGTACGGAGATATTCTGCCCCTGGCAGGCGTCCCCTACAGGGCGGGAAATTCCGCCACCCCATTTCTCGACCCAAACGCCATGATTCAGGACATCACCTGGGTCGCCGTCATACGGAAATATCCCTTCGGCATTCCTCCCCACCTCAGAGCGCGGACCCCTCTCCCCGGTTACGAAGAGGCGAAACGCAACTACGAGAGCTACGTGGTTTCCAGGGGAGCGAACTTCAAGGGCGTCTATCCCGTCCAGCTGCCGGTGAACTTCGTCAGCCACAACGCCTATCGGGGACTTCCCGACTCCTCTACGCCCTGGAGCTACGACGGCAGCCCGGGAAACTGGAAACATATCACCAAAACCGGGGTCAACTGGGGGAACGACTACCCGGGCAAAGCCAGCTGGAACGGCCGCTCCGGGCTGCCCGTACAATACCTGGAAGACGAGGCTCTGCGCTCTCAGGTGGAAAAAGACGCCTTCGTCAAAACCCTGCATTTTCTTTATTACGTACAAAACGAACTGCGGGAGAACTGGTCCATCGCCGACGACGAGTACCAGAGCGCCGAACTGCCGGCCGCGGCCCTGGACCTGCCCGAGGAGTGGAAAGAAATCGCCCGCCGCATGCCCCCTATCCCTTACGTGCGAGAGTCCCGGAGGGTGGTCGGCGACTACACTCTGACCTCCTCGGAGGTTCTCAAAAACTCCTTGAGCTACCGAGACGGGCAGACCCGGTACGAGTTCGACGACGCCATCGCCATCGGAGGGTACATCCTGGACCTGCACGGCGCCAACACGGACTCGGACATGGAATGGAACATGGGGGAAAAGGCCGCTTTCGCCGCCCTCAACCGCCCCCGGGGCCCCTTCCAGGTTCCGCTGCGCATCTTGCTTCCCAAAGACACGGAAGGACTTCTCGCCGCCGAGAAAAACCTTTCCATGACCCGTCTGGCCGCCGGAGCCCTGCGCCTTCAGCCCATATGTATGATGATCGGTCAGGCGGCGGGGGCCCTGGCGGCCCTTTCCGTACAAAACGAGGTTGCCCTCCGCGCTCTTCCCCCTGTGAGGGTTCAACGGGCCCTGCTGGAGGCCGGCGTCGTTTTGTCCCTGAGCAAGTACTCCGACGTCCCGCCGGAACACCCTTTTTACAACTCGGTTCAGCTTTCCAACCTGTACGGCCTGCTCGACCCGGTGGAGCCTCCTCATGCTCCTTCCTACGATATCAGCGACCTGGACGACCCCGTGTTGGCCATGTCCCTCATCAACGGAGCCGACAAGGGAATTTTCGGCGTGGACGACATGGTTACGAAAGAGGAAATGATCGTCATGCTGAACAAAGCGCGGGCCGCCTCGAAAACCTCCGCCGGCCGGGACGTGGAAGAAGACGAATGGCCCGTCAAAACCCACTTTGCGACCCGCGGGCTTTTTGCCGACGCGGTAGCCAACGCCTTTGGGCTCTACGACGCCGAACAGAACGGCGACGGCCGGAGCGCCAGCGTCATGGATATCGAGATCGCCGCGACCCATCGATTTGCCAAGGCCGTGACCGCTTTGAACGCCTGGGGGATTCTGGATCTCTACCGGTCGGAGGGCGAGTTCCGCCCCGCCCGCCCCATCACCCGAGGCGAGGCCGTCGAGATCCTGATGAAAGCGATGACGGTTCATTGGAGCTGAGCGGCGTATCCGGAATTTCTCTGGAAGAAGCGCAAGAGCTGATCCTGGCGCAGGTGAAAGTTTTGCAAAGGCCGGAGGAACTTCCCCTGCTGGAGGGGCTGAACCGTATTGCCTACGATTCCCTGAGGGCGGTGCTGGACCAGCCGCCCTTCGACCGCTCTCCTCTGGACGGCTACGCGCTCCGTCATGAGGACACTCTGGGAGCTTCGCGAGAAAACCCGGCGGCCTGCAAAGTCGTGGCCCGCCTTCCTGCTGGAGGGCCCCTTCCACGCCCTCTTCTTCCCGGAGAGGCCGCGCGTATCGCCACGGGAGCGATGATCCCGCCAGGAGCGGATTGTGTCGTCGCCCAAGAGGACACGGACGAAGGAGACCCCGATGTCCTCATTTACCGGGAACTCTCCTCTTTCGAAAATTACTGTTTTACCGGAGAAAATTGCCGGCGGGGAGAGTGCTTGCTGGAGCGCGGCGAGCGTTTGACCCACGGCCATGTGGGAGCGTTGGCCGGACAAGGAATCGTGCGGGTGCGGGTTTTCTCGCCCTTGCGGGTGGGGGTTCTCGCCACAGGGGACGAGCTGGCCGAGGGGTCCCTTCCCGCGGGCAAAATCTACGACGCCAACACTCCGTACATCTCCGCGCGGATTCTGTCTCTGGGCATGGAGCCGGTCCCCGGGTACGGCCGGGACGATCCCGCTGCCCTGGCGGATGCCTTCGGGGCCCTGTTGGAATCCTGCGACGCCGTCGTCACAACGGGCGGCGTCTCGGTGGGAACAAGGGATTATATTCCGGAGGCGGTCAAAAGAGTGGGCGCCCGAGTTCTTTTTCGGAAGGTACGCGTCAAGCCGGGAAGTTCCATGCTGGGAGCCGTGAAAGACGGCATTCCTGTCCTGTGCCTTTCCGGTAACCCCTTTGCGGCGGCGACGACTTTTGAAGTGCTCGCCAGGCCTCTCCTGGAAAAAATGGGGGGAAGCGCCTCCTACAGGCCTCGGCGTCAGGAGGGAATCTTACGGACCCCCTTCGCCAAGGCCAGCCCCACCCGCCGCCTCGTCTTCGCCCGGATCGAGGGAACGGACGTCTTTATCCCTCAAAAAAACGCTCTCTTTTCGTTTTTTATCCGCAGCAACTGCCTGCTGGACGTTCCCGAGAACTCTCCTCCCCTGGAATGGGGCAGGCGAGTTTCCGTCGTTCTTTTGTAATCGAAAAGGAGCCGTGAAAAAACTTTGCGAGGCAAAATTCCCGTCCTCATCGCCGTGTGCGGGGCCAAAAATTCCGGCAAGACCACGCTCCTCACCCACGTTCTGCCGATCCTCAGAGACGAGGGAATCCGAGTGGCCGTCATCAAACACGACGTTCACGACTTCGCCCCCGACGTGAAGGGAACCGACAGCTACAGGCTGCGGATGTCGGGCGCTCTGGGCGTGGCCGTGTACTCCCGGAACAGGTTCATGATCATACGCGAAGAAGAGGAGCCCACCGTTGAGGACCTGTCTCTTTATTTTCAGGACATGGACCTGATTTTGCTGGAAGGAGGCAAGCACTCCCGTTACCCCAAGCTGGCTGTGGCGCGGGGCGATCTGGAAATGCCGCCGGGAGACCCGCGCGCTTTTTTGGCTCTTTGCGCCGACCCCGTTCCCCAGCTTCCCGGTGTGCGCTGCCTGAATCTGACGGATTATCGTGGAATCGCGGACGTCATCTTGAATTTTTGCGAAAAAAGCCCACGTACAAAACAAAATGAATAATATGGGATGAGATGAGATGAAATTGGATTGGATGAGATGAGGGCGACGGGAGTGATTTTGACCGGCGGGAAAAGCCGCCGCTTCGGATCGGACAAAACAATTTTGCGGTGGGGGGATAGAACTGTCGTGGAGAAAATCGCGGGTCAATACGCCGCGCTTTTCGATGAAATTCTGCTCGTCGGAAACCCGCCGGGCAAATTTTCGATCCCCGGCGTCCGAGAAATCGAGGATATCTACCCTGACGCCGGACCATTGGGCGGAATTTATTCAGGGCTTCGGCGCGCGTCCAACCCGCGGATCTTCGTCACGGCGTGCGATATGCCCTTTTTCAGCGGGAAACTCGCGGCCGAACTTTTAGAGTCCTCCGACGACTGTGACGCGGTGGTGCCGCGGGAGGGAGAACGCGTAGAGCCCCTCTTCGCCGTCTACAATTCTGGGGTTCTGCCTGCGGCGGAACGTATGCTCCTGAAGGGAGAACGCGCCGTGCGTCTTTTGTACGACAGAGTGCGCGTCAAATACCTCGACCTGGGAGAATGGGCCGGGCAAAATCAGGGCCTTTTTTTCAATCTTTTTTTCAATATCAACTTTCCGGAGGATTACCGTCAATTCCAGATTCTCTTGACTTCAGACCATCTTCCCGATTGATTTCATTTGCAGATTGGCCCCATTTCCGGGCCTCCGCCCGCAGTTCTCAGAGGTTTTATTTTATGGACTCTGGAATAATAGTTTGGCATGACAGTCTGGCATGACAGTATGATAATATATTTTCCCAATAACCATAAACGTTCAAGCTCGTTTCTCGTTGGGAGAAATGCGCTTGGATGTCGATATCGCTCCCTGAGAGGGGAGTACCTGCCCAAACGGGCGTGCAGCTCTTGAGCGGTTGCACTGATTTTTCGTTGAAGGAGTGATGGCAGTATGAGCAGTGGTATGGGTGGCAACATGAGGTTCGGCGGTACGAGGTTTAACAAAGGGAAGTTTGCGGTTATGGCGGTTTTGCTTTTAGCCCTCTGCGTCACGGTATCTGGAGCGGAGGCGGGGCCCAGGCTGGATCGAGTTCTGGGAGAAAAAGTCCTTCGTGTGGGGACTCCCGGCGATTATCGGCCCTTTTCCATGCTGGCCGACGGGAAATATGAAGGGCATGATATCGACGTGGTGGAACGAATCGCCAAGGAACTCGGCGTCAAGGTGGAGTATGTGCAGACGACCTGGTCCAAATTGATGGAGGATCAGGCCGCGGATAAGTACGACGTAGCGGTGGGCGGCATAACCCGAACTCTGGCGAGGATGACGAAGGTAGATTTTTTGCCTCCCTATGCCCCATTCGGCAAGGTCGCGCTGGTCAGGGCGGAGGACAAGGAGAAATTCAAGACCCGGGAGAGCCTGAATCAGAAAACGGTCCGCGTCATCAAAAACCCAGGCGGTACCAATGAAAAGTACGTGCTGGAAAATTTGACGGAAGCGCAGGTTTCCACCCACGAGAAGAACGCTGAAATCCCGGGGCTGATCGCCGAAGGGAAAGGCGACGTCATGATCACGGAGACCTATGAAGCCCTTTTGTACGCCCAAAAAGACGGCAGGCTCCATGCGGCTTTTATCGATGCCCCTCTGACGCCGACATCCTTCATGGGTTTCGTGCTTCCTTTAGACGACCCGGATTTCACCCGAGTCATGAATTTTGTCTGGCAGCTCCTGGAGATGCGCGGCGAACTCGCCAAATGCGCGGAAAAATGGCTCAAATAGCCTGATACTTTCGTGGTTTTCAGGGGGCTCTGTCCCCCTGAACTTGATAGTTCCAAGTCCTAAAGTATCATACCGCATTCGGTAGGTTGGAATCACAGCTAGGATCCATCCGGAAAAGAATTATTTGCAGTATGCTCAAATGCGGTCGTTTCTGAAACTGCATAAAAAAGTTCCCCCTCAAAAATTGAGACATACTTGCTTCCGTGGGTCTGTTCACGTGCTTTTGTGCCTTTTATTTCTTCCAGCGGGTTTGCCTCTCCTTTTTTTACAAATCTATTCAGTTTCGGCATTGGAGTACAAAAAACTCTATATCTTGTCGATATGTCAATGCCGAAGTAATAATTAAGCGCGAGTGTTGGCCGTGAAAACCGGCTTCTTGCCGCACAGCCATTGATAGAACTCATTTGATAGGACTCATTTAGCTCAGGAATACTCTCCCTCAGAAGCGGCAGCGTGTACTTGTTGATATTGCCACTGACTTGATCTTTTTCTTGCAACGACCTAATTTCTCCCAAATGGCTCCAGTACCTCTGCTCCTTTCCCTTTTCCTAAAACAGGAAAAACGCCGAGACGGCCAAAGAGAACGCGACGAAAGGCAGCATGGTCGCCATGTTCCAAAGGAATATCGACCTGGAAATGTCGGCGGGAAATATCCCGAAAAAGTACCCGGCATTCTGCCTCAGCGCCCGAGTGAAGTAGCCCATGCCGTTGCCCAGGAGCAGGGCAAAAACCACCTGCGCCGTGGTCAACTCCCCGGCGTCGATCGCTCCCCGAGCCAGGGCAAGAGACGCCGAAATGCCCGCCAAAGCCGCGCTCGCGACACCCCATCCTGCCGCCGGCAAAATACTTCCCCCGAGATTTTCCTTTAAAAGCCTCTCCAGCCCGGGCATGATCGAGAACGCCGCGGCGTAGAAAATCCACGCCACCGGCAGTGTCGCCGCCAATCGCTTGAGCCAGAAAGAGGGGTTTACCTTTCCGGGGTCTTGCGCATCCAAAGCCGTGAAGTCCTGTTCGCTGCCGCGGGCTTTGAATATGAAGAGTACGAAGCAAAACCGTCCCAAACTGCGCAATAAAAGAGCAAGGGCGAAAACGATCCCTCCCGTTCCGGCCATGCTCCCGCAAAGTGCCAGGGTCGAAGGCCATCGGCGCAGATAAGCGGGAAACGAGAGGGAAAGAGTTCCCCATACCGCACCGTTTCTGGACAGCTTTTCCTCTTCCATCCCTCGGGCCAGAAGGGTTGCCGCAGCCTTAGACGAGCCGATGCTGATCACCAGGGCCGTAGCCAGGAGAGGGCCCAGCGCTTTCATGGAAGGCAAAAATCTTTTCATAAACGCCTCGGCGACGCGCAGGCGAAATACAAGTTCCCCCACAAACAGACCGAACACGATGTTGACAGTCATCAGAGCTTCGCCTTTCAAGAGATCCATCAGATCCATCGGAACCGTCATGCCCTCTATTCTATTCCGTACTGCTTCAAAAGTTCCTGATATCTCTCCTCGAATCTCTCGGCGGGGCTGGGGTCGTAAGGGTACGCCGGTTCTTCGGGCTGCGTCTGAACGTCGCCGGGCAGGTTGGGCTGCACGTCTATTTCGTTGGGAATGCTGCCGCTCTCGACGTATTCGTCCTGATCGATCAAAAACAGGCGAGGAGCGTTGGGATCTTCGGCCGCGGCGTTGTAGTCTCCCCCGTGTGTGGGACATTCCGCGGCTGGGGCCCGGCCGGAAGGCATGTACAAACTCACGGCGGGACATCCCGCTTTCGCCTTGAACCCCGTCGTGCGGCAGATCGAAACTCGATCCACCTCGACCCACGCGGGAGGGGGGTCGAATTTTTCGGGGGTTCCCATATGCGTGGTGGCGAAGTCCATAAAGACCTTCCAGGCCGGTGCGGCTACGATACCCCCTGTCTGGCCGCGCCCCAGGGATTTATGGTTGTCGTTGCCGGCGTAAATGGCGGTGGTCAGGCCGGGAGCTCCGCCGATGAACCACGCGTCGATGAAGTCGTTGGACGTTCCGGTCTTGCCGAAGGCCTCGGCCTTGGCGAGCTTCGCGCGGGATCCCGTTCCCCCCCGGACGACGTCGAACAGCATTGAGCGCAGGGTGTAGGCCGTCTCGGGCTTCATGGTCTGCACGGGCTGAGGTTCGCGAGACTCCAGAATCTCCCCGCCGGCCGCGACGATCTCCCGTATCATAATAGGGGGAGTTCTTTTACCGCCGTTCGTGAAGCAATTGAATACGACGGCCATTTCCAGGGGCGTCACGCTGGCCGCCCCCAGGGCCACGGAAAGTTCGTTGGGAAGGTGTTCCGAGGTGACGCCCATGCTTCGGGCCATGTCCACGACGGGCTGAGTTCCCACGTAGGCGGCGGCCTTCACGGCGACAATATTGTAGGAACTGGCCAGCGCCTTCTGGACGGTCACCTCGCCGTGGAACTTTCCGTCGAAATTTTTGGGAGACCAGCTTTTACCGTTGCCCCCCCTGTTTTCAAACGTCACGGCTTCGTCCAAGAAGTGATCCGTGGGCATGATGTCGTTTTCCAGGGCGGCGGAATAGATCACAGGCTTGAAGCTCGACCCCGGCTGGCGGAAAGCCTGGGTCGCACGGTTGAATTTGCTCTCCTGGAAGTCTTTGCCTCCCACGAGAGCCAGCACCTCTCCTGTCTCCGCGGCCAGACAGACCAAAGCTCCCTGGCTTTTCAGCGATCGGATGGCCTCCTGACCCGCCTCCTGAAGTTCCAAGTCGAGGGTGGTTTTGATCTGAAGTCCCCCCGTGTAGACGAGGTCCGTTCCGTATTTGGGCAAAAGCTCGTTGAAGAGCAGGTGAGAGACGAAATAAGGAGCCAGGTTGTACTCCTCGATTTTGTTGGGAATATGTTTGAAGACGAGTTCCTCTTCGTAGGCCTGCTTTCTCTGATCCGCGTCTATCCAGCCCAGGGTTTCCATTCGCCCCAGGACGTAGTTCTGCCTCGCTTTCGCGTTGGAAAGATTGCTTAAAGGATTGTACCGTCCGGGGGCGGCGACCAGTCCCGCGAGGATGGAGGCCTGGGCGACGCCGAGTTCGGAAGCCGAACACCCGAAGTACGTTCGGGCGGCCGTCTCCACGCCCCAGGCGCCGCGGCCGAAGTTGATGGTGTTCAAGTATTCCGTCATGATCTCGTCCTTGGTGAGAAGTTTTTCCATGCGCATGGCGATGATGATTTCCTTGATTTTGCGTTTGACGCTTTTCTCCTGGGTCAGAAAGAGATTGCGGGCAAGCTGCTGAGTGATGGTACTGGCTCCCTGCATTTTGTCCCGCGCGATGAGGTCTCTCCACAGCGCCCGCAGGATCGAAGAAAGGCGAATGCCCGAGTGCTGATAAAACGCGGAGTCCTCCGCCGCCAGAACGGCACGGATCATCCAGGGCGATATTTGGTTCAACCGCAGAGACGTTCGGTTCTCCACAAAAAGACGCGCGATGATTTTGTTGTTGCGATCGTACACGAGACTGGGCTCGCTGTTTTTATGATTGAGGATCTCCGCCTTCGTCGGCAGGTCTTCCGACAATTTCACAATATAATATGCGACGCTCGCGCTGGTCACTCCGATTGCGAGCAGCAAAAACAACAGAAGGAACGTAAACATCAACCCCATGATTCTTAAGATAAAACTTTTTTTCCGTTTTGTGCGAGGTTGCCTTTTGACAGTATCGTACGACATCAAAGCCTCCAAATCCTCCCGTGCAGGTCGATAATTATCTCTATACAACAGGTGTCATCTTAAATTTTCTCATAGAATTTACTAAAATCCCCATAAGAACCTCTACAGAACCCCGCCCTGAAAAGTCTCAATGTTCAGGTGAGATTCGGGGATTGCTTTTTCAAACATGCCATGCTATATTACTCTTTGCTGTCTTTCAGGGCAATGCAGAACTTGAAGGGAAATTAAAAAGGAATTAGATTTTTGATTTTTTTTCAAGGGTAGTTGTCGATTCGAAACTTGATAACCGAATACAGTGCATAAGAGCAAGCAAATGGAACAAGCCTATGTCAAAAAGAAGTGAGCTGAGAGTTTGATCCTGGCTCAGGACGAACGCTGGCGGCGTGCTTAACACATGCAAGTTGGACGACGATTGCCGGAAGTAGAGATACGGAAGGCAAAGCGGA
>JAISLU010000088.1 GCA_031277095.1 Synergistaceae bacterium
TCCGCTTTGCCTTCCGTATCTCTACTTCCGGCAATCGTCGTCCAACTTGCATGTGTTAAGCACGCCGCCAGCGTTCGTCCTGAGCCAGGATCAAACTCTCAGCTCACTTCTTTTTGACACTACCGCTCTCGCGGTATTTTCGCTCAATATCGAAATTCGACTTCATCCGACATCCCGCGCGTCAAGCATTTCTTGTTCGATTTTCTCTTTTGCCTCTGTGGCTCGCTTGTAAAATTGTCAAGGTTCGCTTGCCCCCTAATCGCCTTTGTTTAATGCTCTTCGGCGACCTCCGTAACAAGGAGCTTGGGTATAATACCTCGGTGTTACAATTTTGTAAACCCCCTAAAAAGAAATTTTTACTTTTACGCCTTTTACGCTAGTCTCTATTTTTCGTCTTCGGAGAGATCCAAGATGCCTTCTTCTACGTCGAGCCCTGCTGCCGGAAGATCTTCCAATTTTTCTTCTTCTCTGAGTTCCGGGGTCAGGGAGCTGTATCCCATTCCCTTGTTGACGGCCGCCATGACCTCAGCGATGACCTCTTGCTCCAGGTCGGGGTTCTTTTCGAGAAATTGCGCGACCGCTTCTTTGCCTTGCCCCAACGTTTCGCCTTTATAGGCCAGCCAAGAACCCTTGCGTTTTATAACGTCGTAGTCCACAGCCATATCCACTACAGCCACGCCTTTGGGAACTCCTTTACCGTAAATCAGACTGGTGTGAGCCGTTCGGAAAGGCGGCGCCTGTTTATTTTTGACAACTTTCATATATAATTCGTGTCCGATGGTGTCGTCGCCTTTTTCGATTTTCTTGCCGCGCCGAACTTCTAGGCGGACAGAGGAATAGAATTTGAGCGCCCGACCGCCCGTGGTGGTTTCCGTAGGGCCGGCGCCATAACCCGTCGAGATCAGTGCGCGGAGCTGATTGATGAAAATGACGCAGCAATTGGTCTTGGAAATGATAGACGTCAAACGTCGCAGCGCGTAAGACATCAACCGCGCCTGAAGACCCAACTGGCTCTCTCCGATTCTGCCGTCGATTTCCGCCTGAGGAGTCAGCGCCGCCACGGAGTCCACCACCACAATATCGATGGCGCCGCTGCGCACCAGCGCGTCCAAAACATAAAGGGCCTGCTCGCCGCTATCCGGCTGAGACAGGTAAAGAGACTCGATATTAACCCCCAAAGTCGCCGACAAACGAGGGTCCAGCGCATGTTCGGCATCGATGAACGCTGCCACTCCCCCCGCTTTCTGCGCCTCGGCGATGGCGTAGAGCGCGACGGTTGTTTTGCCCGATCCCTCGGGACCAAATATCTCGATGATGCGTCCCTTGGGAAATCCGCCGATGCCTAAAGCCACGTCCAAGGGCAAAATCCCCGACGAAATGACCTCCACGTTGGCCTTGACATTTTCTCCGAGGCGCATGATCGAACCCTGCCCGAACTTTCCGCGAATATCCTCCAAAGTCTGTTCCAGAACCTCTTCTCGATTTTGCGGGGTTTTTTTCTTAGACAATATGAAAACTCACTCCCTTCCCAATAAAAACGTACTCTCTGGTACTTGACGGCGCTAAGTATCCGATAGGGCAGCAAAGAAGTCAAGGCGACGGAACCAGGCCCCATCATCAAGCTCCATTAACTTTAATTTACGTTAAAAATTATTTCCATAAGGAGAGGTAATTCTCAAATCTCCCTATGTAATTGCGCAATATAAAATGTGAATATGATTTTTTTAAGAATAATCAATACAACGAGATCGTCGCGGCGTTAAACATCAAAACCCCGTCGAAAATTGTGGAAGGAAAAAATTTGGGAATTAAAGATAATTTGCGAATTAAAGATAAACTGATATGTCCTGTCTTCACTCGCCAGATTGTCGTAATAAACCACCCCGTGGAGATCGTCAGGGCCGACGGCGTTTTCGTTCAGTACCGTTCTGCTCATGAGTCCGCAGACCGTGGAGTTGAGACAGGAGTTGGGAACGAGAAAATCGTCGCGAGACCCGCACATTGAAGTCAGCCCCGCCGGGTCCGACAGTACCATACGGTATGCACGCCGCCTCCGCCAAGCGTCGAAGGGCGGACACTGGGGGACGAGGAAAACCTCGCGACACGTCGGCCTGTTCTTTCGGCTGTTGGAGCGCAGCCACAGCGCGAGCAAGGGACACTCCTTCAGTTTGGCTTGAAGGGATTCGGAGGGGGGAGTGATCGTCATGTTCCGTACACACAAGCAACCCGAACTGGAATTCCTCGTCGAGCCAGCACAAGGCAATTCCTGAACGTCGAAGGTCACTCCGGTCCGCTTCAAAGCCGGACGGTCTGTTCGTCGGAAATTTTCCCGACGCTAAAGCCTTTGCGAAGTCTTTATCTCCCTGCACGCATTCAAAAAAAACGATTCAGCATGACGATCTTCGCGACATCCTCAGCTGAAAAAGGTGGGTATTATTTTAATTTTTTGTTCAGAATAAGTGAAGAAAGGAGGTCATTTAGACGTACATGATAAAAGGCATAACAACGACATTGACCATGCAGGTATCATTCGGCGTTTTTTATGCTCAACATACTCACGAGGGAAAACAACTTCCCATATCCGAATGTTCCCGCCCCGCCGTTTACGGACTCGAGCTCCGCGTCGTCGAGGTCCATTGCCCGCACAACCGCAGCTCGAACTTCCTCCATGGTGAACTCGTAGCCCAAAGACCGGGCGACGTTGAAAAATTCCTCCTTGGATTTCGCCTTGTCCAGCATGTCCGAAAAACTTTTTTCCGTTCCAATTTTACGTATGAACTCTTGAGCTTTTTCCTGAGACACGTTTTTCGCTTCCTTTCGTATACAAAATTCATTGCAATCGAGATCCATGAAAGATCCCTATGGTATCGGCACGAGATCGACCGGAGGATCACGGAGACAATTTCTTGACGAGCTGGGTTCTCTTTCTGAAATGGTGCCGTTTCATCATGTCCGAGATGATATTTTTGACAGTACCGGCGGAGAGTTCCAGTTCCGCCCCGATGGTGGTACTGTTTTTGCCTTCGGCCAGCATCTCCACGATCTTGCGTTCTCGGGGCGAAAAATCCTGCCGATGAACGGCCTGGCGTTCTTCATCCATGCGTTCTTCTTCCAAATGGAGTATTTTGTCTATGACCGTCCGGTCGAATATGCAGACGTCGTTTCCCAATTTTTGGATGATTCTCATGAGCCCTTGTCCCGAGATCTCGCTATGGACGTAACCGTCGCACCCGGAGGCGGCTACTTTAAGGAGACCGTCCGTGTCGTTGAAATCGACTATGACCAATATTCGGGTACCTTCCGCCTCGCTTTTTATCCTGTCGATAATTTGAAGATGGTTCTCCATTTCCCGCTCCGAAACGTGTATAACCAGCACGTCCGGCGCGGCTTCAATACAAGCCTCCTCCGTTTCGTCCGAAAGTTCCCCGCAGCCCGCCACTTCGAAGTCTTCCTTTTCCTGCCTCAGTATTTCGGCGAGCCCGGCCCGAAAGATATCCCTGTCGTCCATGATGAACAATTTGAGATTTTCCTTCTGTTCGCTCATTTACATCATCCCTCCCAACTCCTAGATTCCAGATTGCGGCGATATCCACCTAACCCGCGCATGTTTGGCCACATGCTCTTTCTGCACTGACGATCCAATGATAGCATTGTAATCCTTTGCCGCAAATAAATAAAGTGCTAAATTTCACTGAAGAGAAATATCGAACGTCATGCGGGTTATCGAGGGGGATTCGGCTCCCCTGCGCAAGAAGTGGGCTAAACAATAAAACAAACAAAAACCCCTGCAGGACGCGCAGAGGAAATTTTTCACTTTGGGCCGATCTGGCCTCAGGAGATTTGGTTAGATTTACTTAGATTAGATTAGATGTGAGTTTTGATTTGTTTTAGTTTACGCCGCTGCCCGGTCGGCTGCTACAACCCCGCCAGGAAAGCCAGCAGCAATCCTCCCGCAAGAACCGATCCGATCTGGCCGGACACGTTGGCGCCCACGGCCTGCATCAAGATAAAGTTGTTCTTGTCCGCTTTCGCCGCCATTTTTTGTATCACCCGGGAGGACATGGGAAAGGCAGAGATCCCCGCCGCCCCGATCATGGGGTTGACCTTCTGGGTCAGGAAAACGTTCA
Source organism: Synergistaceae bacterium (assembly GCA_031277095.1). GTDB lineage: Bacteria > Synergistota > Synergistia > Synergistales > Aminobacteriaceae > JAISLU01. The sequence goes on from JAISLU010000088.1 coordinate 4,128, forward strand.
ACACCTTGGCCGCCAGCACCCCCATCGCCGTGTCCAAGACGAAGGCGACCAATCCAAGACCCATGATGCCAATCGTCATAGGGCGCAAAAATTCCCCGCCGGTCATTTTGTTGGAGATGGCGAGTCCCAAAAGAATCGTCACGATGTTTGCCAGCTCGTTTTGCGCGCCCTTTGCCAGGCGGTCTACGACACCGCTTTCACGAAGCAGGTTGCCGAACATCAAAAAACCGATGAGAGACGCCGAAGCCGGCACTAAAACGCCCGCCATCAGAGTGACGACGATGGGGAAAAGGATCTTGGCCGACTGGGAGACCCGTTTTTCGTGATACGCCATAGGGATGCGGCGCTCTTCTTCGCTGGTCAATAGACGAATGACAGGGGGCTGGATGATGGGGACAAGGGACATGTAAGAATAGGCGGCTACCGATATCGACCCCAGCAAATTGGGCGCGAAACGGTTGGCGACGTAAATCGAAGTGGGGCCGTCCGCCGCGCCGATGATGCCGATGGACGCCGCCTCTTTTATGGAAAACCCGAAAAAGTAATAGGCGATGCCCATCGTGATAATCATCATCTGCTGCCACGTCATCGAAAAATTCTACCTACATTCTTGGGGGATTTCAATTGGACATTGGATTTTAAAATGCTTGTAGGCATCATTGGGCTTTTTGCCTTTTGAAAGCTGCCTACAATAGCCTTCCTGTTTTTTAAAGACGCAGGGACGAAGTCAAAAACGTTCTGACAAGGCGTTCTCCATACCATCACTGGGCACATGCTTACGAAAGTTGAGCATGTTTTGTTACACGGCACAAATGGCGGTATCTTCTTACGATTTTCAACAACTCACATGCATAATTCTCGACCGGCAGAATATGGATATTCTCATGTTGCAACCTCAATGTTCGGGGTATTATAGCTATATCGGCCATTTGCAACATCGACAGATCAAGTTCGCTGTCTCCCCCACAAATGACACAATCAAACGATATCCGTTCTTTCAGTCGTTTTACCGCCATGCCTTTATTGAGCCCAACTGGTAATAT
>JAISLU010000035.1 GCA_031277095.1 Synergistaceae bacterium
TTGTCGGCAAGCTGGTCCAGGTGGGTCGCCCGCTCCAGAATAAGCTGGTTCGCCGCCTCCTCGATCATCTCCGCCGTAATCGCCCTGCTTCGGTCACGGCCCTCGGGCATTTTCCATGTTGCCTGACGCGCCAGAGCGTTCACCAGCCAGGGCTGTCCGTGGGTGAGATCCCAGACTACCGGGTAAACGTTTTCCTCGAAAACTTGTCCTGTAGCTTCGGTGTGCTGCTCGTACAGTTCCCTAACCTCTTCTCTCGAGAAATCTCCTAAGCGCAGCGACCCGGCCTTGATATTGAAACAACTGCCCCCGGTGATGATATCTCCGTCGGACATGTGGATGCGGTAATCTCGAACGTCCCGCACCCCGCAGAGAATCACCGAGATGGGAAACTCACTGGGTCGGGTGGCGTACCCTGCCCGCAGTTGGCGCAGTACCGATACTAAAGTATCGCCGATCAGGGAATCGATTTCGTCTATGAAGAGAACCAGAGGTTTATCGGACTTGGTGCAAATGCGTGTGAGCATCGTGGCCAGAGCTTTGAGCGCCCCATCCTTCTCCAAAATGGAAGAAACCCATTCATAGGGTTCGGAGTCCCCCAGGGAAAGCTCCATACGCTGCCCCAGCTCGGAGAGTATCGCGCGTATCCCCTTTTCGATATCGTTACGCGCCATCTGCGCGGACTCCACATTGATGTAAAGGCAGCGATGCCGGCCTTCTTCGTTGATCTTTTTCACCATGGCCAGGAGAGAGGTCGTTTTCCCCGTCTGACGGGGGGCGTGGAGGACGAAATACTGCTTTTGGTCGATCAACTGGCGGACTTCGCCATAGTTGATCCTTCGCAGAGGGTCCACCCAATAATGATCTTCCGAAACATTCGGACCCGCTATATTGAAAAATTTCTCCGTGACTTGAGATTTTGTCGCGTTCTTGTCCATCCTTCGGCCCTCCCGGCCCCGAATCTCGTCAATTTCAGGGAAACGAGGCCTCGGGCACGTTACATGACGGATAACGGCGTTTTATTTGAGGTCCGCGGCGGAGACGACTTTCACTTCCGTTTTCGACCAGCCGGAAATCTTCTCTCCACCCAGAATGCGGAATCCCACCTTGATGGCGTTGGCCGCCATCTCAGGGCCAAACTGATCCACCGTGGCAAGCATCTTGCCCTCTTTGATCAGCTCCTGACAGGCTCCGATGTTGTCGAACCCGACGACCTGAATCTGTCCGATCTTGCCGGCGGCCTCTATGGCGCGCACCACGCCCAAGGCCATGGAGTCGTTGGCGCACATGACGCCCTGAACGTCTGGGAACCGCGTGAGGAGGTTCGTCATGACGGTGTTCGCCTCTTCGGTTTCCCAGTGGGCCGTGGTGGACTCCAGAAGCTGGAAGCCGTAGTCCGTGACGCTCTTCATGAACCCGGCTTTGCGTTGTTTCGCGTTGTCCGCGCCGGGGTTGCCTTCGATAATGACGACCTTTGCGCCTTTACCCAGCTTTTCACCCAAGAAATTGCCCACTCGATACGAGCCCTCCTCGTTGTCGGGTCCGACGAAAAGGAAGTCCTCGGGCAAGTCGTTGTCCTTGAGGGCCTGCTTGTCCAGAGTGACGTCGAAGTTGATGACCAGGATACCGGCGTCCACGGCCTTTTTCACCGACGGAACCAGCCCCACGGAGTCGGCCGGCGCCAAGATGATCATGTCGACCTTTTGGGAGATGAAGTTTTCCATGGCGTTGATCTGGGTGTCGATATCCGTTTCCGAGTTCATGCCTACCGGGATGAGTTCGAATGTTCCGTCCTCTTGGGCGAACTTACGGGCGCCTTCCTCCATCGTCTTGAAGAACTCGTTCGCCAGCGATTTCATGACAAGCCCCACGACCGGTTTCTTCTCGGCCGCGAAAGCCGCTCCGCCCAAAGACATCACAAATACTACCAACAGGGCCGCAGCAACTATTTTCCTCATCTTCAAAACCTCCCTCGAAATTAGGCGCCTAGCCCGGCGCCTCGGGTGAATCCACCGATGACAAGCTCCGCCACTCCATAAGACAAGATAACTTCCTGCGGCATGCACCACCTCCCTGAAACCTAAGAGAATTATAGGCTCAAAAATTGAATATGTAAAAACAGAATATGCAGGAAGAATGGGAGGAGGGGAGGATATGAAGGAGGAAGAAAGAGGATGGAGAAAAAGAATGGAGAAGAGGATCGAGGACGGGGCTGTTCTGAATCCAACCTTTCCTCAAATGTATGAGCGTTAATGATATAATCCCAATACTCGAAAGCAAAAGACAGTGTTCATGAGGTAAAGTTTTTAATCGCTGGCTCTTATGGCGGTGGCGGCCGATGGATGTGATGGATTTGAAAAAGAGTATGGCTTTGAAAAAGAGTATGGATTTGAAAAAGAGCATGGATTTGAAAAAGAGTGCGAAAACAAATTCGAAGAGCAATCCGAAAAGGGCATGGTTCGGAATTTTGGCCGCGGTTGTTTTTTTCGTAAACGTTCAAGCTCAGGGGGGCGGGGCGTGTTCGCCCGTTTTTGCGGGGACCCACCGGCTTTCTGGTGAGGAAACGGCGAAAATTGCCGGCGCTTCCGCCCGCCATCTGGCCGCAGCCCAGCGTTCCTTGAGGTTGCAGACGAAGCTGCCGTCGAACCTGAAGGACGTTCGCCCGGACGATCCTCGGCGAGAAATCTCCTGGGCTGAACGTCTTTTGGAGTTCGCCCGAAGATACGCGCGGCTTATCCTGTGGAGTTCCCTGGGCGTCATAGCGATCGTCGTCGCCTTGAACCTCAAAGATAACCTGTGGAGCCGCAGCCGGTCTCAGAAGCTGGTGTTCAGACGCGAGGACGAACCTCTCGGCAACGCCGCCGCGCGGATGGAAACCGCTCAGGCGGAGGCGGAGGACCTGGCGCGGTCCGGGAGCTTCGCCGAGGCCATCCACGTTCTCCTCCTTCGAAGCGTGAACGAAATGAAAAAACGCGTGAACTCGCCGATAGCGGCGTCCCTCACCAGCAGGGAGATCTTGCGTCACATTGACCTGTCCCCCGAGGAGCGAAACGTGTTCGCCACCATCGTGGGCAGCGTGGAAATTTCATTTTTCGGATCCCACCGGCCGGGCGAGGAGGAGTACGCCAGGTGCCGGCGCAGCTTCGACGCCCTGACCGATCTTTTGAGAAGGGGGTATCCTACATAAAACCTCTCTTTTCACGTTCTGCCCTTTTGATATTCGTTTCCGTGGCTCTGGGCCTGTTCGCCCTGTCCCTGATCGTGTCTTCCCGGGAGGAGGACGTTTCCAAAGGAGACGGCGCGGGGCCGGGGGCGTTTTCCAGGTCCGCCCTGGGCTGCGCGGGGCTCTACGACGTACTTCGCCGCATGGACCTCCCGGTCATAGCCAGCACCCGCGATCCCCTGCGCAGTGCGGGAAGCCGAGGAACTCTGATCGTGGCCGAGCCCGGCGGGGCATACAGAGAGAAATTGGTCTACACACTGGAGGAATCGAAAAGGCTGCTGCTCGTCCTTCCGAAATGGGGATGGCTGCCCGACCCGAACCGGCCGGAGTGGGTCTCCGCAATGTACCCGGCGCTCCCTTCGGAAGCCCGATCGACCCTCGCCCTTGCGGGGGTAGACCCGTTTTTGATTTTCAGCGCAGAACACCCCCAGGAATGGACGATCAACGAGTTTTCCTACAATCCCGAGGTCTCCGGCGCGGTGCAGATGCTGCGCCCCGACCAGGGAATCCGCACCCTGGTCGGAGACGCCGACGGGGCGCTGGTGGCCGAAATCGCAGAAAACGACCGCAGGATATGGATACTGGCGGACCCCGACGTCATGTCCAACCACGGCATCGGCAAGGGTGAAAACGCCGCTTTCATGGTGAACCTCATAAAATCTCTCTCCACACCTCTCTCCGAAACGGGCATCGAAAATTCTCGGATCGAAAATTCTCAGATCAAAAATTTGCATGAAAAGAAGACCATCGTTTTCGATGAAACGGTTCATGGGTTCGTAAGCAAGGACACAGGCGAGTCCGTCCTGAAGATGACTCTGAGTTTTCCCTTTGTGATCGTCCCCATTTTGACCTGTATCTCCGCGGTCTTGCTGGCGCTGGCGGGGATCGGGCGTTTTGGCGCGCCGTTGACCCCGAGGCCGCCCCTGGACTTCGGAAAAGGCCGTTTGATCGACAACAGCGCACGATTGCTGGACTACGGCGGGCACCACGCCGCCACCCTCGGCCGGTACGTCCGGATGATCCTCAACGAAACGGCAAAGGCGCTGCACGCCCCGGAAGATTTGCAGAGCCCCGAAAAGCTGCGCGAGTACGAGCTGGCCCAGTGGGCCGACCGCGTGGGGCGGTCGAGAAAAGTATCGGTATCCTGCGCCTCGATTTTAGACAGCTTGGGACGATCCGACATTCCCACCCTCATGGAAACGGCGCGTCTTGCCCACAGATGGAAAATAGAAGTGGAAAACAGAAATGGGAAAAGGAGAAATGGTGAATGGATCTTCAGGTGATCGCGGACCTCACTAGGAAAATTAAAAACGAGATCGGAAAGGTCATCGTCGGCCAGGAGGAGTCGGTGGACCTTATGCTCGCCAGCCTTCTGTGCGGAGGGCACGTCCTCCTGGAAGGCGTACCCGGCACGGGAAAGACGTTTATGGTCCAGGCCTTTGCCTCCTGCCTCGCCCTCCAGTTCGGGCGCATCCAGTTCACCCCCGACATGATGCCCGGCGACGTGCTGGGGACGAACCTTTTCGACTTCAGCACAAACACCTTTGTTCTCACGAAAGGACCGATCTTCACCCAGATCCTCCTGGCGGACGAAATAAACCGCACCCCGCCCAAGACCCAGGCGGCGCTGCTGCAGGCCATGAACGAGCGGCAGGTCAGCATCGACAGACAGACCTACGACCTGGGCGAGGAGTTCATGGTGGTGGCGACACAAAATCCCATCGAGCAGCAGGGAACCTACCCCCTGCCCGAGGCGCAGCTCGACCGGTTCCTCTTCAAGCTCTCCATCGGTTATCCCAGCAGGGACGAAGAGCGCGCAATCGTGAGAAATCACGGGCACCGCTCCGCCATGCCGAAAATTTCGGACTATGACGTACGCCCGCTGGTGGAGCTGGAGCACCTTCGGGCGGCTCGCTCCTACACGGCCGGCATAAGGCTCGCGGAAGAACTTATCGATTACGTCGTGGACCTGGTCCGGGCGACCCGGCGACATCCGATGATCGCCACCGGCGCCTCGCCCCGGGCAGCCAATATGATGGCGTCCGCCTCCCGGGCCTACGCCGCGCTCTCGGGCCGCGATTTCGTCATCCCCGACGACGTGAAGCACGTCGCCCTGCCCCTCCTTCGCCACCGCATCGTGATGAGCGCCGAGGCCGACATCGAGGGAATGACGGGAGACCAGGCGATCCGCGCCATTATAGACGGAACCCCGGTGCCCAGATGATCCGTCCCACCCCCAAAGCCGTGCTGGCGTTTTTCGTCTCCGTGCCGGTGGCGGTGCTGATCGTTACGGCCCTCAGGGAGCGGTGGTATTTTTCTCTCTACTGCCCCATAGCGGTGACGGCTCTGGCGGCGGCGGACCTGCTGGCCGCCTTGTGGCCCGGCCGGGTGGAGGCCGCGGTCACCCACCCGAAACAGATGTTTCTGGGGTCCCTGACCGCGGCAAAGGTGACGGTCACCACGGGGGAATACCTGAAGCCGGTGGTCTTCGAGGCCGTTCTGGAGGCGACCGGAGAGATGGACCCTCCGAAAATAGCCGCCGAAACGTCGAAAGACGGGGCAGTAACCATCCTTCTGCCGATCCTGCCCAGGCGCAGAGGAAAAATTGTTCTGAAAAAAGTGTGGCTTCGGTGGAAGAGCCCCATGACCTTTCTGGAGTTCACCCGAGTCGAGCCCGTGGACGGGGCTATCGACGTCATGCCCGACATCGGGGGCATATACGACGCGGCCCTCCGATTTTTCTCCCGGGACGCGGAATACGGGATCAAATCTCAGCGGATGCGCGGCGATGGAACCGAGTTCGACGACCTTCGAGACTACGAACCGGGCATGGACAGCCGCCTCATAGACTGGAAAAGCTCGGCCCGGCACAGGAAAATACTGTGCAAGGAATTTCGTCAGGAGCGCAACCACCACATCGTGATCGGCTTCGACACGGGGCGTCTCATGACAGAGCCCCTGGGGGGAATCCCTAAGCTCGACCGGGCGATCAAGGCAGGGCTGCTGCTGGGGTGGGTTTCGCTTTATTACGGGGATTTCCTTGGGGGCTGCGGTTTCGACGTCCGATTCAGAAGTTTCGTGAAGCCCGGACGCGGAATGAGATATTTCGCCAGATTCCAGCAGTTCGCGGCCGATCTGGCCTATCGGACGGAGGAGACGAACTTCACCCTGGGAATAGCGGAACTGAACGCCCGGCTCACCAAGAGAACGCTGGTGGTCCTCTTCACGGAGTTCGCGGACTCCATTCAGGCCGAGCTGCTGATAGAGAGCCTGAGATGGATGACTCGAAGACATGTGGTTCTTTTCGTCTCGCTGCGCGATGCCATGCTTGCCGCGTTGAAAGACGCGGAGCCCAGGGATTTCGGAGACGTGGCCCGGGCGGTGATCGCCGCCGACTTTCTCCGGGAGCGGGGGGTCGTTCTCGAACGCATCGCCCGGATGGGGGTTCACTGCCTCGACGTGACCGCCGCGGGCGTGTCCGCCGCCCTTTTGAACCGCTATCTCATGATCAAGCAGAAAGGACTCTTGTGATGGAAGGCCCGATGGAAGGTCCGATGGAAAGGTCAATGGAAAGGTCGATGGCAGGGTCGATGGAAGTACGGGCGGAAGTATTCCCGAATACGCCGGGTGTAACCGCGAAAGCCGGATTGACCCTCCGCAGCGCCGAGTTTCGCAGGGTGCGGGAGGCGGGCTGGCGGCAGCTGGAGGGAATGGTGGCGAAAGTGGAAAAGGGAGGGCTGGGCACCCTCTCCGCCTCCGAGGCCCAGGACATGGCCATCCTCTATCGGTCGGCCGTTTCGTCCCTTTCCGTCGCCCGAGGCATCGCCCTCGACCGCAACCTTCTTCTCTACCTGGAGGACCTGACGCTGCGGGCCTACCTTGTGGTGTACGGGCCGAGGACCGGGGTGCTGGAAAATATGGCCGAGTTTTTCAGACGAGGTTGGCCGAGGGCGGTACGGAGCATGAAACGCGAACTTTTGTTGATCGCGGTGATCTTTTTCGCGGGGGCCATAGCCGGTTACGCCCTGGTCCGAAGGGACCTCGAGAATTTCCACCTGTTCGTGCCCCCGGAGATTTCTCAAGGCCGCGGGCCCGGCAGTACCCGAGAGGAGCTTCTGAACGGGGAAATCTTTCAGCCGTGGCCGGGGTTTGTCGATGCGTTCGTCGTGTTCGCCAACTTTCTCTTCAGGCACAACGCCAGGATAGGGCTGCTCTCCTTCGGATTGGGCTTCATGCTGGGCGTTCCCACCGTCATGCTCATAGGCTACAACGGGGGGGCTCTGGGGGCTTTCATGGCCCTTCACGCCGAACTCGGGCTCACCTGGGACTTTCTCGGTTGGGTTTCCATTCACGGAGTCACCGAGATACTGGCCGTGCTTTTGTTTGGGGCCGGAGGGCTTCTGATCGCGGAAACCATTTTATTCCCCGGCCGGCTGCCGCGGCTGGAGAACCTGGCCCGGGAGGGACGCCGCGCAGCCCAGGCCGCGGTGGGCAGTGTGGTGATGCTTTTTGCGGCGGGGATTATCGAGGGCGGGTTCAGGCAGTTGATCGCCCACACGGGAGGACGCTGCGCCTTCGCCGCCGCAACCGCCGCTTTGTGGGCGTGCTACTTTATCTTTGCGGGAAGGGACGGAGAGGACCAAAGGGAGGTCGAAAGGGAAGATGGCGTTCCGAACTGACCGGGTGGGAGAACTGCTGGACGGGACAGCGAGACCGGTCCGGACGATAACCAGCCCGGAAGGGGTCGTCTTGAAGGTGTCGCTGGCCACCCGCGGCGAACGGATGGTTGCCTTCGCCCTGGACGCCCTGTTCATGAACCTGGTGATCGTAGCGTTCTACAGCGTCGTCGTCCTGTTGTTTCTTTCCGACTCTTACAGGAACGTGTCCCTGGGAATGACCCTGTTCCTTTTTTTGTCCTTCGTCGTCCGGGTCATGTATTTCATGCACTTCGAACTGGCCTGGCAGGGACGTACCCCGGGGAAAAAAATCTGCGGGCTCAGGGTCGTCCGCAGGGGCGGAGGAATGCTCACCCCCGCCGCCGTCATTGCGCGAAACTTGACCCGGGAGGTGGAGTTTTTTCTCCCGATGTCGCTTTTGCTGAATTTCGGCGTCGCGGGAAGGTGGAGCGCGCTGCTGCATTTCGGGTGGGCAATGGCTCTCACGTCTTTGCCTTTATTCAACCGCGACCGCCTTCGCGCCGGAGACATGATCGCCGGAACGATGGTGATCATGATGCCCCGGCGCCGGCTTTTAGACGACCTGAGCGCCTCTTCCACGGCCGGATATTCTTTTACCCCCGAACAACTGGCGGTATACGGAGCCTTCGAGCTTCAGGTTTTGGAGGAGCTGCTGAGGCGTCCGCAAACGGAGGAGTCGGATCGGCTGCTCTTCAACGTGTATTCCAAAATCTGCCGCAAGATCGGCGTCGAAGGAAATAGGGAAGAAAATAGGGGCGAGAATGTTGCGGAACCGAAGGGCATGGGCGCGAAAATCCCGCCCCGCAACGTCCGTCGTTTTCTGAACGACTTCTACTCCGCCGAGCGGGCGTTTTTGGAACGGGGACAGTTGTTCGGCCATTTCAAAGACGATAAACACTCCCCCGGCCCATAAGCGAAAGATCGGCCAACCGCCAATTCGCCAAACCCCATTTGCCAAATCTCATTTGCCGGCCAACCTCAATCGAAGATATCCGCCAGGCTTTCCGGCGTCAGGTTCTCCTTGGCGACTCTCAGGCTGTAATACACCACCGCCGGCACTAGAGTCATGAAAGTCACCGGAACGAGAATAATCGCGATCCGCAGGATGATGCCCGGTATTCCTGAGCCGGGGACCACTTTCCCGGCAATGAAATCGACGACTCTCAAAAAGATCTGCAACAGCGCCAGTATGCCCAAAATTTTCAGGCGATACCCTTTTGTCAGCTTTCCGCTCCTGTCCAGGCTGGCGAGGGCGCCGATGCGCTCCACCACGCAGGCAGGCGCGAACACGAACCACGTGGCGAAAAAGAAGGACGCGAGAAGCAGGGCGGTCAAAAGTGCAACAAATCCGCCCGCGAAAGCCGACATGCGATACAAGACCGACGGGCGAGTCAAGATGAACACCGTTCCCAGACAGACGAAACAGCCGGCGGCCATCGCCACCACAGTAGCCAGTAAAACGGCCCAGACCCTCGAAAAAGAGCGAGTCATCGAGTCCCAGACCGATGCCCTGTCTTGCATGAAAAGTTGAAATATCGTATAGATGATCGTCCCCTGAAACAACATCGTCGTAATGAGATATATCGCTCCGCCCAACATATCGCTCGTCAATTTCGACAGTCTTACCGCACTGAGCGGATTTCCACTCAGAAATAACTGAAACAGACCTCTTGCGACAATCTCCGACGCTAACGTGAGTCCCATAAACGCCAGGGGTTTCTTCCACATCGCCCTCCACGTCCGGCTCAACACCGAACCCACCGTAAACTCCGAAACCTCGTCGATAACGCTCATCGTCTCTTTCTCCTCCCTTCCCTCGCTAAAACTTTCAGGATCTGCCCATTCGTCAAACTTCCTTGCCTTTTATTTCATTGTCTTTTATTTTAATTGATGATATCCGCCAGGCTTAGAAGGACGAAAGAGGGGACTCTAAAGAGAGGAACTGCTTACGTCCGACAGGCTCCTAGGTTAAAATCTTTCGGAAATTCAGGATATAATATTTTAAATGAGGCAGGGCTCGCAAAAATTGTAACAGAAGCGAGTATTTCATGTAGAGAACTATGTGAATGGGGAGTGGGAAATATGGGAAAGTCGTTGGTTTTGAGCGTTTCGTTGAAACCCGGATGTTACCGCCATATTCAGATAGATGAGAGCGAAACATTTTACACACTGCATTTAACAATATTGGACGCATTTGATTTTGACGACGATCATCTGCACGTGTTCTTCATGAGCAATCGTCCGTGGGACAGAAATTCGGAAATTGTAAGTCCCCGCTGTGAAGTGGACGCTGAACTCGGTTATTCCGACGAGGTGAAATTGTCGAGGTTTCATCTCGGGAAAGGCGACAAATTTCTGTACATCTACGATTTCGGCGATGAATGGCGATTCCAAATCAAAGTACTCCGTGTGGTTGACGAGCCCACCTCAGTAAGCGATATATTGAAAAGCGTGGGGGAGGTAAGCCAATACGGTGACGACGATTATGACGAAGATGACGAAGATGACGATGACGATGACGATGACGACGACGACGACGAAGATTAAATTTAAGGGCTCACTGAATGAGGAAATACTGAGTAAGAAAATACTGAATAAGAAAATGCTGTCTGGGGAAGCGTTGTCATGATTTTTCTGCACGGGACTTTTTTGCGGATTCCCTCTCCTCCGGCTTCTACGACAGGGCAAGGAGGATTTGTTTTGTGGGCGGAGGAAGGTGCGGACCAGGCCTCGCCAATTCCCTCGCCTCCCCGGCATCCTTGGGCATACGACGCGGCGAAGCTGCGGGGAATCCTCGACGAATGGAGGGACGCTGAACCCGCTCTGTACCTGCCGGACTGGGATTTGCAAAGCGAAAACGAAAGCGAAAACAAAAATAAAAATAAAAATCTTCCGCCCAAGCGCAGAGGAAGAAAACCGAAACAACCGCCTGTTTCCTCATCTTTGGCTTCCTCATCTTTGCCTTCACCGTCGTCCTCAGGCATTGGACGGGGAAAAGGCAACGGGTTCGGGATATTCTTCGTGGGCCTTCCCACTTTCGACGGTATGCCTCTTCCCTCGTCGCCCCTGATCGCGGAGCCGCCGGTGGTCAAAGGCAAAACAGCCCTCCGCCTGGAACGCTGGCAGGCGGAAGGGGCGTTTTTCGCTCCCCGGGACGCCGTACTCTTTCTTTCCTCCCTCCGCCCCCTGGCCCAGATTGGGGACAAACCCCTCAAGTTCGCGCCCGACCTGGAGTTTTGTCTTGGACTCTTGCGCTTCGCGGGAGCCATGACGGCGCGGCAAAATTTTCTTCCCTCGGTAAATGTCCTTCCCGCTGTAAATCCCCCTTCCTCCCCACAAACTCTCGCACAAACATTGGCCTACGGAACGGCGCTTTGGAGGCCGGTGTTCGCCGGCTTGGAGCGCGACCGCTGCGAGTCTCTGATCCGGTCGGTTCCGGGGCTGTGCCGGGCCGTGTGTGGTCCGGATTCGAATACTGGAAACGCGAACGGCGAGAGTTCGGACAATTGGGATAAAGCCCCGTCCTCTCGACGTTTCGTCATGGAGAGCCTCGAATTGCTCACGGACACTCTCGTGCGCCTGACCCAGCCGGCGCGCTCGGCGAAGTCGGCGGAGGAATTCGCGCATCAAGAGTGGATCGCCCGTCTTTTGGCCGTCGACCCGTCGCCCTGCGCTGCCCTCGCGGAGCTGGAGCCCCAGTTGAGAGAGTGGCGCCGCCCGATAGCGGCCACAGCCGACGCGCCCTACCGGCTTTCCCTGCAGTTGGAGGAACCGGAGGCTGCCCCCGACATCACGTCCCTGGACGCTTCCTCCGGGCTGGAGTGGCGTCTCGCCTATTACGTGGAGCCCCTGGACGATCCGACTCTCCAGGTGGGGACCGGAAAAATCTTCTCCTCCAAGAGCAGGGACAAAAAAACTTTGGAGCTTCTGACCCGGGGGAACATGAAACCCCAGGAATTTGCCGCTCAGGCTCTGGGGCAGGTGGGAAAGCTGTTTGCCCCGATCGAGGCCAGCCTTCGCCGCGCCGCGCCCGACGAGTGTCTTCTCTCCTCCGGCGAGGCCTTCCGTTTTTTGGAGCAAGATGCGGCCCCGTTGATCGAGGCCGGGTTCACCGTTCGATTCCCGGCCTGGTGGACCGCCAAGGGCTATCGAAAACTCTTCGGGCTGAAGGTCTCCGTCGGCAAGGGCTCCAAAAAACTTGCGCCCAAGGGGCAGCTGTCCCTCGACGACCTTTTGAACGTGGACTGGCAACTGATGCTGGAGGACGTCCCCGTCTCGCTGCAGGAGCTGGAGCGTCTCGCCGCCCTGAAGGACACCATGGTCCGAGTGCGCGGGCGCTGGGTCGCCTTCTCTCAAGAAGAGCTGAAAAAGGCCCTGAATTTCCTGAAAAAAGCGCCCCAAACCGCCACCGTCCGGGATGTGCTGAAAACGTCCCTGGGGGCCGACGGAGATTTTTTGCCGGGGGACGTGAAGTTTTCCGGAGAATCCGTGTTCGCCCAGATGCTTTCGACTCTGGCAAACGCCGACGCCAACCGGATTCCTACGCTGCCTGTCCCTCAGGGGCTGGCGGCCGAGCTGCGGCCCTACCAGGCCCGGGGCTTTTCCTGGCTGGCTTTCCTGGGCCGCTGGGGCTTGGGCGCCTGTCTCGCCGACGACATGGGTTTGGGGAAGACTCTCCAAACTCTGACCTTGCTCCAAAGCCGAGTGGACGAGGGGGAAACGCGGCCCGCGCTTTTGATCGCCCCCACGTCGGTGCTGGAAAACTGGCGGCGCGAGGCGGAGCGGTTTTTGCCCGGCCTGAAGGTCCTGGTGCATCACGGCGCGGCCCGGGCGAAGAGCGCGGATTTTATAGCGGAGGCCCGGCAAAACCACCTTGTGGCCACGAGTTTCGCCTTGTTGGTGAGAGACCATTCCGCCCTTTCCCGAGTGGAGTGGAGCGGGGTGATTTTGGACGAGGCCCAGAATGTGAAAAATTACGACAGCAAGCAGGCGAAGGCCGCGAGACAACTGCCCTCCGAGTACCGCGTGGCTTTGACGGGAACCCCGGTGGAGAACCACGTGGGGGACCTGTGGTCCCTCATGGAGTTTCTGAACCCGGGCTTGCTGGGAACTCAGACCGTGTTCAAGCGCCGTTTCTTCGACCCCATCCAAAGGACCCGCGACCCGGAGGCCGCCGCCCGCCTCAAGAACGTCACGGGGCCCTTCGTGCTGCGCCGCTTGAAGACGGACAAGACCATCATCGACGACCTTCCCGAGAAAATCGTCACCAAGACCTTCTGCAAACTGAAGAAAGAACAGGCGACCCTCTACGCCGCCGTGACCAAGGAAACGGAGCGGCTGCTGACGGAAGCGGAGGGCATTCAGCGCAAAGGGCTGGTGCTCGCCACCCTCACCCGGCTGAAGCAGATCTGCAATCACCCCGCTCAGTACCTGGGCGAGACGGGCCCCGTCAAAAACCGCTCCGGAAAGCTGGAGCGCCTGGAGGAACTGGCCGAGGAAGCCCTGGACGTGGGGGACCGGATGCTGATTTTCACCCAATACTCCGAGATGGGAGAAATTCTGAAACGCCATTTGCAGGAGACCCTGGGGGAGGAAACCCTCTTTTTGCACGGCGGCGTCCCTAAAGCGCGGCGTGACGCGATGGTGAGCCGCTTTCAGGAGGAGAGCGGGCCGCGGCTTTTCGTGCTTTCTCTCAAGGCCGGAGGAACGGGGCTCAACCTGACCCAGGCCAACCACGTGGTGCTGTTCGACCGGTGGTGGAACCCGGCGGTGGAGCAGCAGGCCGTTGACCGTGCTTTTCGTATCGGCCAGAAGAAAAACGTCCAGGTCCACGCCTTTGTCTGCCAGGGCACGTTGGAGGAGCGGATCGACGCCATGATCGAGTCCAAGCGCGAAATCGCCGGCATGACGGTGAGAAGCGGCGAAGGGTGGCTGACGGAGCTTTCTTCCGCTGAGCTGAAGGACCTCTTCGAGCTGCGCCGTTCGGCCCTGGCGGAAGAATAGGAGCGGGAGCATGAGCAGATACGACTGGTACAGCTACACCCCCACCACCCCCATAGCCACCAAGGGCGGCATCAAATCCAAGGCCAAGGGCGGCGTCAACTGGTGGTCCAAGCGATGGTACGACTTCATGGAGACCTTCAACTTGGGCGCGCGCCTCGCCCGAGGCAAGAGCTACGCCCGGAAGGGGCAGGTCATCGATGTGGAAATAAAACCGGGGCTGGTCCGGGGCAGGGTTCAGGGGTCGAGAAGAACGCCCTACACCGTCACGATCCACTTCGAGCCGATAGCGCAGCAAGGCTGGGAGCGCATCGCCGAGCGTCTGCGGGCGCAGCTTCTCTTTTCCGCCCGGCTGATGGCCGGCGAGGTTCCCCAGGAGCTGGAGGACTTCTTTCAGGCCGAGGGCGCGTCCCTCTTCCCCCAACTGAAGCGCAGGGCCGACATGCACTGCGATTGCCCAGACTCCAGCAACCCCTGCAAACACATAGCGGCCCTGTTTTACGTTCTGGGGGACGCCTTCGACCGAGATCCTTTCTTGCTCCTGGAGCTGCGGGGGATGCCCCGGGAAGAACTGGTCGCGCTCCTCGGCGTCGCTCAGGACCCGCCGGCAGATGTAGATGTAGATGTATATGTAGACGCAGATCTCTCCGAAAGAGAGCCTTTGCCTTTGGACGAAAGTTTTTACAAAGGGGCTTCCCCGCTGCCCGAGGACTTCATAGGTCCCCTGCCCCGGGGCGACCTGAACGCGCCTCTGCTCCATCGGCTGGGCAACCTGCCCTTCTGGAGGGGCAGCGAGCCGTTGTTCGAGTCTCTTCAGGAAACCTACAGGGAAGCCGCCCGGCGAGGCCGTGCCGTCGCCTTCGGAGAAAAGCTGGAAAGCTGACCGCGTTTGCTCTGTTGATATGCATGCTTGCGCGAATACCCGTTTCTTCCCGGAGGTCCTGGGAGGTTCTGACAGGGGAGGAGGCCTTTTATGGCTGGGCGAGGGCGCTCTTTTGCGCTGCGGGGAGGTGGTCGCGGCGGCTCCCAGAACCTATGCCAGTTCCGATCCTGTCAGCACGGGGGAGGCCTCCTGCGTCTCCACACGAATGCCCGTCGTGATGGACGACGGCCACAACCCCGACGGCCTGGAGTTGGGCTACTGGCCTTCTTATACCACCATGATCCCCTGCCAGAGGGGGTATTATATACGATGGCTCGCGTCGGGGAGAAAGACGCCGCCGGCGAATGTCGGTTACGCCTTTATCTATTTTTACGGCCTGGAGCGGCGCGCGCTCCTCGACAAGGGCAATGTGGGCAAAAGCGATATCGAAATCTTCGAGATCATGGAGGAAGTCAAGCGCCTTCTCCAGGTGTGCGGCGCTTCGCGGTCCTTTCGGAGTTACGCGGAGCGTTTTCTTGTTTACCTTCACGCAAAACACCTGAACGACCCCCGCATGACCGAAAAAAGCCTGGCGGACCTCTATCGGCTTCTTCCCGCTTCCCGGGAGAATATTTTATCCCGGCTCGTTCTCGGATACCGCGCGCTCCAAAATTCCCCTCTCTCGGCGGAACAGGCGTTCAACCTCCTGCAACGGCTTCCAAATACGGCGAAAGCCCGGTCTCTTTCCCCGAGTTTTTCCACGTCCCCGAAACTCCTGGGCTTGTTCGCCCGGGGCTACCGGCGGATCTACCCCCAGGGTTTCACCCTTTCCGCGTCCTTCGGCCCCAGCAACTCCGTCTCCTACACCGTCGCCAGCGGCACCCTTTCCTTCCCCACAGGCACGAAATCTCCCCCGCCCGCGGTGGTGCCCAGCGTTCTCGGCAAGGCCTCCCAGTTCAAAAAACTTCAAGCTCTCTACGATACCTGCATCCAGGAGCTGGCCGGACGAAACGCGCCGGACGAACTGGTGGTGGTTCGCCCTGGGGGCGAAAGAACCCCCGGAGAGCCTCTGCCCCTGGTTCCCATCGATATGAGCAAGGTTGCGGCACTGAAAGAAGAAACCGAGATCCTGACCCAGGAATTGGCCTCCGTCTTCACCCCGGAAGAATCGGACCCCCCGGATCCCCTCGACACCAAGATGAATAAGAATGGGAATGGGAATGGGAATATAAATACGGGTTTGGGTTTGGATTTAAAATTGGATTTAGATTTCAAAATGAAAGCAATGGGGTTCCCCAAGGAGGTTTTGGATGAACTGGACAGCAGGTATTGGCCCTGTCTGTCTGCTTTGCTGAAGCAGAGGGCGTGGAACAAAGAAGATCTCTCGCTTCTGACGCGCCGTTACGGCCTGTTGCCCAACGCCCTGATGGAGGCCGTCAATACCTGGAGCGCGGAAACCCTGGGAGATTTTCTGTTCTTGGAGGAAAACGGCGTCTGGACCCTTATGGAAGAGCTACTGACAAAACTTGAAGAGTGACTGACAAATTAAAGAGTGACAAGATTTTGGTCCTAATGATATTGCGTACAAGAATATTGACGCCTCAAGGATTTTTCAATCGTTAGAAAAACTGCACTCTCCATGCGGACTTTCGCGTGAAAGCACCTGTTCAATGACGCCGATTGCCACGTCGTATTCGACCGGCTTCGAGATGTGACCGTTCATTCCGGCTTCCACCACCATCTGCAAGTCTTCTTTGAAAACATTGGCAGTCATGGCGAGAATAGGGATTTTTCTCGCATCCGGCCGAGGCAGCGCACGGATTCTGCGCGTCGCTTCACAGCCGTCCATGACCGGCATCTGTACATCCATGAGGATCAGGGCATAATAGCCCTCCTGGGAAGCGGAGAAAAGGTCCACAGCCTCCTGGCCGTTGACGGCACACTCGCAGGATACGCCCGTCTCCTCCAACAGAGACATGATAATTTCCCTGTTGATTTCCACGTCGTCCACAATCAAAATCTTGCGCCCGGAGAGATCCATTGCGACGGCTTGCTCGGCCGACAGAGCGTCTTTTGCGCTGCCACTTTTGTCTACGTCGAACCAGACCTGGAAAGCGAATTTGGACCCCTCGCCTTCCCGGCTCTCCACGTGAATGCTGCTGCCCAGCAGTTCTACAAGGGTGCGGCTGATGGAAAGCCCAAGCCCCGTACCGCCGAATTTCCTGGACGTACTGCTGTCCACCTGCTCAAACGGGTTGAATATCCGCGATAGAGCGTCCTGGGGCACTCCGATGCCGGTGTCCGCCACCTCAAATCGAAGCAGCGCTTTTTCGTTGTCCCGGGAAACGACCTCCGCGCGCAGCGTCACACGGCCGCCAGTGCCCGTGAATTTGATGGCGTTGGAAAGAAAATTGATTAGCACCTGGGACAGCCGCATGGAATCCCCCAAAAAGCATAGCCCCTGCGCATTGCGCGCGTCCAGCGACAGGAAAATACCCTTGGCTTCCGCGCTCGGCCGCAAACTGCCGACGATGTTATCCAGAATGGCGTCCAATTGAAACGGCGCCTTTTCCAAAACAAGTTTGCCCTCTTCGATTTTGGACATGTCCAGAACGTCGTTGATCAGCCCCAGCAGATGGCGGGAGGAGATGTTGATCTGCGCGATACACTTGCGAAGTTCCACCGGATCCTGGCTGCGCTCCGCGATCTGCGTCATGCCGATGATCGCGTTCATGGGCGTTCGAATTTCGTGGCTCAGATTGGACAAAAAACGGGTCTTCGCGTCAACGGCCGACTTGGCTCGGTCGAGAGCGATCAGATTGTTGTATATCCCATTCATGTTTTGACAGTAGACCATGAAGGGCGAGAGGATGGCCTCCGGCTTGAAATCGTAGACGATACTCCCATCCTGTGTAATACCGCCCAGAATGATCCCCTCCAGCTTGCGCCGGTTGTCAAAAAGCGGCATGTAGACGGCGTGGGCCAGTCCCAACCTGGCGAACGGCGACAAATCCTCCGGCGGGGATTCCACGATGACGTTTTTTCGCTTGAAATCTACAAGTTCCGGTTTCGCGAGCCAAACTCTGGATACGGGAAACTCCGGCTCGTCCGTTTCAAAATTGCACGAACCGGTCACGCTCAGCTTGTCCCCCGATACGTCCAACAGAAAGGCGGCGCTGGTTTCCAACTGAAAAATATCCACGATCCCTTCGGCGAGCAGGCTGGCAAATTCCGATTGGGCGGACACGGAAAAAGCACGCTGGGAAAAGCGGTGAATCTGCTTGAAGAGATCGAGCTGAACGTCCAGCTTTCCCCGCATGATCCGCATATTTTCTTTTTCCAGTTCGTTGCGCGCGGTCTGGCGATACGATTCGCGTATCAGTCTCCGCAGTTCCGCCAGTTCTTTCTCCTGTTGATATTCAGGCATTTTCCCACCACGACCTTTTTCCATTCGGTATACCCATCCGCCACCCTCTTCCCTGGGGCCGGAAATATCATCGGTAGAGAACGAGCAAGGATGTGGTGTAGGTGTGAAACAGATTTTTTCCGCCGACCGGGCAGAACTCTCCAAATCCGTACATACCCAACCACGGCGGTATTCCACCGTCGCTGGAAAAGGCGTTTTGCATCATGCCGATGATTTCATCCTTCATCACCTTGTCGAACAGCGTGCGTCCGCGCAGCAGGCAGTCGGTCTGGAACACGGCGACGGGGCGCGGGCCACCCTCGGATATCATACTCTTGCGCAGAGCATCCAGCGCCTTTTTCTGCTCGGAAAAGATCAATTCCTCGTCGCGAGTCGTAAAGTAGAATTGATCTCCCTCTTTTACGGAAACGGAAAGGCGGATCGCTCCCTCTTGGGGAAGCCCCATGCGCAGGATGTAATCGTTTCCGTATTCCTGTGTGAGGGCGGGGTCCAGGGCGATGGCGAGGCCTCCGGCCACCAGGACCTTTTTCACGTCGTCCGCCGAAATTTCACCGAGATTCTGGCTGTACGTGGTCCAGGCGGGCTGCCCGTCCAGCTCCAGGATGAAGTTGCGGTCCGCTTTCGTGACCGTCATCGGGTCGCCGTAGGCGTTGAAGCCATGTGTCGCCCGGGCCGCGCCTTTCAGCGAGGCGTCCGCGAAACCCACCGCCCAAGCGCCGTCGGCGCAGGCTTTGTCTCCGATGTACTGTGAGGTGACGACGCCCTTGTAATTGTCGGAGGACGCGCCGCCAAAAATGACGACGTCCTTCCCAAACACCTCGTGAACGGCCTTCAGCAGTTCGTCATTGCGGGAATCCAGCCCCGGTGTGAGCAAATAGAGAATTTTGGCGCCAGGCAGTTTGCCTTTGAGGTTTTCGGCGAGTGTCAGCCCCTTCTGATAGGCGTTGTCAGCGTGAAAATCGTCGACCGCCGACCACGCAACCTCGTCCGGCGGGCCATCCACCGTCATGACCGCCATATGGGTCATCGATTCACCCGCGCCCTCGCGCCCCACGATACCGCCGCAGGAGCTTCCCAGGACCGATGCAGACGGGATCCGAGCCCGGATTGCCGAGGCAATTTTTTCCAGCTTGTGCCCGATGACGGCGTTGACAATCCACAACCCTCCATTGGGCGGAGTCTGGTTTCCATACATTATCTCGAGGCATTCATCGACGGCGCGGGCGCCGTCCGCGATTCGAACACTTGCGGAGTTAAACTGAAGCATTGTACCAATCCTCTTTTCAATCAAATTTGTCTCAATCCACGCGGCGATCTTCAAGTTTCAATTATTCTAATATTCAAGTATTCAAATATTCAAGCCTTTAATGCTTGAAATCTTCAATGCTTCCAAAATGTTTCTTGCTATTCGTCACGTGCTGCGCGTCCGCTCCATAGCCGCTGCTGTTATAGCATACTGTATCGTATTAAGTAGAGTGGGGTTAACTGGGGGTGTCTGTGGTCGTCTGGGGATTAAAAAAGCCTGTTTTACAGGCGTTTAGTTCTATTTTATATGACAATATTTTGAATTGGCGGCGGATGACAGAGGATTCGAACTGGTTATGATATCAATGTCAACAACTTAAGAAATGATTGCCGATCTCAAATGCAATTGCACGTGATGTAAGTTCTCTACCTTGCAGAGGTTCGAATGATATACAAATATGCAATAATCGCTTAATTTGCTGACATTGCTTATGAAAATCTTCGCGCTTTATGTTCTCTTACAACCCAAACTTTCCAGCGCGCCATCCCCTTTCAACATTCCGCTTTATCCCGCCTTGCTGTATACTTCATGAATGAGGAGAGGGGGAAATCACTGCTGTCAACTTAAGGCCTGCTCAATAAATTATTGAAACACTGCTGCCAATTTTTTACCTACATATCTGTTTTAAAGAATAAAAATACTGTATCTTCATTATTTAATGAAGAT
>JAISLU010000080.1 GCA_031277095.1 Synergistaceae bacterium
AGCTTGACAGCGCCGATGGTACTGTATGGGGTACATACGGAAGAGTAGGTCTCTGCCAGAAAACTACTTTATAAAAAGCGAGAAGGATTCTTTCCTTTCTCGCTTTTTTTGTGCGCCCGGCATGGACTATTACTATCTCAGGCCCGCTCCAATGAGAAAAGAGCCTGGGCGGTGGAGCGGAAACTCCCAAACTGGGCAAAACCCCACCCCCACCCGTCGAAGATTTATATCCTTGGCCTTTCGCTTTCTTCAGCGCCACCGGGCGCTCATTTTGTAGAAGTTGCCCTCGTGCTTTCGCTTGCCGTCTTTATCCTGCTCCGCAAGGCGGCGTTCCGCGTAGCGGGAGAACTTCACGAAGGGGAGTCCTATCAGGAGATAGATGAAGGCCACGATGATCCCGGAGCCAAAGTAATCATAGTACGTGGCGGCGAGTTGGCCGTACATCTTCGTCAGGTCCACCATAGTGATGATCGACACCAGGGACGAATCCTTCAAAAGGGAGATGAAGTCGTTCGTTATCGGCGGAATGACCACCCTTGCGGCTTGGGGAAGCATGACCTCGCGCATGGCCTGCCACCGAGTCATTCCCAGGGCCAGGGCCGCCTCCCATTGAGTGCTGGGTATCGCAAAGAGCCCGGCCCGATATATCTCGGCCTCGTAGGCCGCGTAGTTGATGCCGAGGCCGATGGCCCCCGCCCAAAAGGGAGAGAGCCTGACCCCGATGTTGGGCAGCCCGTAAAATATGAAAAACAACTGTATCAGCACGGGAGTGCCCCTTATGAACTCGATGAAGGCGGCGGAGATGGAGACTATCCACTTCGGCGCGAAGACCCGCGCTATGACCAAGGCGATCCCCAGCAGTATGGCTATGAGCATTGCCGTCATGGAAACCTTCATAGTGACTATTGCCGCCCTGCCAAAGTCGGGCAGAAAGCCGGCGTATCGTTCGAGCCGCGCGGACAGAGTGATCCCAGGGGCCTGGGCCTCGATCCATTGGTCGTATCGCGTTCCTGGGACACGGCGGGGGCTGTAATCGCCGAACTCGGCCGCCATCATGGGGTTCCAGAGATTCCACCTGTCGTATATCTCCCGCAGCTTTCCGCTGTCGCGAAGCTGGACCAGCGTCTGGTTGATGTCCCGGAGCAAGCCGCCGTTTCCCTTGGTCACGGCTATAGCGTAGGTAATCTCCCCAATGGGAGGGCCCACGAATTTTATCTCGGGGTTGAATCCCGCCGAGTACAGAGCTATGGGGAAGTCGAACAGGGCCGCGTCGATACGTCCGTTCTGCAGGTCCTCGTAGGCGTTGCTGGCCGCGTTGGTGTACGTGCGTATCTCCACGTCCCCCAGCTTTTGCAGAACCACCTGGGCATAACTTTCCTTCAAGGTTCCGACGACCCGGCCGCGGCAGCTCTCCAGGTCGATGATGTCGCTGTTTTCCCTGCGGACGGCGAGCTGCAAGAATGTTTTGTAATAGGGAATGGAGAAGCTGACCGCCTCTTCATGCTCCGGCGTGACTTCGAGGCCGTTGATGGCCATGTCGTACAGGCCGCGGTTCAGCCCCGGTATGAGGTTGTCCCAAGCGTTATTGACGTAAACGGGTTTTTTGCCCAGATACGCGGCTATCTCGTCTACGATATCGACCTCGAACCCGATCAGCTGGTCGTGGTTCTCGGGGTTGGGGAAAATATACGGAAATCCCCCCTCCGAGTCGCCTCCCCATCGCAGCGCGGCGGCGCAGGAGGGAACAAAGGCCTGCGCGAGAAGCGCAAACACGAAAATCGCCCAAAAAGGAAGTCTCATCGAAAAAAGTTTCAGCACGCTGCCGCCATCCCTATTCCGGTAAAGCGGCGCAGAAAGTCCCTCGTCCTCGGGTTTCCGGGGTGGGTGAAGAGGACGTCTCCGTGGTCATACTCGACTATTTCCCCCTTGTCGAGGAACACGATGTAGTCCGAAGCGTCTCTCGCGAACTGCATTTCGTGGGTCACGATTATCTGGGTCATCCCTTCGTCGTCCAGGTCCTTCATGACCTGCAGCACCTCGCCGACGCGCTCCGGGTCCAAGGCCGAGGTGGGCTCGTCGTAGAGCATCACCTGCGGGTTCATGGCGAGGGCCCGAGCTATGGCCACCCGCTGGCTCTCGCCCCCGGAGAGGGTGGACGGGTATTTGCCCGCGTGGTCCGCGAGCCCCACTTTTTCCAACTGCCGCATCGCCAGTTCCCGCGCGGCTTCGGAGCTCATCTTCTTCACCACGACAGGGGCTAAGGTCACATTCTGCAGGACCGTTTTGTGGGGAAACAAGTTGTTGTATCCCTGAAACACCATGCCGACCTTGCCGCGTATTTTATGCGCAGCGTCCAGCATGGCCTCGTCGGGCTCCCGGTCCGGCCGGTCTCTTTTGAGTTCCACATCCCCAACCTTCAGACGGCCGGAGTCGATGAGCTCCAGGCAGTTGAGACAGCGAAGGAGGGTCGATTTGCCGCATCCGGAGGGACCTATGATGGAGACGAGATCCCCCTTTTTTATGTTTATGCTCACGTTTTTCAGAACGCTTCCATCGTCGCTGAAGCTCTTGCAGAGATTTTCGATGACGATAAGCGATTCCTCCGGAAGATTCATCATGGTCAAAGTGCCTCCTCGCTCAAGTTCCCATATTCTAGGGTATGTCCCCTCGCGTTGCAATTGCATTCCTCTTAATATGTGAACTTTCCGGCGCGAGAACACCCAAAATCCCAGATTGTTATCTTCAATTTCGTGAGTTTCTGTTTTTGTTGAGTATTTCTGAAGGGATGAGGTTTCTCAATGATCGGCAAAAAATATAGCAACTTCACGCCTTTTTAGACGTTCGGGCCATTCATTTAGAGTTTCGCTACAACGATCTCCAAATTCTCAGTCGAGGAACTGACCGGCAGTACGGCAATGAGCCTTCCCTGTCCAACACTTGCTTTTTTTGACTTAATCAAATGCAACATTTCATCGAGTTCTATAATCTCTGGCCTTTCGGGTGTGGGTTTTTCGGAAGTGTTGATCTCAAAATTATGTACCCAGCGGAGTATAGTTGAAGGATTTACATGAAAAAGACTGGCTATTGCATCCATGGACACTCCAAGAAAGTATAACGCTATGGCTTTGTTTCGGTCTGCATCGTTATGCCTCTTAGACTCCGATTTAGTGTATTGAAAACCACAGTCTTTGCATCTATAACATTGCTCTCCCTTTCGCTTTCCATTTTTCACGTATTCTGAACTTCCGCATTTTCTGCACACCATAGCATATACCCCTTGTTGGTAATTATGCTTATCTCAAAAATACCATCATAAAGCAACACGGTTATATTTATTGTGTCCTTGTACAAGTAATGGGCGAGAAGTCTCTTGCTGTCTAGCTTTTTGAGTAAAGTTGTTTTCTCTTGTTTTAATCCTTGGTGCCCGAAAGAGGACTCGAACCTCCACAGCCTTGCGACTACTAGAACCTGAATCTAGCGCGTCTACCAATTCCGCCATCCGGGCTTGTCAGGATTTATTCTATGAACAAATGGGAGTTTACCCTATCTTTTTTAAATCGTCAACTGAAAACCCAACTTCCAAACTTTCAAATCCAAAAACCCAAATCCAAAATCCGCGAGGAGAACCCGAGAGGGTTATTCGGGCGGCTGGTTTTGTTGGTTTTGTATCGGAAGGCGGATCTCGAAGTCCGCGCCTCCCAGGGAAGAACTCGATAACAGCTCTATGGTGCCCCCGTGGGATTCGATGACTCGCGCGGCGATGGAAAGGCCCAATCCATGACCGCCGCTGCCCCATTTCCCCCGGTTTCGGGTTCTCATTCCGTTGCGAAAACTCTTGGATATCTGCTCCGCAACCTCCGCGCTCACCCCGGGGCCGTTGTCGGTCACGGTGACGATCCACTGATCGTCCTTGCTTCGAAGGTCCAGCCTCACCTTGCCGCCCGGATTTGTCCCGTATTTTTCCCCACATTTGCGCACCGCGTTGTCCACAATGTTGGAGAGCGCCCGCAGCAGCTCCGACCGATTGGCCCGAAAGGGCGCGCCGGGCAAACGGTGGCCGGGTTCCCTATGGCCGGGTTCCCGGTCGCAGGGCGGCGCCGTCGTTTCGATGAGGACGGACCGCGCGGCGGGGTTGTCTCGATATTCGTCCGCCACGGTGTTCAGCAAATCCATCAAATCCTCGTCGCTGAACTCGTCTTTCGAGCCCGATTTCGAATCCGAAAGTTTTACCAAGAGCAGCAGGTCGTCTATGAGAGACGTCATGCGTTCCTGCTGACGGAGAATAGTGGAAAGAAGCGAAAACAGCGGCTGTACCCTCTCGCCCGTCAGGTTCTCTTCAGTTGGGGTTTCTGCGGCTGCGAGTTCTTCCATCATCAATTCCGCGGCGGCCCGGATGGCGGTAAGGGGGGTTTGGAGTTCGTGGCCCGCGGCAATGGTGAAATTGCGCCGCGTTTCCTCCAAGCGGCGTTCCTCCGTGACGTCTCTCAGAGTCATCAACCGACCCGTGGCCAGGCTGATGGTGGAGACCTCCACGATAAGCCCGTCGCTCTCGGCGCTGGTCGGCGGGGTCAGGAAAACGACCTTCGAGGCGTCGGGGCCCTCCAGCATATCGTAAATTTCTCCGTTGGGAATCAATCGCTCCACCGGACTTCCTTTGATCACGTCCCCGGTGTCGCCGAAAAGGAACCGGGTCACGCCGTTCAAGTAGCGGATTTTACGGGCGGAGTCCATCAGCACGATGCCGATGGGCAGCGCCTCGATGATCCGGGTGAGCTCCTCGCGCCGCGTGCGGATGTCCGCGTCGGCCTCCCGCAGGCGCTCCGACATGGTGTTCAGTGCCTCCGAGAGCCTTTGAAGCTCCACGTCGCGGAAAATTGGGAAACGCACATCGGTCCTCCCGATCTGCCGGGAACGCCGGACGATTTCCTCCAGGGGCTTGAAAAGGCGTTTGGCCAGCCAAATCCAGAACAAGAGGCCGATGACTCCGATGGATACCAGCGCGGCCGCAGAACGTCGAAGGAAAGAACTCAGAATGCGGGTGAAGGCGGAAATCGGGTAGGCCACCCGGATAAAAACGCTCTGCCCATCGGGCGCCCTGGTTTTCAGGGCGTAATAGTGCATGTGGGTGCGCAGGGTGGCGCTGTAACGCAAGCTGACCCCCGTCTCTTCCGCCGAAGCGGATCGAATTTCGGGGCGCTGGAGGTGATTGTCCATGACCTCGGAACCCGAAGAATCGTACAAGACCGCACCGTTATGATCTATGAGTGTCACGCGCCCGGGCCAGTCGCCGAGATCCGCGACACGGGCGGCGAGGCCCTTCACTCCGCCTCCCTCGGGTTTGGAAAAACTTTCCTCGAAAGACGCGGCGTAAGAGGCCAGGCGCTCCAGATTTTCCTTTTCTATCTCGACTCTGACCACGTTGTAGAAAAAAAGCAGGCACAGCACCGGGACGACGATCAAAAAAACGCCGAAAAGCGCCACGACTTTCCCCTGCAGGGTCATATTTTTCATTTTTAACATTTCCAACACGTCCCTCAAATTTTCGTAAGCCTTTAAAATGGCATCAAATGCCCATTAAAATTCCCATAGGAGACGATAACCCCGCCCTCGGCGGGACTGAATGGTCAACGCGGGCATTTTTCCGTCGTTGAGTTTTTTACGCAGCCGCGAGATGTACACGTCTATCGCCCGGGTGTCGTACTCCAGGGAGTTCCAGATGCAGGCGAGAAGAGTTTCCCGGGTCACCGTTTTTCCCGACCCCATGCGCTCCGCCAGCAGCGCCAAAAGGCGGAATTCCGTGAGGCTCAAAGAGAGTTCGACACCCCGGAGAGTGGCGAATTCGTTTTCAAGGTCCACATATAGGTCACCATTGGTCAACTCTTTCGTCGTCTTTTTATCCTCCGATCTTCGCAGGATGGTGGCGATTCGCGCACTCAGTTCGGCGGCTGAAAAGGGTTTTTTTACGTAATCGTCGGCGCCCAGTTCCAGTCCTTCCACCAGGTCACGGTCTTCGCGCCGCGCGGTCAGCATCAAGATCGGGGTGGAGCGTATTTCCTCGTCCTCTTTGACTCGCCGGCAGACTTCCCAGCCGGAGAGCTTGGGGAGCATCAAGTCCAGCACCACCAGGTCGGGCCTGGCGTCGTAAATCGTCTGGAGCGCGGCGTCGCCGTCGCAAGCGGTGACGACCTCGTATCCGCGCCGCAGAAGGAGCTGACGGACCAGGTCGACGATGGCCGGCTCGTCGTCCACCACCAAAACTTTATGCCTCGTCACGGCTCACATCCCCCCTCCCCTACACCTTCTCAATCGTCGTTTTTCGGATTTTTATAATCCGAGGCTTTAGCGATTTTCCCCGTGTACATGTAAATGACCCGCTCGGCGATGTTGGTCGCGTGGTCGCCGGCGCGCTCCAGCGTCCGGGCCACGCCCATCAGCAAAAATGCCTGTTCCAGGCGGTCCACCCGCTCCATCACCATCGTGAAAAGTTCCCGCACCACTTGCTTTTCCAGCGCGTCGATTTGATCGTCCAGGGTGAAGACGATTTTTGCCGACTCGAAGTCCTCCACGTCAAAGGCGGAAAGGCTTTTGCCCAACATTTCCGACAAAATCGCGGACATGCGGGGGATGTCGATCAAAGGTTTGATCAGAGGTTTTTTCTCCAGCTCGATAGCGGCCTTGGCGATGTTGACCCCATAGTCCCCTATGCGCTCCAGATCTACGGCCATGTGCATGGTGGAAACGATCATGCGGAGGTCCTGCCCCAAGGGCTGGTAGCGGGCGTTGAAGCTCATGCAGGTCCCGTCGATGCGCTCGGTCAGCTCATCCAGGTCGTCGTCCCCGTCGAGGACCGACCGGGCCGCCTCGACGTCTCCATTCTTCAAGGCCCAGACCGCCCGCACCACCGCGTTTTCACTCATTTTACCCAGGCGGATCAACATCCGCTTGATTTCCACCAGGTCCGCATCCTGCTGCTTACGGATACTTATCGCAGTCAATCCTCATTCCACCTTTATTTTCCCAATTATATTTTCCAAATTATTTCCTACTATAATTAATATTTCCCGATTAATTATTTCCCAATAAATTTCATTCTTGGAGATTTAACCGAAACGGCCTGTTATGTAGTCCTCGGTGCGTTTGTCCACGGGGACGGTGAAAATTTGGCTCGTCGTTCCGTATTCCACAAGCTCTCCCAAAAGAAAAAACGCCGTGTAATCGCTGATGCGCGCCGCCTGCTGCATGTTGTGGGTGACGATGGCGACGGTGAAGCGGGATTTCAAATCGCGGATCAGCTCCTCTATGCGGGAGGTGGACAGAGGATCCAGGGCGCTGGTGGGCTCGTCCATCAGCAGGACCTCCGGTTCGGTGGCGATGGCGCGGGCGATGCACAGACGCTGCTGCTGGCCGCCGGAGAGCCCCGTGCCCGGCGTATTCAGCTTGTCTTTGACCTCGTTCCACAGAGCCGCCCCCTCCAGGCTGGAGCGGACCGTCTCGTCCAAGGTTTCCCGGTCCTTCACGCCGAAGAGGCGCGGTCCGTAGGCGACGTTCTCGTAGATCGACATGGGAAAGGGGTTGGGTTTCTGAAAGACCATGCCGACCCGGCGCCTGAGGGCGATGACATCCACGCCTGAGGCGTAGATATCCTCCCCGTCGATTAAAACTCGCCCCTCCACCCGGGCGCCCGAGATGAAGTCGTTCATGCGGTTGAGACAGCGGAGATAAGAGCTTTTCCCGCAGCCCGAAGGCCCGATAAAGGCCGCGACACAACCTCGGGGAATGTCGAAATTCAGCGACCGGAGAACTCGGTCCGCGCCATAATACAAATCCAGGTTCTGCGTGCGCACCTGCGGCAAATCCAAGTCCGATTCCGTTTTATCCATAAAGTATCCCTTTCTGTATTTACTCGTCCCCTGACCCCATTTATTTTTCTCTGGTCAATCGGGTTCTCATCCAGACGCCTATGGAGCTTATGCCCAGCACCAGGCCTACCAGGACCAGTATTGCGCCGTACTGCAGGGGGCGCGTCGCCTCGATGTTGGTTCCGGCCGTGGAGAGAACGTAAACGTGATATGGCAGGGCCATGACCTCGTCGAAAAGACTTTGCGCCACGTCGGGGGTGTAGAACGCGGCCCCGGTGAAGATGATGGGCGCGGTCTCCCCCGCCACGCGGCCGATGGAAAGAATGACCCCCGTGATAATCGTCGAGGCCGCGGACGGCAGCACAACCTTGCGGATCGTCTGCCATTTCGTCGCGCCGAGGGCGTAGGATGCGTCCCGATAGTCCTGGGGCACCGCCCGAAACGCCTGCTCCGATGCCGTGACCATGAGGGGCAGAGAGAGGCAGGCCAGGGTCAGGGAGGCCGAGAGCATCGACGAGCCGAAGCCCAAAAAAATCACGAAAAGCGACAATCCGAAAAGCCCGAACACCACCGACGGAACCCCGGCCAGCGCTCGAATCGACTGCCGCAGAACGTGGGTGAAAAAAGAATCGGTGGCGTACTCCGAAAAGTATAAACCCGTCCCCACTCCCACCGGTACCGTCGCAGCCATCGACACCACGATCAGCTCCAGTGTGCCCACGAAGGGCGTCCAGATCCCTCCCGCCGTCATGCCGTCCCGGGGCGGTTCGAAGATGAATTCCCAGGATATTGCGCTCCACCCGCGGTTCGCCACGAAACCCAGCACCCCCGCCAGCAGAGCCCCCAGGGCCAAGGCGGTTCCCCAGAAAACCAGGGTCGCGGCTTTATCGAAAAATTTGCGCATCACAGATTCCCGCCCTTCGTTTTCAACCCTTTGGCCTCGATTTTTGCGGACAACAGGTTGATGGCCAAAGTGATCAAAAGCAAAATCAGCCCGGCGAAAAAAAGAGCGTGGTAGTGTTCCGAGCCCACCGGCGTTTCCCCCATCTCGGCGGCGATGGTGGAGGTCAAGGGGCGCACCGGGTCGAAAAGGCTTTGCGGGATGACCGCGGCCCCCCCCGCCGCCATCAGCATGACCATCGTTTCCCCTGTGGCGCGCATCACGCCCAAAAGGGACGCCGACAGCACCCCCGGCAAGGCGCTGGGCAGCACGACCCGGCGGATCGTCTCCCACCGCGTCGCGCCCAGGGCGTAAGAGGCATCCCGCAGCTCTCTGGGCACGGCGCAGAGGGCCTCGTCGGCCAGGGAGCCCACAATGGGGACCATCATCATCCCCAGGAGGGCGGAGGCGTTTGCCATGTTCAGGCCCGTCAGAAGGTTGAAACGCGCCTGAAGCCACGGCGCGACCACCACCATGCCCAAAAATCCGAACACGATGGAGGGAAGGAACCCCAGAAGCTCCAGAAGTGGTTTTACCAAGCTGCGCAGCCGGCGCGGGGCGATCTCCGCGGTGAAGACGGCGATGACGATGCTGACGGGCAGGCCGATGGCGCTCGACAGAAAAGTCACGGCAAGGCTCGACGCGATCAAAGGAAACATCCCCAGTGCGGGAGGAGTCTCCTGGGGGTACCAGTCCATGCCGAAAAGAAGCTCGGAAAGTGTCGTCGCCTTCAGGACGGGCAAGCTCTCCTTCACCAGAAAGTACAGGATGAAACCCATGATCAAAATACAGATCGTCGAAACGGAAAAAGCGGTTCTAGCGGCGGCCTTGTCTCCCCACCCGCCGAAGTGGTGAGACGTCGTTTCACTTTTTCCCATACGAAGTCCCATAAATCTTCCCCCTCCGAAACTCTCAAAGGGCAACCCCCTTCTTTACAGGAGCTGCCCACCCTTCACACTCAGGGGAGCAGAGCTCCCCTGAACCCCTTTTTTGTGTACGTTAGCATTGTTCTTTACTGACCAATAGCCTTTAGAATAGGGTGGAAAATCTTGTTTTTACTCTTATTTTGATCTGGGATGTTTATTTGTTTTTATTTAATATTGTTTTTATTTAATATTGATGAAACCCGTGTCCGTTACGATTTTCTGTCCGTCGGCGGAGAGGACGTAATCGATGAAGGCCTTGACTTCTCCGGCGGGCTTGCCGTTGGTGTACATATAGAGCTTGCGGGACATGGGATAGGTGTTGTTTTTGGCTGTGGCGATGGAGGCTTCCACGCCCTCCACGCTCACGGCTTTCACCGTCTTGTCCACGTAGCCGATTCCGTCGTAGCCGATGGCATACTTGTTGTTGGCCACCGTCGTCAGCATGGCCCCGCTGGAGGCCGTGACCTGAGCTTTGGGGGTTACGCGGGATTTCTTTTCCTTATCGCCCTTTTCCACCACCAATTCCTGCCAGGTTCCGTAGGTGCCCGAGCTGGAGTCGCGGCCCACCACGGCGATAGGGGCGTTCTCCCCACCCACGTCTTTCCAATTGGAGATCTCGCCGGTGTAAATTTTCTTGAGCTGGGCGAACGTCAGATTCTTGACGGGGTTCGACGGATGGACCAGGGGCACGATGCAGTCCAGCGCCACCGCCGTCTCGAAGGGCGTCACGCCGTTTGCCTTGGCTTGCTCGATCTCGCTGCTTTTGATCTCCCGGGAGGCATTGGCGATGTGGGTCGTCTTGTCGATCAATCCCTTGATCCCGTTGCCCGTCCCGCCGCCCGAGATGGAGATCTTGACGTCGGGATGCGCCGCCGCGAAGCGCTCCACTGCGATCTGCGCAAAAGGCAGCACCGTCGTGGACCCGTTGACGACTATCTCGGCCGCGCAGGCCGCTCCCGCAATCCCCAACCCTAAAATCATCGTTGCAACCAAAATCTTCCCCATTTTCTTCAACATCCAAACTTCCTCCTTTTGAATATCAATTTTGACGAGTTCAGGATAATGGAGAAAGGTAACGGGAAAACGACCGTTATGTAACAAAAATGTAACGGATATTCGGTGTACCAAGTGTAATTTAATCAGTGGTGTTTTAACTTTTTCTTCTGAAACTCTTGATGATGCCCACTTTGTTACAACGATGCTTGACACAGGAACGGAGGTAGTATATTTTAAGTAAAACGAAATAGTAAAACGTGTTATTAAAGTTAAACCATTATTTGTATTGTTGAAAGCAAACTATATTCGCTGAAGGAGAAAGATCACATGAAAGAAGGACTTCTTAGTGGTATTCGGGTACTGGATTTTACCCAATTCCTAGCAGGCCCTTACTGCGGGCAATATTTGGCTGACCTGGGGGCTGAGGTGATCAAAATCGAAAATCTCAGAACCAAAGGCGATTTCAATCGCAGTACGCCACCGTTTCAAGGGGATATCAGCGCCTACTTCTGCACTATGAACCGCAATAAGAAAGGAGTGTCCATAGATCTGAAAAGCGAGAAGGGTAAAGCGGTTTTTGCCGACTTGGTTAAATCGGCGGATGTCTTACTGGAAAACAATCGTCCTGGTGTCATGGCTCGCCTTGGTTTTGGCTATGAAGAGTGTAAAGCGTTGAATGTAAAACTCATCTATGCCTCCGTCTCAGGTTTTGGACAGTACGGCCCATATGCGCCTCGCCCGGGTTACGACCTCATAGCCCAAGCAATGAGTGGCTCTATGTCCATTACCGGTTGGCCGGAAGATCCGCCGACAAGAGCAGGTATCCCTCTGGGAGATGTCTTGGCCGGATTGAACGCCGCTATCGGCATAGTCGCCTCGCTCTACAAAAGACGTGAAACCGGTAAAGGACAGCAGATCGACGTTTCGTTACTGGACAGCATGATATCCAGCCAGCAGTCACTGCTGCCAACTTATACCTACAGTGG
This sequence comes from Synergistaceae bacterium, assembly GCA_031277095.1. Lineage (GTDB taxonomy): Bacteria > Synergistota > Synergistia > Synergistales > Aminobacteriaceae > JAISLU01. The sequence continues at coordinate 11,708 of JAISLU010000080.1, forward strand.
GAAACTTCCGGTAAAAACGGGTAACCGCTATCTTGCCGCTGCGCCTTACGACTCTTTCATGGCAAAGGATACCTATTTTGTTTTGGCCTGCGGTACAGATCCTCATTTTCAAATTCTATGCGAAACCATTGGTAAGCCGGAAATGTTGGAGGATTCTCGCTTTGATACTATGGAAAAACGTAGAGCAAACGAACATATCATCAAAGAAATCCTGGAAAACTGGGCAAAGGAGAAATCTGCGCGAGAGGTCGTAGAGATATTCAACAAAGTGGGCCTTCCCTCAGGGCTTGTCTATACGTTTGCCGATGTAGTGGAGGATGAACATGTCAAGGCCCGAGAAATGCAAATTAAGGTGTCTCATCCCAGAACCGGAGACATGATTGTGACCGGAAACCCCATTAAAATGTCGGATTATCCGGTGCAGTACTACAAGGCCTGCCCTGATCTAGGAGAAAACAACGAGGAGATACTCACGGGTCTTGGATACACAATGGAACAAATTACCGAGTTGCGTATCGCCGAAGTCATAGGCTGAGGAAGAGGGTAGAATATGAGCCTTCCTCCAAGAATCGCTATTACGGAAGTGTGCCCCCGGGACGGCTGGCAGAACTTCCAGACGATCATATCGACCGCAGACAAGATCGCCTATATCGAAAAGATGATAGAAAGCGGCGTGAAGTCTATCGAAATTACTTCCTATGTCCATCCCAAGTATGTTCCTCAGATGGCGGATGCCGATCAGGTGACAACGGCCCTGCTGGAGTATGCGAAGGGGCGTGGTGTGGCACTGTCCGCGCTGACGTTGAACAAAAAAGGCGTTGTAAGGGCCCGAGCCCTTGGAATGACGAACCTCGGTTTCGTCATATCTGCAAGCATGGAGCATAACCGCAGGAATGCCAACAAGACAACGGAAGAAGCCATCAGCGACTTCGAAGGCATGGCAAAAAACTGCGGGGATCTAAACATTACGTTGGGAATAGCCTGTGCATTCGGAAGCCCCTTTGGCGAGGAGATCACGACGGATATGATCTTTCGTCTGTACGACACGGCGCAGAAACACGGCGTTAAAACTGTCGGTCTAGCCGACTCTGCCGGCGTTTCCACCCCGGACAATACCCGGCGGATGTTGCAGACACTGGTACCTCAAATAGGAAGGGACAATGTTGTCATCCATTTGCACGACACCCGCGGCATGGGTCTGGCCAACGCTTTTGTGGCGATGGACGAGGGCATCAGCCGTTTCGAAACTGCCCTTGGCGCGATGGGAGGCTGTCCCTACATCCCCGGCGCCAAAGGCAACATTGCCACAGAGGATCTGGTCTGGATGGCTGAACAAATGGGGGTAAGTACGGGCATGAATCTGGAGAGAACAGTGGAGCTTTCTCTAGAGATGACCCGCACTCTGGGAGCTGAAATCGTCAGCAGTCAGGCAGCTCTAGCAGCAGCATCGAGGTGATGTAAAAATGACGCACTGCTGACGAATCGAAGTTGCCCCGAAAAGTAAGGGCGTGCCGCAATAATGAATTTCTGTTGCGGCAAAAACATAAGAAAAGGAGAATCGACATGAAAAAGAAAAGTGTGGTTTTGGTTGTCTTGCTTACGGTCTTCGTGGGTAGTGCTTTTGAGGGTTTCGAACCATCTTCTGCCACGGCTGCTCCGGGCTTTGAATATGAAAAGGTCACGTTGCAGATAGGGCACGTCAACAATACCGAGCACCATTACCAGACGACAGCCCAGAGCATTGCCGACGAGATCAGCGCGGCGACAGGCGGCAACGTCAAGATTGAGATTTATCCCTCGGAACAGTTGGGCAGTGGGCGTGATCAAGTCGAATCCGTCAGGACGAACACGCAGTCTATGGTTTTTACTCCTACCGCATATCTGGCAGGTTATGAGAAACTCTTCGACATACTCGAAATGCCCTATCTGGTGACGACTTATGAAGACGCACAAGCGTTCTCCGACACGAAAGCCGCCGCGGAATTCGAACGGTTGGCCGAGGCACAGGGTTTTGTGATCCTCGGTTGGTGCGCGAACGGTTTCCATAACGTGACTTCCAACAAGCCGATTCGAGTTCCGGAAGATCTCAAAGGCCTCAAAATTCGGGTCGGAGCCAGTCAGCTCGCCGCGAGCATGTGGGGAAGTATCGACGCAACGCCGGTCAATATTTCCATGAGCGAGACCTACACATCTCTAGATAACGGTACCGTGGACGCCCAAGCGAACCCAGTCGGTCACATTATCACCAATAAGCTCTATGAAGTACAGAAGTACCTTAACATGACGAAACACAGCTTTGTATTTCAGTGCATAATCATTAACAAAGACGTATTCTACGGTTTTTCTCCGGAACTTCAGAAACTAATGCGGGAAACTTTTAATAAATACTCGAAGAAGGATATGGAGCTTGTAGCCTCTAGTGAAGCCGAGGAGCTTAAAGTACTTGAGGGTGAGGGCATGACTGTGATCAATCCCGACCTGGCGGCCTTCAAAAAAGCTTTTGTACCATTCTATGAAACATACAACTCGAAAAACGGCAAAAACTGGGCCGACCTCATGACTCTCATGCAGTAATGACCCAACTGAGAGCAAGAAGGCTTTCACAGATAGGGGGGAGAACATGTTTCTGAACAGACTGGACTCGGGCGTACATACGGTTAACTCTATCAACAATGTACTCCTGGTTGCCGCGATTGTTGGTATGTTCTTTTTGCTGATGTTGCAAGTCTTTGCCCGATTTTTGTTTTATTTCACCATGGTATGGGCGGACGACGTGATCGTATTTCTGCTGATATCCTCAGTGTTTTTGGGCTCAGGAACCGCGACCGCCGCTGATAAGCATATCAGGCTCGAATTTTTTATCAGTTATTTCAGAGAAGAAACGGTCAGAATCCTCCTGATCATTGCGGATATCGTCAGCATCTCGTTTCTCGCTGTCATCTGTTTTCAGACGGCGGGGTTGGGGAGACAGGCGTTGCAGACTACTGTGGGTGCTTCCCCGGTACCGTTAGGCTTTTACTACTGGGTGGTCGGTTTTGGCTGCCTTGTAATGCTGCTGAATTTTGCGGTCGTACTGCTCAAGCGGCTAAAACGGCTTCCGATCGGAGAAAAAGCCGCCATTTACGAGGACGAAGATCCAATGGAAGGAAAAAGAGGTGAAAACAGGGCATGATCACGTTTTTACTTCTCTCTATGGTAATTCTGCTGCTTGTGGGTGTCCCGATAGGGATTGCCCTTGGGACGGCATCTCTGCTGACGATCCTTCAGTCTCCCGGCCTCAACTGGCTGATTGTCACGCAGAAACTGCTGAACGGCGTCAACCATTTTTCCATGCTGGCCATCCCATTTTTCATTCTGGCCGGCGAGATATTTTCGACCGGCGGCGTGTCCGGCAGGCTTTTATACTTGGCTAACCGTCTCGTGGGTAAATTTACCGGCGGTCTGTCTATGGTGGCTACCCTGGCGGCTGCGTTTTTCGGCGCAATCTCAGGGTCTTCTGCCGCAACGACAGCGGCTATCGGAGGTATTATGATTCCGTCAATGAAAAAAGCCGGTTATGACAATGATTACTCAGCAGCGGTTGTGGCAGCCTCAGGATTGCTGGGCATTATCATACCGCCCAGCGGTACAATGCTGATGTATGCCGTTATAGCCAACGTTTCAGTCCTGGAGATGTTTACCGGCGGCATCATCCCGGGTATTCTCATGGCATTCAGCCTGATGGCGGTCGAGTATTTCTGCGCGAAAAAACGTAGCTACGGACAATCTTCGTTCGAGATAGAAGAGTTCCGTAACAAAAAGCGGAGTACCATCATTTTCGAGAGCTTCGCCGCGTTGCTGTCGCCGATCATAATCCTTGGCGGCATCTATGCAGGGGTGTTTACAGCTACCGAGGCTGCGGGAGTGGCCGTGCTGTACGGACTGCTGGTGAGTTGTTTTCTCTACAGACAGATCAAGTTGAAGGACCTGTACAGGAACTGCGTGAGTTCCGGCATAAGCACCTCCATGATCATGTTCCTCATCGGGGCTGCCGCAGTCTTCGGCTGGGTGCTCACTGTGCAGCAGGTACCGACGAAAATCGTCAGTGCCATTCGGACAGTGACGAGCAGTCCGCACATGGTGCTGCTGCTCTGCAATTTGGTGTTGCTTGTGGCCGGCGCGCTTCTCGACAACGTCGCCGCCATCACTCTGTTGACCCCGGTGCTGGTTCCTCTGATAAAATCCTACGGCATTGACCCGACTTTCTTCGGACTCATCATGATCATCAATCTGGCCATTGGACAGATCACTCCGCCCATCGGGATGAACCTTTTCGTTGCGGCGAACATATCGGGGAGCAAAGTGGAAAAGATCGTGGGACAGGTCGTGCCTTTTCTCCTGGTACTTATTGTGGATCTTTTTGTCTTCACCTATGTGCCTCAGATCGTCACTTTTCTTCCAAGCCTGGTGGGCAAGATGCCACTTCGACCGTATTGACGCGAAGACAGCGAAAAAAGGAGTGAATGCGCGGTGAAACAACTGTTATCCGGCAACGAGGCGGCAGCGCGGGGCGCCTGGGAAGCGGGGTTAGCCTACGCCTCTGCGTATCCGGGCACGCCCAGCACGGAAATTCTGGAAAATCTTTCAGATTATAAGGAAGTGACTGCCGAGTGGGCACCCAACGAAAAAGCGGCTTTAGAATCGGCTATCGGCGCTTCTATAGGCGGGGTTCGTGCGCTGGCGGCAATGAAGCACGTGGGCGTCAATGTGGCGGCCGATCCTATGTTCACTTTTGCCTATATGGGAGTCAACGGCGGTATGGTGCTGATATCTGCCGACGATCCTGGGATGCATTCTTCTCAAAATGAGCAAGACAACCGTCATTATGCTCGTTTTGCCAAGATTCCCATGTTAGAGCCCAGCGACAGCCAAGAATGCCTCGAAATGATGAAGGAAGCCTTCGTCATCAGCGAAACATATGATACGATGGTACTGTACCGTATGACCACACGGGTCTGTCATTCTAGGAGCTTGGTCGTTACGGGAGATCGTCTGACGGCAAACCCTCCTGCTTACAGGCGAGAAAGGGAAAAATATGACGCAGTGCCGGCGATTTCCCGGATACTCCGGGTCAAGCTGGAAGGCCGTATCGATCGTCTGCGGACGTATTCTGAAAATTGTGCTTTCAACAGGATTGAAGACAATGGAAGCCAGACCGGTGTTATTACCAGCGGTATTTCCTATTGCTACGCCAAAGAGATTTTCGGGGACTCTGTGTCCTATTTAAAACTCGGGTTCACCCATCCTCTTCCCATGAATTTGATCCGCAATTTCGCCGGAAAAGTCTCGACTCTCTATGTTATTGAAGAACTGGAGCCTTTTATAGAGGAACAGATAAGAACGGCAGGCATTGCCTGTGTCGGAAAGGATAAACTGCCGGCTATGGGCGAATTCGATCCGGATACCGTGGCTCGCTCCCTTCTCGGCAGAGAAAACCCGACCATCGCCTTTGACAAAGCCCTGCTGGTGGATCGACCGCCAACGTTGTGCGCTGGCTGCCCTCATCGGCCTTTTTTCTACGAGCTGGGTAAGCGCAAAAACACCATCATCTGCGGGGACATCGGTTGCTATGGGTTGGGCGGCAGTGCTCCCCTCAACGCTAAAGACCTCTGTATTTGTATGGGCAGCAGTTTCTCCGTGGCTCATGGCATGGCCAGAGCTGTCGAGACACGACGGGACGAGCGTCGAACGGTGGCGGTGATGGGTGATTCTACTTTCTTTCACACAGGGATCAATTCGTTGATCAACATTCTCTACAATCACTCCAACGTCATCGCGGTGATACTGGATAATCGCGTCACGGCCATGACCGGCCATCAGGAGAACCCGGGCACAGGACACAAACTACAGGGAGAAGTCAGTGACGTGATGGACATCGGAACGATCGCCCGCGCCCTGGGCGCAAAACATGTCCGCCAAGTCAATCCCATGCGGCTCGATGAGATGCGCTCAGCGATAGACTGGGCCTACGGTATCCAAGGCGAGCCGGTGGTGTTGATCACGCGTTGGCCCTGTATTTTCAAGAAACTCTCCGATGAAGAAAAACGGGAATTTCCGCAAGAGCAACGCGGCTGCGCAGTGAATGAAGGAAAATGTATCGGTTGTAAACTCTGCGTCCGCACAGGCTGTCCGGCGCTTAGTTATGAAGCAGCAGACAAAAAGGCGCGGGTCGACGCGGTGCAGTGTACAGGGTGTGGTGTTTGCGTACAGGTGTGCCCCAAACAGGCGATTGCGTGAACTTCAGGCCGGAAGATGGATTTATCAGTCGGAAAAGGAGCGGCAACAGTATGGGAAAGGTGACCAATGTTTTGCTGGTGGGCGTCGGCGGGCAGGGAACCATCATGGTCAGCACGGTGCTGACCCACGGGCTGATTGAGGCTGGCTACGACGTGAAAATGTCGGAAGTGCATGGGATGGCACAGCGAGGTGGCAGTGTTACTACGCAGGTGCGTTTCGGCGAAACGGTGTATTCGCCCATTATCGGCAGGGGACAGGGCGATGTACTGACGGCATTCGAGACGATGGAAGCCTTGCGGATTCTGGAGGCGCTGAAGCCGGACGGCAAAGTAATCGTCAACGATTATCGTATCCCGCCCATGCCGGTCATCGCTGGGGAGGCGCCTTATCCAGAAGGGTTGATCGGGATACTGCAAAAGGCAGCGGATACTTCTGTCATCGATGCTGCGTCCATTGCAGGGAAACTGGGCAATACAAAAGTGATGAATGTGGTATTGCTGGGTGCCCTGCTTAAGGTACTGAATCTGGCGGAGATCGACTGGGAATCTATATTGAAAAGAGTGATCAAACCACAATTTTTCGACGTCAATCTTCAAGCATTACGAGCAGGTATGGCGGCTGTCTGAGGGTGGAAACATTCAATCTTTGAATCGAATGTCTGAGGACGCAGGATATCAGCGTCCTCAGACGCATTTTTCAGAGAATGGCCGTAATGTTTTCCGCTGTAGGGATTTATGCTTGTTTTGCTCCAGAGAGCTATCGGCATAGGACGCTCGACTGGATTTTGATTTGATTTGATTTGATTGAATCAAGGAGGTTTTTACAACTTGACATTTTTCAGCAAAACGCTGTAACATAATGAAGAAAGTCCTTCCTTTGGCAGGTGCGGGACAGGTAAAAGCAAAGCGAGGTAGAAATGGCAACTATTATAGATGTCGCGAAACTAGCAGGTGTGTCCCCCACCACAGTTTCTTTTGTACTGAACGGCAAAGGCGAAGAGCGAAATATACCACTCAAAACTTGCCGGCGTATCGAACAAGCGATGAGTACGCTCCATTATCAGCCCAACATGAGCGCGCGTCGTTTGCGAAGTCATGATAGCAATAAGCCTGTTGTGGCGTTCTTTTGGCCGATGAATTACCTGATCCATATCATGACCATGATTATCAATGGCCTTCTCAATAAGCTTAATACCATGAATTTTCCTTGTGAATTCGTAGTACAAACCTATGAAAATGACCACATCGACAGCAGCACAGCGTTGCTGATTCGCAGTGAATATCACGCGGCCATTATAGGGTGCGCCTCCCAGCGCGACATTGATTATATCGACAGCATATCGCTGAATTTACCCCTGATTTTCGTGAACCGGATTTCCAAGCGGTATTCCTATGTTGCCGTCGATATCAAAAAAATGGTGCGTATCGCAGCGGAAATGTTCGCGCATAAAGGTTATCGAAGTGTTGGAATCCTCACTTCTTCCCACAGTTATTATGCATCTGACCTGCGTGTGAAATATTTTCTTGAGGCTAGCTGCGAGTTAGGCCTCTCCATAGAAGACAGGTATGTCATCAGGACAGCGAACAGCCTCAGAGAAGGCTTCCAAGGCATGGAAAGATACCTGACGCTATCCGGTCGACCACACGGTTTATTTTGCAATTCTGACATGATAGCTTTGGGGGCGCTTGCTGCTTGCCGTTCCCACGGGGTTAGTATTCCAAGAGATATGGAAATTATTTCCGTCGAATTGATGGATCCTCAGTTCGTCGAGTATTCATGGCCACCGCTCACAACGGTGTCAATGCCAACCGGTGAATTATCCGGCCGCATCATGGAGTCCATTATAGACGCGCTTCGGCAGAAGAAGACCCTCAACGTACAAGAATTTTGTGAACCAGAGGTATTCATCCGCGAATCGTTCAAACCGTAAGACTTGGCACCGAACCCATTAAGCTCGCAAGGCCACAGCGCATCCTCTATAGACAATCAAAGAGGCTATACGCGCAGCTTTCCCATAAGACCCTTGGGGAAAAAGTGAAAAGGCCGGGTTTTCTGTAAAAGGCTTGACATTTTATGAAAGCCGGTTACAATTTTAAATAATAGTAATCATTACTATTATTAAAAAAGAAATAAGAGGGAAATAAGAGAGAGAGACAAGAGGGGGAAATCATGGCCAGGCGATACAGCGCGCAGAAAGAGATTATAGGGGAAGCTCTCGCGCGGCTTGACCATCCTACGGCGGCGGAGGTATACGAAGAGGTTCGCAGAAATCTTCCGCAGATCAGCCTGGGTACTGTCTACCGCAACCTGAGCTTGATGGCTGAAGAGGGAGAGCTTTTGAGGCTGAGTTTTCCGGAGGCGCCCGACCGCTTCGATCCCAACGTGTACGAGCATTACCATGCCTCCTGCGTCTGCTGCGGGCGCATTTTCGACACCGATGGGACCGTTGGAAGCGGACTTGTCGGGGAGATCGACCGGGCGGTGGAGGCATGTACGGGAGTCAGGGTGGAAAGCCGGGTGATGATATTCAGCGGAGTGTGCGCGGCCTGTCAATCGGCCACTCCACCGGGCAAGTGAGCATTTTTGAATCAGGAGCTTCAATTAAGAGCATTAATCAGGCAGATTCGGCGTTTTGCCGATGGCGATATACTATCTTATATTATGGGAGGAAACAGATATGTCACTCATCAACAAGGAAATCAGCGATTTTAAGGTTCAGGCTTTCGCGGGCGGGAAATTCAAAGAGGTGACCAAGGCGGCTCTTCTGGGCAAGTGGTCGGTTTTCGTGTTCTATCCTGCCGACTTCACCTTTGTGTGCCCCACCGAGCTGGGGGACTTGGCCGACCATTACGACCAGTTCAAGAAAATCGGCTGCGAGGTTTATTCCGTATCCACCGACAGCCATTTCGTCCACAAGGCGTGGCATGACGCCTCCGACACCATCAAGAAGATTCAGTACGTGATGCTGGCCGACCCCACGGGGAAGCTCGCCAAGGAGTTCGAGGTCTACATCGAAGAGGATGGCATGGCGCTGCGGGGCAGCTTTGTGATCAACCCCGAGGGAAAAATCGTTTCTTACGAGGTCAACAGCACGAACATCGGCCGCGAGGCCGCCGAGTTGCTGCGCAAGGTCCAGGCCGCTCAATTTGTGGCGGAGCATGGCGATCAGGTTTGCCCTGCGAAGTGGCGCCCAGGCGAAAAAACTCTCAAGCCCAGCTTGGATCTGGTCGGAAAGCTGTAAAGGAGAATGAAAGATCTGTACGACCTGATCATCATCGGTTCCGGCAGCGCGGGGATGAGCGCGGCTATCTACGCTGGCCGCGCAAAGCTCAAAACGCTGGTGATCGACCGAGACCGGGCTGGGGGACAGATCAAGATCACGTCCGAGGTGGAGAATTATCCGGGTATTCTGCGTACCTCGGGAGAAGAACTGAGTCAGACCATGCGCAAGCAGGCGGAAAACTTCGGCGTGAAGTTTGTCCAGGCCGTGGTGGAGTCCGTGGATTTTACCCAGGACATCAAGAAAATACGGACTGTCCAGGGCGAGTATGAGGCGCTGGCCGTGGTGGTCGCCACAGGGTCCGTGCCGCGGAAGCTGGGTTTTGTGGGAGAAGACGAATTCAGGGGGCACGGCATCGGATACTGTGCCACCTGCGACGGCGAGTTTTTTACCGACCTGGACGTTTTCGTGATCGGAGCGGGCTTTGCCGCGGCGGAAGAAGCGATCTTCCTGACCCGCTACGCCAAAAAAGTGACCGTTGTCGCCCGGGGGCCGGCATTTACCTGCTCCCAGACCATCGTCGACCGAGTGCTGGCGCACCCCAAAATAGAGGTGAAGTTCCAGACGGAGCTTTTGGAGGTGGGCGGCGATACCGTCCCTCGCTACGCTGTGTTTGCCGATAGAGGCGCGGGCAAAACCTGGCGGTACGACCCGCCCCCCAACCAGACCTTCGGGGTGTTCGTGTTCGTGGGATACCTTCCCCAGAGCGCCGAATACGCTCAGCAGCTCCGGCTTGACGACCGAGGCTACATCCTCACCGACGAGAACATGCGCACCAATGTGGACGGAGTGTTCGCGGCGGGGGACATTCGCCCCAAAGACCTTCGCCAACTGGTCACGGCCGTATCGGACGGGGCGCTGGCGGCCACAGCCGCCGAGAAATACGTGGCGCAAAAGAAGGAGCAGCTCGGGCTGTCCGACGAAGGGCAGGCCCCTCGGGCGAAAGACTCTTTCTTCGACGCGGAACTTCGGGAGCAGCTTGCGCCCATTTTCCAGCGATTCGAGAACCCGGTGGGGCTGGCGGCCTTTTTGGACGACAGCGATCTTAGCGAGGAAATCAAAGGATTTTTAACCGAATTAGGCAGCCTGACAGACAAAGTGAAGATCGAGTTCTTGCGTAAAGGCGAAAACCCGGCGCGAGAGAAGCAGGTCAACGCCGTACTCTTCCCGACCTTTGTCCTTCTGGGCCCGGATGGAGCCTACAAGGGAGTGCAGTTCCACGGAGTACCCGGCGGGCACGAAATAAACTCCTTCGTTCTCGCTCTTTACAACGCCGCCGGGCCTGGACAGACTATAGGGGAAGATACGCTGGAGAAGATCCGGACGGTGAAGAACAGGGCCAACCTCAAAATCGGCGTCTCCCTCTCCTGCACCCTGTGCCCGGACGTGGTGGCCGCGTCCCAGCTGATAGCTCTCAAGAACCCGCTGGTGGAGGCGGAAATGATCGACGTGGCGCGCTTCCCCGACTTCAAGAACAAATATACGATCATGAGCGTACCGGCTATTATCGTCAACGACGGCAAACCCTCTTTTGGCAAGAAGAACCTGGATGAGCTGCTGGCACTGGTGAACGCATAAACGCCACCTTGCCCGCGCGGCCAGAGAGTTCGCACATCTCCACGTCCGCGATATCCGCCCCTGGGGAGTGTTTGAACCACGAAGCCACGTCCTTCAGGGTCGGGAAGACAACCTCGCCTTCGAGGCAGCAGTCCAGGAAGCGTTTCAAAACGTCCCGCATGGCGCCGCCCTCCATCTCCGCGTGGAGGGTGTGGACGTTCAACCCCGGCTCCAACAGGTCGAGGTACTTGTCGTGGATATTGTCGGCGTCCATTCCGTCGGTGCCCCACAACTCGTCCAGGGTGGGAAGGGTGGAGGGAATCTGCAGCGTGCGGAAGACCGCGCCGTCCAGACGGGGGAAGAAAGGCCGGGTGCCCCGGACGTCGCTGCAGTAGTCGAAGCCCAGCTCGTCCTGCACCGTCAAGCTGTCGAAGGACGCCTGCCAGCCCGGCGCGGCAGAGCTTTTGGGCGCCGTGCCCGTCACCCGGGAGAACAGCTCCGCGGCCTTGTTGAGTTCCGCGCGAATTTCCTCCCGGGACATCTCAGGCAGCCGGTCCTGCCACAAAACATGATCCCAGCAGTGGATACCGCAGTCGTGTCCCTCTTCCACCGCGCGTCTCAGGATGCCGGGGTCCGACGATACGATCATGGGGGCCTTGAGGAGCGTGCCGTAGAAGAGCGTCTTCCATCCATAAGTACTGGGAGCTTTGGTCCGCAGCATTTTGGAGATGAATCCCTTCCGAAAAATGCGGCGGACCGCCTTCCCGGAGTTGTCCGGGCCCATGGAGAAAAAGATCGAGGCCTTGATGCCGCGCTCCTTCAAAATGTCCAAAAGACGGGGAACACCTTCGAGATAGCCCTTCAAAGTATCCACATCTATTTTGATCGCCACTTCGCAGCTCATTACGTTTTATGGCCCCGTCAGGGTGACGCCGACGGGCAGCCGCAGTTCATCTCCTTTCAATTTTTCTCTAAAGTCTTCTCTCAACTTTTCTTTCAACTTTTCTATCGATTCTTTTTCATCGCTCCACTGGGCTTGTTGGATCTCGATAAGCTCGGTTCCCGTACTCACCTTCAAAGGAGAAGAGGATACCACAACCCCGGGCGTAATGCACTCCCCTTCGGGCTGCGCTTGGGCGGTCAGCCGCGTGCGCCAGATGAAGAGTTTTCTCCCGTCCAGATACGTGAAAGCTCCAGGAAAGGGATGAGTGACGGCCCGCACCAGGTTATGGACGTCGCGGGCCGGTTTCGACCAGTCGATCTGTCCATCCTCCGGCCGCCTGCGTCCAAAGTAGGTGGCCAGGGATTCGTCCTGCTCCCACCCGTGCGCCGCTCCCTCCAGAATGGCGGGCAGACTGCGATGCAGCATTGCACGGGCCGCTGGGATCATCTTTTTGAATACGTCGTGGGCCGTGTCGTCCTCGCCGATCTGGACGGGCTCCTGATCGACTATCCGGCCTTCGTCCACCCTCGCCGTCATGTGGTGCAGGGTCACGCCGGTCTCCCTTTCCCCGTGGATGACGGCCCAGTTGACGCAGGCGCGCCCCCGGTATCGGGGCAGCAGGGCGCCGTGGATGTTGAATGCCCCCAAAGACGCCGACTCCAGGATCGGGAGGGGAATGACGGTTCGATATGAAAACGAAAAAATCAGGTCGGGGCGAAGCTCTCGGACCAGGCGAACCTCGTCCTCCTTCAGCCGGGCCGGGGAATACAGGGGGAGACGGTTCTCCTCCGCCAGCTCCCGGACCGACCGAAACCACTTTTCTTCCTCCGGGTCGTCCTGGTGGGTGAAGACCGCCGGGATTTCCACGTTCTCGGCCAAAAGCTCCGCCAGGCACTCGTACCCGATGGAGCTGTAGGCAAAGACCACAGCGCGCTTTCTTTGCATCGCCCTTCGCATCGTCTTTCTCGCCGCCTTTCTCGTCTGCTGGGTCAGGCGTGCCTGGTTCAGGCGTGCCTGGGTTCAGGCGTGCCCGTCCCGTTCTTCCCAGGCGCCGTAAACTTTCCGAACCACATAGCGGGGGCGTTTGCGTACCTCTTGATAGATGCGGCCCACGTACTCTCCCTGGATGCCGATGCAGGAAATCGTGACCCCCATCAGCAGGAAGAGGATCGCCAGCAGCGTGAAAACACCCTCCGCCTCGGGTCCTACGACGAGGCGGCGGATGAACATGAACACCGCGAAAAGGAAGCTCAAAAGGGAGATCAACATGCCCGACATGGTCACCGCCTGCAACGGAGCCAGGGAAAACCCCGTCATCAGGTCGAAGTTCAATCGAATCAAACGGAACAGGCTGTATTTGGACTGCCCTTTTTCCCGTTCGCTGTGGGCCACGTCGATTTCGATGGGGTTTATGGCGAATTTCTGGGCCAAGGCGGGGATGAAGGTGGTGGTTTCCGCCGATTCGTTGATGATGTCCACGATATCCCGGCGATAGGCGCGCAGCATACAGCCGTAGTCCCGCAGGGACAGCCCCGTGATCCGGTTGGTCAGACGGTTGACCAACCGGGAAGCCGTCTTTCGGAAAAGACTGTCCCGCCTCACTTTGCGCACCGTCCCCACCACGTCATGCCCCTCGTCGACGCACTGCACCATCCGGGAGATTTCCTCAGGGGGATTTTGCAGGTCGGCGTCGAGGGTGATCACCATTTTCCCCCGTGCGCAGCCGAACCCCGCCATGATCGCCATGTGCTGGCCGAAGTTTCCGTTGAAATCCACGACCTTCACCCGGTCGGAACACCGTTTCTGCTCCCGCAGCAACAGAGGCAGGGTCGCGTCGCGGCTGCCGTCGTTGACGAAAATGACCTCGTAAGGCCGTTTCAGACCGTCCAGAACCGGGAAAAGACGCTCGAACAACGCAGGAAGGCTCTCTTCTTCGTTGTAGACTGGGATGATAACGGAAATTTCCGGGTTATTCACTCAAAAACACAGCCCTTCGCGGATCGAAAGTTCGAGAAAATCACGGCGTCTCTAATCCGAGCCACGGGTATTATAGTATGTTTTCCCAGCAATTGTTCGATTTCTTCCTCTTTTCGCCTCTTCGTGACCAAAAAAACGCGAGTTTTGCTGAACCACAGGTCCTTCAATCCCCGGGAATCGATGAACCACCGAGGGTCTTTTTCCTGGCGCGCGCCGAATTCCAGTTCCCCAAGGACGTTGGCCAGGACGATGCGCCGTTTCAGATAGAACCCCAAGCTCTGGGCTGTATTTTTGTAGCTGACCACCACGTCTCCCGGCTCGGCCCGTTCCTCGATGACCGCGGCCGGCTCCTTGAGGGAGTCCCGCTCCGCCTTCAGAACAAATCCCCGGGAAAAGACCGCCAGGTTGATGAAAGCCAGCAGGCAGAGGACGCGCACCATTTTGCCCTGATCGCCCCTGTGGTGGGCTCCGCAAAAAGCGAAAAGCGCGAGGCTCGCGGCTGCGGGCAAGGTGTAAAAATACAAGGCCGGATTTTTGTCCATCAGGGGATAGACGACTCCCGCCGCTGCCGCCAAAGACAGGAAAATTCCGTTGATGAGGACCAGGCGCTTCGCCGCCGGTTTGCTGCCCTCCGCGCCCTCCGCGATCAACGATAGAACCCGCCCACCCAGAATCGCCAGGGGCGGCAGACACGGCACGACGTAGGGCACCAGTTTGGAGCTGGACAAAGAGAAAAAGACGAAGGGAACCGCGAACCACAGGCCCAAAAAGAGCCCGAAGGCTCCCTTGTCGCCGCCGCTTTTCGCCTCGGCCCGGATCGTCCGGAACATGTCGGGCAGCAGACCCGTCCAGGGGGCCAGCCCGGCGGTCAGGACGGGGACGAAAAACCAGAAGGGCTGGTATCGGTCATGTATAGAGGTTGTATAGCGCAAAAAATGCTCCTGTACGAAGAAAAAATAGAAAAAATCCTCGTTCGCCCGGCAGACCGCCCAAAACCACGGCACGGTCAGCAGGAAAAACACCGCGATCCCCGGGCCGTATAGCCCGCGAAGAATCAGCCTCCACCTCCGGGTCAACGCGATATACCCGAAGGCCACCCCGCCCGGCAGAACGATCCCGATGAGCCCCTTGGAGAGGGTCGCCAAGGCCATTCCCCCGTAGAAAAGCAAAAGGTACCCTCGCTCCTCTTCGCACCCTTTCCAGAACCCGGCCAGGGAGAGGGTGATGAAGAACGACACCGTCATGTCCAGGATGTTGAGGCGGGAAATGGCGAACCACAAAAGGCCGGTGGAGAGGATCACGGCGGCGTAGAACCCCGCTTCGAGGCCCCAGCGTCGCCGCGCCAGGGCGAAGACCAGGCAGACGCCCCCCAAGCCGCACAAGACCGGGGTCAGCCGCGCCGCCGACTCGTTTTCTCCCAGCAGGGCAAAAGCGGCGGCCGTGAGCCAGTAGTGCAGCGCGGGTTTTTCGAAGTACTTGACGTAGTTGAGCCTGGGCGTGACAAAATCCCTTGTTTCCAGCATTTCCCGGGCGATTTCCGCGTAGCGCCCTTCGTCGGGGTCGATCAGCCCGTAGCTGCCCAGCCCGAAAAAGAAGACCGCCGCCATCAGGAACGCTCCCAAAAGGGCGAATTTCCGCGTTTTCGTTTCCACAATTCCACTCTTCCTATTGCGTCACTCTTTTACGCTTACCTCTCGGGGCGCAGGGATTCGAGGGTTCTTTTCACCGTTTCCCGCAGGCCCACTTTGGGGGTCCAGTTCATGAGCTTTTCCATTTTTGCGATGGAGGGTACCCGGTTGCGCACGTCGTCGTAACCGCTGCGGTAGTACTGTTCCGCCGGAACCGACAGGAAGCGCACTTTTTCCGCCTGGGCCGCGTACTGGGGCATTTCTTTCATCACGTCCACGATAGTTTGGGCGAGTTCTTTGATGGAGGCGTTGTTGTCCGGGTTGCCCACGTTGAAGATCTGCCCGTCGGCCCGGCCCTCCTCGTTGCGGAGCAGGGCCATGAGCGCGTCCGTGCCGTCTCCTATCCAGGTGAAGCTGCGGCGCTGTTCTCCGCCCCCCACCAAAGTGACCTCCCCTTTTTTCAGCACGTCGTGCATCATTTGGGTGAAGGAGCGCGCGGTCCGCTCTTCGGCGTCTTTCCAAGTGTCGAGCCTGGGACCCACCCAATTGAAGGGGCGGAAGATCGTGTAGCGCAGGCCCTCTTTTTGACCGTAGGCCGTAAGGATGCGGTCCATCATCTGCTTGCCGCAGCTGTAGATCCAGCGCATCTTGTTGATGGTTCCCACGATGAGAGGGGTCTCGTCCTCGTTCAGAGCTTCGTCGGAGGTCAGGCCGTAGACCTCGGAGGTGGAGGGGAAGATCACCCGTTTGCCCTGTTCGACACAAAATCGAACCACCTTCAAGTTTTGCTCGAAGTCCAGCTCGAAGGTCCACAGAGGGTGGCTGAGGTAGTAGGCCGGTTTGGCGATCCCCGCGAAGGGCAGCACCACGTCGCTGGCCGCGACCTGATCCTCGATCCAGGCGTCCTCTTTGAATAGGTCGCCTTTGCGCATAAGAAACCTTTGGGAGTTCTCGAACCTTTTCAAATTTTTGTCGTTCAAGTCGAACGCCGCCACCGACCAATCCGTCGTCTCCAGGATTTTCTCGGTCAAGTGGCTTCCGATGAATCCGTCCGCGCCTAAAATGAATACCCTCAAAATGCTCCCTCCAAAATGTTCTCTCCACGTGTCGTCTCGACCGTGAGCTATTATAGAACACGAGGGCGGACAAAAGATGAAAGGATGGGAATTTAGCATAGCGGGTTTGAGTTTGAGTGGGTTTGAACGGGCTTGAAGGATTTGAAGGATGCGAAGGATTCGAAGGATGCGAAGGATTACGTTTTATCATTTGGAGCTGGCGCACACGCCCAAAAGTTGAAGGCTTTTGCCACCCTTAGGACGTGTACCCCACGTCTTTCGGCTCTTCGCCGATGTCGTTCATTCTTCGTTCATTCTTCGTTCATTCTTCTTTCGTTGCTTCGTTTATTCTTCTTTCGTTGCTTCGTTCATTCTTCTTTTGTTACTTCCTTTGTTGGCTCTTTTTTACTCAACGCTTTTTTTCTTTTCATCAATTTTGTAAAAATGCCCGTATTATAGCCACCCATAACTTCGCGCAGTGAATTGATCGCGGCCGACACTGTCTCGAAATGTTGCTGTAAAACTTCTTCGGTGACTATTTCATCGCTTTCGCTGGCTGTCAGCCATGCGTTCCACTTTTCCAGAACGTCATAAACGCTTTCCAGTACCGGTTTCAAGTTTTCTCTGTCTTCCAACATGGACCGGGCAGACAACCCCAGCTTCATAGCATGGGCAAGCAGCTCCGCATCTTCGAATTCGATGTCCTCCTGATACGCTTTTTTAACGGCATCCGCGGAAAGAACAACATCCTTCTTTGGCGGCAAGTGTTTCAGCTCTCCGATAATGAGTCGCAGTCCTTTTGTGCCTCCATGAACGGGGTCTTCTTTGCGCTCCTTTATGACCTGCTGGAACACCATATTTAACGGTAATTTCAACTTACTTTTCGTCTCCATGACACGTTCCTCCACGGGTGTAACTAAAATTTATTGGTAAAATATCTTTGCTAACGGGCGGATATTTGATATATTGATGCCGACTTTAGGGAGGTGTCAATATATAAATGAACCAAATCAAGACATAATTAATGTCGAGATAACTGAAATTGAGCGGCTTATTCACGAGTTTAAAGAAAAATTTGTTGCGAGTACTGCAAATGCTGATGATTTCCTGACCATTTCTCAGCTTGAATTACTGTGGGGTGAACTTCAGAGTAGAACCAATAATATTTATTCAGATATGATCCGGAAGCTGATGAGTGAAGTCGATGAAAGCGATTTG
>JAISLU010000010.1 GCA_031277095.1 Synergistaceae bacterium
TCGTCAAAATCTTTCTCAATGTAGTCTCGTGTCGAATACTCCGTCAAGGCATCTAACGCCGTCCCAATTGTCCTGTCATTGGTCAAGAAACAGATGTATCCAGCGTACTTGTTCTTATGCTGGGCGATCATGTCTGTGTCATACTTCACTGTTCTGTGTCGTGCGTATTTTTTTCGGTAAACTTTGATGTACTTCTCGAATTCAGGTTGTAACTCGCCGCTTTCATTAGCAACGAGCCGGTCGTATTCCGCTTTGAGCCGATCCATAAACCTGTCGTGCTGCCTTCCCACAAGGTCCTGGCAGAACAACACATGAACCTGACACGGGTACTGGGCGATGACTTCAATGCCGTCTTCTTTGCTGACATACTTGTCCCTGGCAGACCCGCTGCAGATATGGACGAGGACTTCCTCCTTCCCTGAATCTCTCCCGGAGGTCTTCCTGACGCGCACCCACCGGCACGGGCTGGAACTGGCGTAATATGTTCGCTCTCCAACTTCTATTTTCGAGTCAGGATTGAAGCGCAGGTTTTCGCTAACGTCTATTATCCCGTATATCCATTCCGCGTTGATCTTAAGGGCCTGCAGAAATGTGTACCCGTTTTTGAACATGCCGCTGAGATTGTCCATGCTGCAAAATCCCCTGTCCATCATCAGGCAATCTGGCGTATACTGGAGTTTCTCGAGAAACTGCAGAGTGGTTTCAAGCGTCCTTATGTCTGAGATGCTCCTATTCATGGGCCAAGCTAACAGCGGCATCTCCGTTGAACGAAGGCACAAAAGGGCGTAGTTCACCTGGGGTAGGGCTTCATGGTCGCGGTTGTAGCCATATTCGACAGCATCTATACCTGATCCGTCATACGAGATGGACGTGAGGTCATACAGTATTTTGTCTGTCTTTACAGTACTTTTAACGGCCTCTTTAAGCCATAGCTTGTAGAACGTCATCATGCCGTCATAGTCAATGGCATCAAGAAGTTTGCTGATATCTTGGCTGCTAATGGTGGAACCGCGGGGATTTTCATAGTAATCGAGCCAGCTATCCGAATCGCTCAAAGCGTTTCCTTCCGAGGCAAGATACCAAGCCAGAGATAGGATATCTTTCATTATCCCCTCGCCATAGCTCTTCTCTAATATGGAGCTGATGTGGTAGCGCTTCGTAATCGCGCCAAAAACGAGATCGGGTCCGATGAACACGGCCCGCGCCGTCATTATGTCCTCTTCTGAAAGCTGTTTTGACGGTGGCTTCGTCGCTTTGCTTCTTACGTTTTCGCCGTATTTGTTGATAACAGTTTCAATGACGCGCTTCTCGTACTCGTTTAATGATGCTGGGTCTGAGGATTCCAAGAAAAAAAGCTGAGAGAGGTATCGGTTGGGGATCAGTAAATTGTCAGAATTTATATGTCCTATGCATTTACCGGATCTACAAGGCTTCTTTTGTTCCTTGTCCCAGACTGTTTCACATGCATAGCAATATTTTTGGTTGATACCTGAAATTATGTACATGATTTACCTCAAACCAAAGTATAATTTTTATTAATTATACATTTGTTTGAGATTATCTATCAATGCTGAAAGTATATTTAGCCGCATAAGTGACACACAGAAACCCTGCCATCAACAAGAATATCCCTGGCACGGCTTGACATAACATTCTTTCCGGTGTTAGATGTAGTGGATGAATTTTAAATTAGTGCATGGATTTTAAATTATATGAAAGCTCCCGAGGCGTAGGGAAACGGGTGAAAATCCCGTACGGCCCCGCCACTGTAACCGCGACGAATTCGCATGTTTCTGGCCACTGAATGCTCACTCTATTCGGGAAGGCGCGAAGGAGAAGGAACGGAAGTCAGGAGACCGGCCCGGGAGGCTTGGAGGTGATGTTTGCGTGGGCGAACGTCTTCACCTGTAGTGCTATGAAAAGGCGAAGGTGGGAGGACGCGGAACATGCGTCCTTTTTTTGATGCGGGATTTTTATGGGGGTTTTTTATGAATGTATTTTATCGAGGGAGGTTTGTCTCATGTTCAGACATTGCGTTTTTGCGGCGGTACTCGCCGCTTGCCTTGTGTCCTGCGCCGACGCGGCGGAGATTGGGGAGAAAAAAAGTATTCTGCTGGTGGCCTTCGGAACGTCTATGACCGACGCCGCCGGAGCTATCGAGTCCCTCGTCTCGGCCACGAAAAACGCCTTTCCCGGCGTGGAGGTGAGGCTCGCGTACACCTCCAACATCATCCGGCGCAAGCTGAAAAGGGAACGGAACATCGACATCCCCGCCCCGACCGAGGCCCTGGCGCTGATGAACGCCGAAGGCTTCACCCACGTCTACGTTCAGCCGATGCACGTGATTCCGGGAGAGGAGTACGACGACCTGAAAAGCGTTGTGGACGCCTTCGCCTCCATGAAGGGCAAGTACGGCTTTGCCCACATCGCTTTGGGGCAGCCGTTTTTGTCCAACGGGCCGGACTGCGAACTCATGGCGGGGATTCTGGCGCGGCACCTGACCCGCGGGGGAAAACTCGGGCCGAACAAGGCCGTCGTCCTGATGGGACACGGAACGCCCCACATGGCCAACGCCATGTACAGCGAGATGCAGGGGGCGCTTTTCAGGCTTTCGGCCCCGGTTTCAGGGCGCATTTTTCTGGGTACGGTGGAGGGCACGCCCACCTTCGACGACGTTCTTGCCGCGCTGAAAAAAACCCGCGTCAAAAACCTGGTTCTGGCGCCATTCATGGTCGTGGCGGGCGACCATGCCAACAACGACTTGGCGGGGGCGGAGGACCCCGAATCCTGGCTCTCCCGCTTTAAAAAAGAGGGCTATCAGGTGGAATCTTACCTCGTGGGCTTGGGGCAGTATCCCGAGGTGGGGAAGCTCTTCGTGAAACGCATTCAAGGTCTGATGGAGTGACGGCCGTCACAGAAAAGCCCTCCCTTGCGGATTACAAAACCGCGCTTCGGGGGCGCAGGCTCCAGTTCGCGGCGCTGTTGTTCTGCGCTTTGACGGTCATCGCTTTCTGGCGGCTGTCCCGGGGCGACTGGCCCATTCCGGTCTCCAGGGTTTTTGCCCTGCTGTCGCCCTTTTTGAGCGGGCCGGAGCGAATGACGCCGGAGGCGATCGTGGTGCGCTCCGTGCGGTTGCCGCGCCTTCTGGCGGCCGTGGGCACGGGTGGGGTTTTGAGCGTCGCCGGCGTCGTGCTTCAGGGGCTTTTGCTCAATCCCCTGGCCGAGCCCTACACTTTGGGCATTGCCGCCGGGGCCGCGTTCGGAGGGGCGCTGGGCTTCATGGTTCACTCCCTGTGGGTGACGCCTTCGGCTTTCGCCGGAGCCCTGGCCGCACTGTGGGCAGTGCAAGGGATGGCTTGGCGGTCCAGCCGTGGGCACCTGGTGCTGACGGGGATCGTCGTCAACGCCTTCTTGTCCGCCGGGGTAACCTTTTTGAAGGCGATCGCCGACGACCGGCTGGGGGCGATCGTCCTCTGGCTGATGGGCAGTTTCGCCGGGGCGTCCCCGACCGCCGCTCTGTGGGTGTGGGGGGCCGCGGCCGTTTCCGCGCTGCCCCCGTGGTTTTGGGGCAGGGAGCTGGACGCCGTGTCCCTCGGGGAAGACCGGGGGAGCCTCTTGGGTGTGGACGAGAGGCGGCTGCGGGGGGGTTTGCTCTGCCTCGTCTCCCTGGGAACGGCCGCCGCGGTGGGGTCCTTCGGCATCATCGGGTTCGTGGGGCTGGTGGTCCCGCACCTTCTGCGCCCCCTCATCGGGCCGCTGCACCGCCCCTTGCTGTTCTTCGCCTTTTGGACCGGCGGCTGCCTGACGGCTCTGGCCGACGGCGCGGCCCAGAGTTTGGGCGAACTTCCCGTCGGCGTCGTCACCTCCCTCATAGGCGGACCGTTCTTCTGCTGGATTTTACTGCGCCAGGACGGCGGATTATGAACAATCTCTCTATCCGTTTTTCCAGGCTCGAAGCGGGCTATGGAATCCCTGTGTTCAGCGAGGGAGCCGTCCAGCCGGGGAAGCTGACCGCCCTCATCGGCCCCAACGGAAGCGGAAAGACCACGTTGCTCCGAACCTTCGCCGGGCTCCTGCCCTACAAAGGCAGTTTGACCTTCGAAACCACCGGTGAGGTTCGGGAAGTCTCCCGTATACCCCGCCGGGAGATGGGTCTGCTTGTGGGCATGGTCCCTCAGCAGGTGCAGATGGCCGCCCCCTTTACGGTGTATGACGCGGTTGCGCTGGGCCGCTTGCCCCATAGAAGCCGGGGGGACGACCGCCTGGTGCTGGAGGCTGCGGCCGACGCGGATGTGGAACACCTGCTGTTCCGCAGAGTGACGCGCCTTTCAACCGGAGAAGCCCAGCGGGTTCTGCTGGCGGCGGTTCTGGCTCAGGACCCTTCCCTACTGCTGCTGGACGAACCGACGTCGGCCCAGGACCCTCATCAAACCGCGAAGGTATTCTCTCTGCTGAAGCGGGTGGCCGGCTCAGGGAAAACGGTGGTGGCAGCGGTCCACGACGTCAACTTGGCCGTGGTTTACGCCGACGTTTTCCTGGCCTTGAAAAAATCCCTGGAGGGTGAAATGAAAGATGATGTAAAGGGTGAAATGAAGGATGTGAAGGAGAGTGGCTTTCCGCTGGCGTCGCCTGTGGAGCGGCTGGACGGGGAGGTTTTGGAGCGGATTTACGGCGTTCCCTTCGACCCCTATGTTTCCCCCAAAGGAGCAAAAGTATGGCATACCCGCGTAAATTAATTTTTTTGATTTCATTGATTTTTTGTATTTTTTTTATACCCATTTCAAACGAGGCGGGAACAGGCGACGGCCCGCGGCGTATCGTCTCCCTCTATCCCGGTCACACGGACAACATCATCGCCCTGGGAAGGGGGGACAGGCTTGTGGCGGTCTCCAGCAGCGAAACGGATTGGGGGGCAGGGGTAATCATACCCCAGAAGGTCGCGACCCTGCCTCAGAAAGTGGGGGCCGAGGCCGTGTTGGCCCTCAAGCCGGACGCGGTGTTTATGCGCTCTCTGGTGGAGCGGATGAACCCGCACCTGTCCCAGGTCCTGGAGCGCGCGGGGGTCGCGGTTCACGTCATCGACCCGCCTTCGTGGGAGGAGTTCGAGGAGTACTTGACGCGCCTTGCCGCAATTCTGGGCACGAGCCCGGAGGCGGCCCGGGAGAAGCTCGCTGTTTTGCGCAAATCCATCGCTCAGGCCGCAGAAACGTCGGCGCGGGGCAAAAGTAAACAGGCGGTATTCCTGGAGGCCACCTCGAAGGAGCTGCACACCTGCGCTCCCGGCTCCTGGGCGGCGCGGCTCATGGAGTTGGCGGGGGGCGTCAACGCCGCAGCCCTCGCCGTTCCCCTCAGGAAGGGCAGTTCTATCGCTCCCTGGGGCATAGAGCGCGTCCTGCAGGCGGCAGATTCGGGGCTGGACGTCTACCTGGTGCAGCAGGGCGCCATGAACGCCGCGTCTCTGGACGAGGTCCGAAAACGCCCCTGGTTCGCCGCCTTGGCGGGGCACCTGCGGCTCGCCGCCGTCCCCGAAAGCTGCCTCAGCCGTCCGTCGCTGCTGGGGCTGGAAAAAGGCGGTAAAATGCTGGTCGAGATTTTTTACGGAGACAGTCGGAACGATGACTAAAGCAGGAGCAACTGAAATGATCACTGGAGCAGCGAATGCGTCAGTAGGGAGAAGGAGAAAAATTATTGCCGTGGGGGTGGGGCCGGGCGATCCCGACTTGATCACCGTCAAGGCCCTGAAGGTCATCGAGAGGGCGGATCTGGTGTTGGTGCCCGTGACGAGCGCCGGAAGCTCCAGCGTCGCCGACGCCGTCATTCGCGCCCATCTGGAGGTGGAGACGGTTCCCGTCGTCTTTCCCATGACCCGGGACGAGAAAACCCGACGCGATTCCCTCCGCCAGCAACTGGAGGCCCTTCGCCCCCGGTGGGAAAGCTCCGAAAGCGTCGCGCTGCCCGTTATCGGAGATTCCGCGCTGTACGCGACCGCTGCCTACCTGTACGGCGTCTGGAAGAGGCTGGAGCCATCCATCCAGCTGGAACTGGTGCCTGGGGTCTCGGCCCACTCTCTGGCCGGGGCCAGGGCCGGGCGTTTTCTCGCGCTGGGAGAGGAGATATTTTCCGTCGTTCCCGGCACGGCACGCCCGGACGCCATTCTTCAAGTTCTGAAAAGCTGCGACTCCGCCGCCATATACAAGCCCACCGCGCTCCAAGACAATCTGAGGGCAATGGTCCAGTCCGCCGGCCCTTGGTCGGAGGTGCTACGGGTAGACCGGGGAGGCCTTCCCGGGGAAACCATTCTCCGAGGGGACGCGGCCCTGTCCGCTCCGGACACCTATTTATCGACCCTGCTACTCCGCAGGTAAAAAACTCTCAGGCGATGGTGATTTCCTTGTTGAGATAGACGTCCTGGACGGCGTTGATGATTTGGACGCCTTCTTTCATCGGGCGCTGAAAGGCTTTGCGTCCGAGAATCAGGCCCATGCCGCCGGCGCGTTTATTGATGACCGCGGTTCTGACGGCCTCGGCCATGTCGGTTTCCCCTCCCGACGCGCCGCCCGAGTTGATGAGCCCCGCGCGTCCGGCGTAGCAGTTGAGAACCTGATAGCGGGCCAAGTCGATGGGGTGGTCGGAGGTCAATTGGGTGTAGACGGCCTTGGCCGTTTTGCCGAAGTTGAGGGCCGTGTATCCGCCGTTGTTTTCGGGCAGCTTCTGTTTGATGATGTCGGCCTCGATGGTGACCCCCAGATGGTTGGCCTGTCCCGTCAGGTCCGCGGCCACGTGATAGTCCTTCTCCTTGGTTTTGAAGGCGGGGTTGCGCAGGTAACACCATAAGATCGTCGCCATGCCCAGGTGGTGGGCGTATTTGAAGGCCCGGGAAATTTCCTGGATCTGGCGCGTGGCTTCCTCGCTGCCGAAGTAGATCGTGGCACCCACGGCCACGGCGCCCATGTCCCAAGCCTGGTCCACGGAGGCGAAGAGTATCTGGTCGTGCTTTTCCGGGTACGACAAAAGCTCGTTGTGGTTGATCTTGAGAATGAAGGGAATTTTGTGGGCATACTTCCGCGCCACCATGCCCAGCACGCCCAAGGTGCTGGCAATGCCGCTGCAACCGGCCTCCATAGCCAGTTTCACGATGTTTTCCGGGTCGAAGTAGATAGGGTTGGGGGCGAAGGAAGCCCCTGCGGAGTGTTCTATGCCCTGGTCTACAGGGAGGATGGATATGTAGCCGGTTTCGGCCAGTCGTCCGTGTTTATAGAGCGCGGCAATCGAGCGCAGCACCGGAATGGGACGATCCGAAACCGCCCAGACGCGGTCGATGAAATCGGGTCCCGGCAAGATCAGAGAGTCCGCGCTGACGGTTTTGCACTTGTACTCCAATAAATCCTGCGCGTCTTTGCCTAAAAGTTTTTCAATTTTCTCCGTTTCCTTGGACACGACTATTCCCCCTTCTAAATAAAACGGTATTTTATTTAAACAAAACGATAGGACGAGCGCGGGCTACAGCAGCCCCGTGCCCAAGAAGGCGACGCAAATGATGATTCCCGACACGAACATGTCCACGACACAGTAGCCCATGATATCCCTTGCGCTCAAACCGGCGATTCCCAGAGCGGGCAAGGCCCAGAAGGGCTGGATCATGTTGGTCCAAGAGTCACCCCAAGCAATGGACATGGCGGTAATGGAGGGCTCTATACCAAGGGCCGCTCCGGCCGGCATCATGATGGGACCCTGAACCGCCCACTGGCCGCCGCCGGACGGAACGAAAATGTTGACGATACCGGCGCTCAAGAAACTGAACACGGGGAAAGTTACGTTGTTGGAGATGGCCACGAACCCATTGCTGATCGCGCCGGCCAAGGACGCGCCTGTGGCGGGATTGGCGCCCACCATCATTCCCATGATCCCGGCGTAAAACGGGAACTGCAGCAGAATCCCACCCGCGCCTTTCACCGCCTGGTTGATGGCGCGCACGTAACGAATGGGAGTGCCATGCAACAGAATGCCCACGGTCAGGAAGATCAGGTTGACGATATTGAGGTCCAACGAAAACCCCTTTGCCTTGAAGTGAGAAAACAGCCAAACGCCGCCGAATATCACCGCAATGATGGAAAAAAGCGGGTTGTTTTCGATCTTTTCTGCCGGGTTCACGGCCACGGCGGGCGGGGCTTCATCATCCTGCAGAAGAGCGGGGTCGATGACCACCGTCTTGTCCGCCGAGGGGTGCATCCAGGCGTTTGTCAGAGGCAATACGACCAGCAGCATCACGCAGATGAACAGGTTGAAGGGGGCGAAAATAGTGGCGCTGGTAGGGACGGACTCGGTCAATACGCCGCCCGTTTGCGCCGTAACGGCGGCGGTGACGTTGGCGATGGCGAGAGGAATGGAGCCGGAAAACCCTCCATGCCAGATCAAGAAACCGGAATATGCCGAGGCAATCAGAAGGCGGTAATCCACGTGACGCTCCTGCTTTGCAATTTCCTTGGCGAAAATCGCCCCCACCACAAGCCCGAATCCCCAGTTGACCCAGCAGGCCAGCACGGAGATGACGGTAACGAAAACAATGCTGGAAAAAGCCGTTTTAGGTATCCCCGCCCAGGCTTTCAGCAGTTTTTGCATGGGAGGCGAGATCGCCATAGCGTTTCCCAGCACCAGCACCAAAGCCATCTGCATCGAAAAAGCCAGCAGCGACCAGGCGCCGTTTCCCCAATGAATGACCATGGCGTGGGCGCTCTGACCCGTTAAGGGAATGGCCAGGCCAAAAACGACAACGGTCAAAATAATGCAGAAAAGGAAAGGATCCGGCAGGTACTTCTGCATCAACACGACGCAACCATTCGTAAATTTTCTGAACATATTTGAATCTCCTTTCTGAGGGCAAAGTAACAACTTTGCTTACCAGAAAAATCCGAGCTGTCACTTTCGGCGATTTGGCGACATACTCGCATACTTCCCTAGTAAAACACACCAAGGGTAATACACAAAAAAGCTACTATTGTCCATTTATTCTATTATATCATGAAAAGTCAGAACGTATTGGATCATACTCGATCGTAGAGGGTGAATGCCCTCAGGCGCTCAGGCCCTCGGGCAAGACCTTACAATTTTCCCTCACAATTTTCCAAGCAGATCGCCGTAGCCCTCCGCCTCCATCCGGTCACGAGGCACGAAGCGCAGCGACGCGCTGTTGATGCAGTATCGCAGCCCGCCTGTCTCCCGGGGGCCGTCCTGAAACACGTGTCCCAGGTGGGAATCCGCCGCCCGGGAGCGTACCTCCGTGCGTTCCATGCCCTGGGAATGGTCCGGGCGCTCCAAGAGAGCGGAATCGGAAATTGGCCGAGAAAAGCTGGGCCACCCGCAGCCGGACTCGAATTTATCGGCCGACAGAAACAGCGGGGTCCCGTCTGTTACGTCGACGTAGACCCCCGGCTCGAAAAGATTGTGGTATTCGTTGTGGAACGGGGGCTCCGTACCCGCGTTTTGAGTCACTTCATACTGAAGCGGCGTCAGTTTCTCCCGAAGATCGGCCTGACGGCTCGCTGCTTCGTCCTTGGCCGCGCCGGCACTGGCCAGCAACGAGCGGGGGATGTGACAGTAGCCTCCTGGATTTTTCTCCAGATATTTCTGATGGTACTTCTCCGCCGGCCAGAAGTTCTCCAGGGGCTTGCATTCCACCACCACCGGTTTGATCTCCCGCTTTTGCAGATCGCGCAGGGATGCGTTGACGATTTCACGGTCCGACTCGTTCACATAGTAAATTCCGGTGCGGTATTGTTCGCCGATATCGCCGCCCTGACGATTCAGGGACGTGGGATCTATGGCTTCATAGAACCGCTCCAGCAGAAACGGCAGACCGATCCGGCCGTCGTCGTAACGGACCCTGACCGTTTCGGCGTGGCCCGTCTCGCCCGAGCAGACATCTTCATAGCTTGGGCGCTGGGTACAGCCGTTGGCGTAACCTGCCTCCGTTTCCACAACTCCCGGCAGGAGAGACATGTATTGCTCCACGCCCCAGAAACAACCGCCCGCAAGAAAAATCTCCCGTTCCATGTGTATTCCCTCCCGTTACGGATATAACGCTGCCTTGCCGGTCACTGCCCGATAACATCGATCTATCTCATTCTACAGTGAATTAAGATAAAAAACCTAAAGTTAGAATAGCTAAAAAACAAGTCAATTGCTCGATTTAGCGCGTGCAAATTTAACATTTTTAAGTTGAACGACTATATCTTGATTTTGCAACGTCAGCCTAAAATAAACCCCCGGCTGAACCGGGGGCATCGATCCACATCGATCGAAAAGATTGCTCGAGAGGAGTAAACGAGGGGTGTGTATGAGGGGAGGATATGAGGGGAAGAAGAGAATGAAGGATAATAAAATGAAGGGTATCGATTATTTTACTTACAGGAAAATTTTGCCTCCCGGGCCCAAGGGAAGATCCAGCATGGCCCACGCCACGAGCTGCAACAGCCAGACGATGGTGAAGCAGAAGGAAAAGGGAACCATGTTGGCGATGACCGTGCCCATGCCCGTGTCTTTTTCGTAGCGGTGGGCGAAACCCAGGATCACCGGGAAGTAATAGAAAAGCGGCGAGAGCGGGTTCGTGATGGAGTCTCCAATGCGGTAGGCGATCTGCGTCACCGCCGGGTCCAGGTTGAGGAGGAGCAGCATGGGAACGAACACCGGCGCCAAAATAGCCCATTTCGCCGAGGCAGACCCGATGAAAAGGTTGATGATACAAGAGACCAAAACCACGCCAATCAAAAGAGGAATACCGGTGAAATTCATGGCCTTCAGCAGCTCCGCGCCCTTGACGGCAATGATGACGCCCAAGTTGCTCCACCCGAAGTAGTTCGTGAACTGCGCGCAAAAGAAGCAGAGTACGATATAGGGCGCCATGTCCTTGAACGCCAGGGTGATGTCGGCGAACATTTGCTTGTCGTTTTTGTACTTGCCGCTGACGAAACCGTAGACGGCGCCCGGAACGAAAAAGAGAACCGTGACGGTCACCACCAAGCCGCTCATGAAGGGCGAGGCGGCCGATGTGATGGACCCGCCCTGAGCAGGGTCTCCCAAAAGGGGATCCGACCCGACGCACATCAAGACTACAACCACCACCGTGATCGCCAGGGCGCGAAGGGCGTATTTGAGCCCCTTTTCCTCCTCGGGGGTCAGGCCCTTTTGCTCGTTTTTCCCATACTTGGCCAAGTCTACGTGAGCATAGCGGGGCGCGATGAGTACCTCGGACACGAAGGTCCCCACCAGCGTCAGGATGATGCAGGAAACCACGAGGAAATAGTAATTGATGGCGGGAGAAGCGGCGTAGTCCGGATCCAGCAGCCGGGCAGCGCTTTCCGTGAAGCCGTAGGCCATGGTGTCCGTGAGAGCTATGACCACCGTCGCGCAGAACCCCGCCGCCACCGTTGCAAAGGCGGTGAACATGCCGACCATGGGGTTTCGTCCCATGCTGAGGTACGTCGCGGCAGCCAGGGGAGGCATGATGACAAACGCGGAGTCCCCGGCGACGTTTCCGTTTACGCAGATGAACACAAGGATCAGCGTGACCAGCACCGGGGGGACGCCTCCCAGCATCTTCTGTATCAGCGCCGAGAGGAAGCCGCTTTTTTCGGCGACACCCGTCCCGATGACGGCGACCAGAACGATGCCCATAGGGGCGAACCCGGAGAAGTTGGTGACGGCCTTGCTCCAAATTTGACGGAAACCGTCTTTGGAGAGAAGGTTGATCACGCTCATGGTCTTGCCGGTTCCGGGATGCACGGCGCTGACGCCGAAAAGGCTGCAAATCCAGGAAATCACCACCACGATCACCGCCAGAATGACGAAAAGCGTGATCGGATCGGGCAATTTGTTACCCACCCTTTCAATCCCCGACAAGATTCTCCCGAAAAATCCCTGCTTAACCTTTTGTTCAACCTTTTGTTCTTCTTTCCGTTCTTCTGTTTTTTGTTCTTCTACCACTTTACACACTCCCTTCTTCAGCATTATCTCTCAAGAATATGCTTTTATTGGAATTATGTCAAGCAAAAAAATAAAATAAACAAAAATATCGATCTAAATTCTGCTTAAAAGAAAGGGAAAACGGAATAACCGAGAAGGATAACGAGAATAAGGGTAAGGGTAAGAAGAATAACGATAACGAGATGAAGATGACGGCATGAAAAGCGCGGCGGAAAAACGCCGGCAAAGCGAGAACGAACGAGGCGGGTTTGTGGGGTCTATTTTGCTCCGTTCAAGGTCAGAAGCCGCGCCGCTTCCTTATTTCCGAACTCAGTGGCGTAGCGCAGCGCCGTCCAGCCGTCGCCGTCCTTTGCGTCCAGCTTCGCCCCCGCTTCGATCAACGCGCCGATCACAGGAACCGCGCCCTTCCGCGCAGCGGCCATCAGAGGCGTGAGACCGTCTCTGTCGCGAGCTTCGAGCTTCGCCCCGGCGGCGATCAGGATTTCCACGATTCTCGCGTCCCCCGATTCGCAGGCCAGAGACAAGGCCGTAACGTCGTCGATGGTGGCGGCGTCGACGTTTCCTCCCGCGCGGATCAAAAAAGAAAGCAAGTCGGCATGGCCGCGATAGGCGGCGGACATCACAGGGGTGACGCCCTCCCGGTCCGGGACGTTCACGTCGGCCGAAGCCGCCACAAGGGCCTCGGCAACCGAGAGATCTCCGCTGACCGTGGACCACAGAAGCGCCGTCCAGCCCGCCCCGTCTTCGGCATCGGTAGAAGCCCCGGCGGCGAGGAGCGCGTTCACCGTGGCGATGCTTCCCTTGCTGGCGGCCAGCATCAAAGGCGTGACCCCCTCTTCGTTGCGGGTGTCCACGTAGGCTCCCGACTCGATCAGAAACTTCGAGACGTCCTCTCGGTTTTCCAGCACGGAGGACAGAAGGGCCGTCATGTATCGGGACGCCTGGATATCCAAATCGGCCGAAGCGGCCACCAGCTTTTCCACAACGGAGAGGTCGGATTTTATCGTGGCCCACATCAAGGCGGTCCACCCGTCCTTATCCTGGGCGTTGACGTCGGCGGAGGCTTGCAGCAGAACCTCGGCGATTTCGGGGCGGTTCACACTGACAACCAGCATCAACGGCGTCAGTCCGTTTTCGTCGGGCTCGTTCACGTCGGCCCATCCGGCAATGGCCTCCGCCACCGCTTTCGGGCTCCCGTCGGTGCAAAGCTCGAAAAAATCCGCCGAAGCGCCGGCCGGCCCGGCGCCGAAAATGAAGGAAAGCAGCAGGAGACAGGGAATGATTTGGGATTTCAAATGAATGATCTGGGATTTCAAATATTTCACCTCTGAAAATTTCATCTCCGAAAATTTCATTTCTATTCCGTCTCTACTCATCTTTATCTGAAAATTTCACTTCCGAAAAATTTCACCGCCGAAAAAGACCGAGGTCCTGGAAAAATCCCCGAAAAAATACATGCCGCGCCCTCAAATATCGGCCTCGGAAAACTGAAGCGGGCGGTCCTCCGCCGGGGGCGATTCGGCGAAAGCGGAGGAGTTCGAGGGCTGCCCGTCGATGTCTATGTCGATGTTGATGGCCATGGACAACAGCACGCTCATGGTCACCGACAAGACCAGGGTCAAGGTGTAGGCCGCGATCCGTCGGAAAAGGGGAAGGCGTTTTTTTATGCAGAAGGACATCTTGAGAATGGTGCAATGGGCGTAAAGCAAAATGAAAAGAGACCAGCCCGTCAGGTAGAAAACGGGAACGTATCCGAACGTGTAGCTGGGCAAAAAGGGAGAAAAAAGAGGATAAAAAAGAGGAGAAAAACGGAGGATCAACGAAAAACACAGGTCCGCGAAGCAGAGGGTCAGGGGGAAAAGCAAAAGAATCATCCCGAAGCTCTCCACGGGGCGCTTCAAAAGTACGAACCGAGTCAGGAGAGAGGGAAGGTAGCTCAACCCCAATACCACAAGGGTCAAAAGCCACAGATCGCTTTTGCCGCCTCCCGGCAGCAGGTCGGGAAGAACCCCGGGAGCCGCGAGCTGTATGAAATAAACCGCCAGAGGGCAGACAAAGGACAAATCCACCAGCTCGCTGAGAGGAGACGACTCGTAGGCGTCCCCCTCGTCCAAGTCACCGTAAACCGCCTCGCCCAAGTCTTGGCGGGCTGTATCCGGCGGTTTCTGGTGAAGGGCGCGGGTCGCAGCGTACTCGTAAGCGTGGTCCAGCTCCTTGTTTTGCGCACAGACGAACTGCCACTCCGAGGACCCTTGCGCGAAGCGAACCGGGTCGTAAAGGTGCTTTTTGCTGCGGTAGGCTTCCTCTATTTCCTCCAGACTGGCAAAATCGTATACTCCCAACAAGGCGTAGGCTTTTTCCAAAAGACACCCATCCCCGACTCCGAATTTTTTACGTCAGCGTTTGCGCAGAGAAAGCCACCGATTAACGGTGTCGATGCCGCTCCAGAGTTCCAGGTGCAAGTCGGTGACGAAACAGTAACCCTGGACCCAGCCGGAAGTTCCCAGTTCGGTGGCTTTACGGATATCGCGATAACCCCATACCGGAGGAATGACGTTCCCCGGGTTGCTGACGTGGAGATAATCCAGTGAAAATCCCCTCATTTTTTCGTCGCATTTGCTGAAAATCGAGTCCTCCGTCCCCCGGATTTCTATCCTGTGAACGTCGCTCCCTTCCTTGAGGGAGGTGTAACTCCCGTGGAAGGGGAAAAATTTAAGACCGTCGGACTTCTGCCCATCTGGAGTGACCAGATATTGACCAAAAAGGAGAGAGGACGCCCCATTGACAAAAATGAGCTTGTTCCCGGCGAAACTCTGCTTGATGCCGCGGTGGAAAGGCTCGTGAACGAGGAGCCTGTTGGAGTACAGGGCCGCTATGGAATGGGGGAAGTAAATGGCCTCGGCATCCAAGGGAAAAGGGTCCTGCCAGGGATCGTAGTCTACGACCTCGCAGCCCAAAAATTGGAAAAGTTCCGCGCTGTTACTGCCCTCCAGGGAGAAATACCGGGCTCCCACAACGGCGACTTTGAAGTTTTTAGGAAGGTATTCGCTTCCCTGGGGAGGCAGCCATTCTTGCTTGAGACGGCCGAAAGCCTCCATGATTTCCCACTCGATTTGATGCACGATGGACGCCAACTGCAGCGCCGCGCTTTTGATCTGCATCACCCGGGTGCCCGCCGTGGCGCCGTAGAGTTCCACCAGCACGGGCATGGGCCGCTCGATTTCCTTGGGTATGTACCCCATGCTGAGAACGGCGGTTCTTCGTCCGTAGTCCTGCTCCAGCAATTGGTACTCCCGGGGGTTTTTGACCCCGGCGAAGATGACCCCCAGCACGTAATTTTCGTTTCCGCTCTCGAAGGCCGCCAGAACCGAAGACGTGGCGTTGGTGGTCAAAATAGCGGAGGCCGAGGCGGACATCACGACGATGATGCCGCAGGTGAGAATTTTGGCCAAGTCCAAGGCCTCTGGGCGCACCTGAACGAAGTTTTCCTCCGGGCGCGTCCCCAGGGGGACCAAAATGACGTTCAAGGCCTCGGGATCTGCCGTTTTTTGGAACAGGGTCTTCAAGTTTTTTATGCTGCCGCACGCGTAAGGGTCCAGAGAAACGGTGGACTCCTCCAGGAGAACCTTCAGCAAGCGCACATCTGCCTCGCTGCGGGCGCAAGTGAACACCTTTACCCTGACGCCTGAACGCTTTAGGGCATAAACTAAAGTCACGCCAGAAGAAACCGTTTCGGCGTTGATTTCATCTGCAATAATCAGGCGGGGCAGATTCACTTCGCAATATCCTCCCAATCTTCAAGTCGAAGTTAGTTTACCACAGATTCGAGGCGCGCACCCTGGGCCGCGGTGTATCCCGTACTCCAGCACATCTGAAGGTTGAACCCGCCGGTGGGGCCGTTCAAGTCCAAGATTTCGCCCGCGAAATAAAGGTTTTCGCACAGTTTCGAGCGCAGTGTCGCCGGGTCTACCTCATTGAGGCAAACCCCTCCTTTGGTTACGACGGCATGGTCGAAACTCCAGAGGCCGTTTACGGTCAGTGAAATGTTTTTCAGAAGCTGCGCCAGGTCCTGCCGCTCCTCCGGGGAAACGTAGACCACGGGTTTGTCCCCTGGGACGTCCGACAGCTCCAGCACCAAGGGGATCAATGCGCTGGGCACCAGGTCCGTCAGCGCGCGCCCGAACTCCCGGTCCCGGTATTTTTCCAAGTCGCGGTCGATGCGGGTGGCCAACGTCGGAAGGTCCAGCGCCGGCTTCAGGTCCAGAGTCAACGTGACCGTCCCTTGCTTCATCCAGTCCGAAACGTAAGAACTCAGGTCCATGACGATGGGGCCGCTGACCCCGAAATTCGTGAACTCCATCTCGCCGAACCGCTGGTCTACCTGCCGGCCGTCCACCGCCGCCGTCAACCTCACGTTACGCAGATTGAAGTTTCTGGCCAGCTTCACCCAGGTTTCCCGGGTTTTGACGGGGACGATGGCCGGCGTCGGCTCCACGATCGTGTGCCCCGCCTGGGCCGCAAAGCGATACCCGTCGCCGGTGGAGCCCGTCTTGGGGTAGGATTTGCCCCCCGTGGCCAAAATGTAGCGATCGGCGGAAAGCTCCTCCACGTTGGTGACGATGCGCTCCACCCGGCCGTTTCTGACCTTCAGGGCCGTGACCGCCGACCTCCGCAAAATACGGACTTTTCCCTTCTTGCAGTAGAGCATAAGACAATCGAGAACCCTCTGGGCTCCCCCAGGCGTCGTTTCGCAAGATTTATCAGGAATATCGGGAAAAACCCGGTTTCCCCGCTCCGTTCTCGTCGGGACCCCGTTTCGGTTGAAAAAAGCCAGCGTTTCCCCCGGTCCGAAGCGGCTGAAGGCCCCGTGGAGAAAGCGGCCGTTTTTCCCGTAACGGGACAAAAACACTTCCATATCCGGCTCCGCGTTGGTGAGATTGCAGCGGCGCTTTCC
Organism: Synergistaceae bacterium; assembly: GCA_031277095.1. Lineage (GTDB taxonomy): Bacteria > Synergistota > Synergistia > Synergistales > Aminobacteriaceae > JAISLU01. The sequence continues at coordinate 16,934 of JAISLU010000010.1, forward strand.
CGCCAGCAAAAGTTTCTGGCCCAGAGAATCGTTTTTCTCCACCAAGAGTACGCGCTCCCCCAGCTCCGCGGCGCGCCCTGCCGCCATCAGGCCCGCCGGGCCGCCTCCGATCACCATCGTATCGAAACGCTCCAAAAGATTCAGTGTCCCTTCTGGAGATCTTTTTTCGCGAGTTTCTGCGGGGATTGCTCCGCAAATTTTTCTGCGGATCGTTCCGCAAATTTTTCCCTGAAAAGAGAACCCAAAGACAGATCGGGTTTCGCTTCATGCTTTGAACTTCTTTCCGTGTTCCCGCGCCTGGCCTTGTCCGGCGGCCCTTCCGTTCCTAAATCATGTTTTCCCAGATCGTGTTTTCCCAAATCATGTTTTTTCATCGAGAGAGAAATGCGTTTTCGCTGCTCGTCGATCTCCAGCACGGCGACCTTCACCTGCTGGCCCGGCTTCAGAAACGCCTGGGGGTTTTCCACGAAGCTGTCGGACATTCGGCTGACGTGGAGCAGGCCGTCCTGGTGTACGCCCACGTCCACAAAGGCCCCGAAGGCCGTCACGTTGGTCACGATGCCGGGCAGGATCATCCCCACCTGGAGATCCCGAATTTCCCGGATGGCGGGGTCGAAGGCAAAAGCCTCGAAGGCCCGGCGGGGGTCGCGGCCAGGTTTCGCCAGTTCCTGAAGGATGTCTTTCAAGGTGGGCAGACCCGCTTTATCGGAGACGAAGCGCGTCAGCTCGATTTTCGACCGCAGCTCCGGCGAGGTCATCAAATCGGCGACGGTGCATTTCAGATCTTTCGCCATGTGCTCCACGGTGGAATAATTTTCGGGGTGTACGGCGGAGGAGTCCAAGGGGTTCTTTCCGCCGTGAATGCGCAAAAAACCCGCCGCCTGTTCGAAGGTTTTGGGCCCGAGCCTGGGGACTTTTCTCAGGGCGTCCCGGGACTCGAAGGCCCCGTTGGCCTCTCTGTACTTGATCATCTGTCCCGCCACTTGTTTGTTGAGGCCCGAAACGTAGGAGAGTATCTCCTGGCTGGCGGTGTTGACCTCGACTCCCACGGCGTTCACGCAGGAAACCACCACATCGTCCAAAGACTGCTTCAGTTCTTTTTGGTCCACGTCGTGCTGGTACTGCCCCACGCCTATGGACTTGGGGTCGATTTTGACCAGCTCGGCCATGGGGTCCATCAGGCGGCGGCCGATGGAAACCGCGCCTCTTACGGTGACGTCGTGGTCTGGGAACTCTTTGCGGGCGACCTCGGAGGCGGAATAGATCGAGGCGCCGCTCTCGTTGACCGAGGCGACGACGATACCGGCGGGCAGCCCCAGCTCCCGCACAAACGACTCCGTTTCGCGCCCGGCGGTCCCGTTTCCCACGGCGATGGCCTGGATTCCGTAACGTTCGACGAGTTCCAGAATTTTCCTCCCGGCGTCGCCTCTCTGCCGTTCCCCCGTGTGGGGAAAGATGACGTCGTTGTGGAGCAAATTTCCCTGGGCGTCCAGGCAGACGACTTTGCAGCCCGTGCGGAGGCCGGGGTCGATGGCGAGGGTCGCTTTTTGGCCCATAGGAGGAGCCATGAGAATTTCTTTGACATTGCCGGCAAATACACGTATCGCCTCCGCGTCTGCGCGCTTTTTGAGGGCGTTGCGGAGTTCGTTCTCCATGGACGGCCTCAGCAGCCGTTTATAACCGTCCGCCGCAGCCTCGGCCACCAGACGGGAGGCCGCGTTGGTCCCCCTGACGAACAGGCGTTTCAGGAGAGAAAGACATTCCTCCTCCGAGGGTTCCACGGAAACGGAGAGAAATCCCTCCCGCTCGCCCCGGAAAACGGCCAGCAACCGGTGGGAGGGCATGGCCGCCGCGGGCTCGTTCCACTCGAAATAGTCCCGGTAATTGGCGCCCTCCGCCTCTTTGCCCTTGACGCAGGCGCTGGTCAGCACGGACTTGCGGGCAAAAATCTTTCTGGTCTGCTGGCGGGCCTCCATGTCTTCGCTGAATCGCTCGGCCAGGATATCCTGCGCTCCTGCGAGGGCTTCGTCCACCGAGCGCACCCCTTTTTCCTCCGACAAAAAAATCACGGCCTCTTTTTCGGGGTCGAAATCGTCGAGCTGCGCCAACAGCTTTTCCGCCAGGGGCTCCAAGCCCTTTGCCGCGGCCACGGACGCCCGCGTCTTGCGTTTGGGCCGGTAGGGGAGATAGGCATCTTCCAGGACCGTCATTGTCTGCGCGTTCTCGATTGCTGCCTTAAGTTCGTCGGTCAGGAGTTCCCGTTCCGCCAGGGACTCCAGAATAGCGGTCTTCCGCTTGATCAGCTCCTGTATCTTTTCGCTGCGGTCGCGTATCGCCATAACCACCGTCTCGTCCAGGGACCCCGTCGCCTCCTTGCGGTAACGGGCGATGAAGGGGATCGTACACCCTTGCTCGAAGAGTTCGAGGACGGCGGTTACCTGAATATCCGTCAATTGCAGTTCTTTTGCGACTAACGCTGTTATCGTACTCATGGAGAATCCCCCCATTTTTCATCATTGTACACCCGCCACACGCCGTTGGGCGCGGCGATCGCAACCGGCTGGGGGCAAACACGGGTGTCGGGATTGAAATAAAACGCCGTCAATCTCCATATCTGGCCATCAGGTATTCGTCGGCATGGATGCCGTTGCGAACGGCGGCATATTTTTTCGTGCCCTCGACTACGAATCCCATTTTCCTGTAAAGGGCTATGGCCGGTTCGTTGTCGGTAAAAACGCTGAGTTCGACGCGCTTCAGTTTGAGCCAGTTGTCGGCTATGTCCAGTAGGGCCGACATGAGCGCCTTGCCTATACCATGTCTTTGGCGGTCAGCGCGGACATTGATTCCAAACTCCGCCGTATGACGCAAACGCGCCCTTGCCGAAACCTGGAGCGCGGCAATGCCCACGACGGTCCCCTCCACCTCGGCCACCAGCACGTGGTCGTCCTGGGACAGGCTGCGGATAAACTCATCAGTGTAGGAGACGCGTTCGCTCGCCATTCCCAAAATGTTCTCCATCACGCCGGGCATGACGCGTATCGTGTGTACGTCCTCCGCGTCCCCGACCCTTACCGGCCTGATTATCATGCAGACTCGACACTCCTTGGCAGTAGTTTCCGCTCACTCCGTAAGAGTTGCAGCTTAATCTTCCGGAAAGATTATACACAGGCATCAAACGGACGGCAGAATTCCTTGGAAGTTCCAAAGGGGGTTCTTTGGAATTATCAATTAAAAAGGCGTTAGGTCCCTTGACATATTGACCTAAACCTTGTAGTCTGTATATATACCGCCCTTGTGGTCGGTAATTTTATTTGTTCTAGGAGGCTTTTTTGAATGGCTCAAGGCACCGTGAAATGGTTCAACGAAAGTAAGGGGTATGGGTTTATCACTGCTGATGAAGGTAAGGATGTATTTGTACATTATAGTGCGATTAAGGGTGATGGATTCAAAACCCTTGCCGAGGGGCAGAAAGTGGCGTTCGAAATTGTGAACGGCGAGAAAGGACCGCAGGCAGCCGACGTCTCCAGGCTTTAGTCCTTTTGAAAGTATAGTCGAAAACCAAGGGGGTCTCCTGCGAAGGAGACCCCGTTTATTCATCGGTGGAATTCCATGAGGAAAGAATTTCGATATCTCACAGCAATATCGATGGTGTTCGTTTTTGCCGTTATCGTCGTGGGCGGTTTCCAGATGCCCTGGAACGAGGAAGCCTTTCGTTACGCGCTCTTTGGCAGCGCGGCGGGGTTTTACGCCGCGATCACGATAAGTATGTTCGCCGTGTGGATGATAAAAAAACGAGATGGAAAAACAAAATAAAAAAACGAAACAATAACGACAAGCCTGTACAGATTTGAATTTGAATTTAAATTTGAAACGGGGAGGGTGATTTTTTATGGCGGACAGCATGGAGAACAAGGCGGGGCACAACTATTATTTGGATGTTCCGCCCGCGTCCGAGGTTTTTTTTCTAAAAGGAATGGACCATGTGGATTGGGGCATGAAAAACCGCCTCGCCAGAATGTTCAACCCCAAGAGCGGGCATACTGTAATGCTGGCCTTTGATCATGGCTACATCATGGGCTCCACGGCCGGGCTCGAACGTATCGACATCGTGATTCCCCCGCTGGCCGGCCACGTGGACGTGTTGATGGGGACGCGGGGAGCCCTGCGGGCCGCCGTGCCTCCCACGCTCGACAAGGCGGTGGCTCTGCGCTGTTCCGCGGGGAGCAGTGTGCTGGACGAGGACATGAGCCACGAGGTCATCGGCGTAAATATAGAAGACGCCATAAGAATGAACGCCTCGTGTATGGCCATCCAGACCTTCATTGGAGCGCCGGGCGAAAAAACGTCGATCCAAAACCTCTGCAATACCATCGACGCGGGGAACCGTTACGGCATTCCGACACTGGGCGTCATTGCCGTGGGCAAGGAAATGGAGCGCACAACCAAGTACTTCCTGCTGGCCACGCGGATGGTGGCGGAGTTCGGCGCGCAGATCATCAAAACCTACTATTGCGACGAGTTCGAGAAAATCACCTCCGCGTGCCCTGTGCCCATCGTCATAGCCGGCGGGAAAAAATTGCCGGAAAACGAGGCCCTCACCCTCTGTTTCCGCGCCATAAGGGAAGGGGCGGCAGGGGTGGATATGGGCAGGAATATTTTTCAGTCCGAGAACCCTCGGGCGATGGTCAAAGCCGTGGCGAAAATCGTTCACGAAAACGCTAGCGATAAAGAAGCCTACGATTTTTATCTATCCATAAAAAAATAATGCTTCCCATAAACAATAATACTTATAGCGGGTTACAAAATCATACACAAAACTTGCACTCATGAATACGTCCACGCATTCATTCAGTGGGATATGGTTTGTGCATGAAATTGAAACCCGCTATAGTTTCGAGCCTTCCAGCCGCCTGGCGCAAAGCCGAATAAGTCATGTCTTTTGTGACCAAAGACTCGAGACGAACCCAATCGGAATCCTGGGCAAATTTTGGAACGATGAAGCGGTGAACATTATCGATCGCCGCCTTAGCGATGATCGCGGCTAAAGGAGTGACGTTGCCTTGATCGGCTTGATCGAGCGCCTTGATATAGCGTTCGCGGCGAGATTTTAAAATAATTGCAGGAGGAAAACCCAGACGCACCAATATGAGATTGAGGACTAAACGGCCCGTTCTCCCGTTGCCGTCTAAAAATGGGTGTATACGTTCAAATTGACAATGCAGCTGTGCCAGCTTCAAAGGAATTGCCTCAGCGGCGATATCTTCGTTCTCTACCTGCGCTCCCAGCCTATTGACATCCTTGATCCAGGCCATGACGTCCGGCAGCACCAAGGGAAACGACGGCGGAGTCATCCCCCCTCTGAAGGGCAAAATGTCATGTTGCCTGAACGATCCTGGAGTCTCGCTGGGGAGAGCGTTCTTGTGGGGCTCAACTTTCCATAGACTCTCTAACAGCAATTCGTGGATGAACCTCAGTTCGGTAATCGAAAGTATCCCTTCCGGGACAAAAACTTTAGGCGCGCGCGCTTGTGAGTAGACCCACTTGGCAGCTTTGGCGTAACCCTCGACCTCCAGATAGTCTTTGAGTTCTTTTCCGCCGATCGCACGATTTCTTTGAAGCATTGCTTTGACTTCCCGCAAAACCAGAGTGTTGCCTTCAATGCCGGTCGAATTGTGAGCCTCTACATACCAAATATCATCCCAAATTGCGCTGGCTTGCTCCAGACTTGGCAAGCCGCCGTATTCCGCAAGATTTTTCATTACGCGGGCAAACTGAGAAAAGATATTTTGGCTGGATGGCCGGCCTCGTTTTTTAACAGCGTTAGTCATAATGCTCTATTCTATCCTGAATCTAAATTTGTCACCGATAAATATAAAAAAATAATTAAAACAAATTGATCGGTAGTGTAACCAATTTGTTGATGGCTTATTTTCAGCCCTTTATTGATAAGGGTTTACAGGTACTCATCAACACATTGGACCCACGACCAATTGATCTGCCGTGGCAGAGGCGGCCTGACCCGAGTACCGCCCCCTCCCATCCAGGACCCTATGCCAAGCCCAGCAGGCCGATCCAGAGGGGGAGGGACAGTATGGAGCAAAGGGTCGTGATGGCTATGCCCCTGGAGCAATACTCGCTGTCCATGCCCATGGCCTGGGCCACGATGGAGGTATTGACCGCGACGGGCATAGCCGCCAGCAGCACGCCAACTTGCACCATTTCCCGGGAAAGGCCCAAGGCCGTAAAGGTAAAGTACGTCACGACGGGATGCACCACCAGTTTGAAAAAAACGATCTTCCAGACGGACAAGAGCATTTTGAAAATATTTTCCAAGCGCAGCTCCGCCCCCAGCATCAGAAGAGCGAGACCGGTGCTGATGTCGGCCATGATTTTGAGCGTTTCGTTGGCCCATGTAGGCAGGTGGTTCAATTTTGCGAAGACCAGAAACAACCCGAAAAAACACATCAAGAAAAGCGGATTTTTCAATAACTGCAGCCCTGTGGCTTTCAGGGATTTCCAGGATAAAATTCCGAACAGGGCCAACTGCCCGCTGCCGATGGATAGAACCTGCATGATGACAAGGGAAAACGCCAGGATGAGGGTGCCGATTTCCACTCCGCTAGGCCCCATAGCCAAGTAAACGATGGGAATGCCGGCGAAAAAATGATTTCCCCGCACCGCGCTCAAGGCCAGGGTGGCAAAACGCTCAGGTGTTTCGTGGTAACGCCCCGTCACCCAGACGACGATCAAAGTGAGGAGATAGGGCGCCCAAATGGCCACGAGGAACAGGGGATTTTGCAAAACGTCCATGTCGGCCCTGAGAATGCCCTGCAGCAATATTGCCGGCATGGCAAACCAGTAGAGGAGAAAATTGTTTTCCTTGAGGGTCGCGGGCGAAAACACTTTCTTGTATTTTAAAGACCACCCTATACCGATCAAGATAAAAATGGGCACCACTATCAAAAAAGCCTTCACTTTTACACCGCTCCTTAACGTTTCGCGGACTCTGCCGCGATTTTTTGCCTGGGTCAACCCTGAAGATAGTGTACCATCCCCCTGAGCTTGAACGTTTACAAGATAGTTTACTCCCGATTTTTCAAATGTCGACAAGGGGAACGCCGTCGCGGGTTCCCCTCCGAAAAAACAGTGTCGTTGTGATGGAAATAAAAATACGGAACTGAAATACGGATCTGAAAATAGAGGCGTAGGGACAGGATTTTAAACAGAAAGCGACAAAAGGTTGCGGTATATCGGATAAGGCCAGAGTTCCGCGGATATCAAGAGTTCCGCCGCGTCGCATGTGCTGCGTATCGAATCCATCAGAGGAACGCCCTCTTTGACCAAAAGGTCGGCCTTTGCCCGAGAGTTGAGCGTACCTACCATCATCTCTTTCAAAGCCCATAGCTTTTGTGCGTCTGCGATGAGCCCGGCTTTGAAGCACCCCAAATCGCGGATGTACTTCTTCCAAGGCGCGCCCTCTTTGAAATCCATGCCGTCCAGGGCGGAGAAGGATTTTTTCTCCAAAATGAGCTGCTTCGAAATCGCGGGCAGAATTCCCTCCCACAGCATGTCATAGAGAATGGAAACCTCAATCTCCAGGGCCCGCTCGAAGGAGTCGATGCGGATCTCGTGAAGTATTTCCAGCTCTTGTCCTTTGAAGACCCCGAGGTTTTCCAGCATTTCTTTGTTCTTGGGCTTGAGGAGAAGGTCGATTTTTTCGGGCGTCGTCTCGGCCTCGATCAAACCTCTGCGGCGAGCTTCCTTATGCCACTCGCTGGAGTACGCGTCACCCTCGAACAAAATATGGGAACCCCGCTTGATCGCTTCCTTCACCGCGTCCAGCGCGACGTCGATAGGCTCCGCGCCCTTGGCCGTCCGCGATTCGATCATTGCCGTCAACTGCTCCAAGCCCCACGCCCACACGGAGGCGAACATCGTCACGGGCAGGGCGATGGACTGGGACGACCCCGGCGCGCGGAACTCGAACTTGTCCCCCGTGAAGGCGATAGGCGACGTTCTGTTGCGGTCGCAGTCGTGAGGCGTCAGCAGGGGAAGTTTGGCGAGTCCTATGTCCAGCTGTTCTTTGTCGGGCATTTTCAGGTCGGCCTTGTCCAACTGAGACAGGAGTTCCGTCAAGGTTTGTCCCAGGTAGACGCTCATGATACTGGGAGGCGCCTCGTGCCCGCCCAGGCGGAACATGTTTCCCGCCGTGGCGACGCTGGCCTGGAGCAAGCTGTGATACTCCGCCACACCCAGCACCACGGCCGAAAGGAAGGTCAGGAAGATGACGTTGCGGCGATGGTTGTTCGTCGCCTTCAAAAGGTTGCGCCCCTCGTTGTCCATCAGGGAGATGTTGATATGTTTACCGCTTCCGTTCATTCCCGCAAAGGGTTTCTCGTGGAACAAAAGGCGCAGGTCGTGGTTGCGGGCCAATTTGCGCATGGTCTCCATGACGATCTGGTTGTGGTCGCAGGCCATGTTGGCCTCGGAGAAAAGGGGCGCGAACTCGAATTGACAGCGCGCCACCTCGTTGTGCCGGGTCATGATGGGAACGCCCAGCAACGCGAGTTCACGGCATACGTCGTCCATGTAGGCAAGCACCCGGGGAGCGATGGCCCCCATATAATGATGATCCAGTTTCTGATCCTTGGCGGGCTGAGCGCCTATCAGCGTCCGGCCGCAAAAACGGATGTCCGGTCTCTGCTGGGCCCTGGGGCGGTCCAAAAGGAAAAATTCCTGCTCCGGCCCTACGGTAACCCGTACGTTATGGACACCCCGCTGGCCGAAAAACTTCAACAGCTTGAGAGACCGTTCTTCGATCGCGGCCAATGCGCGCAGCAACGGCGTTTTCTGGTCCAAAGGCGTTCCATCGTAAGAAAGGAAAACAGAGGGGATGCAAAGGGTACCTCCTTTGGCGCTCTTCATGATAAAAGCCGGGCTGCTGGGATCCCAAGCGCTGTAACCGCGCGCCTCGAAGGTGGAACGGGTGCCTCCCGAGGGAAAAGACGAGGCGTCCGGTTCGCCCTGTATCAAATCTTTCCCGCGGAAAATATCGATGGGCGACCCATCGGGAGACGGCAGGGTGAAGGCCAGATGCTTTTCCGCCGTCAATTCCGTCAGGGGGTGGAACCAATGTGCCCAGTGAGTCGCTCCCTTGTTGATCGCCCAATCTTTCATGGCCATGGCCACGGCGTCCGCCAGAGAAGCGTCCAGCTTATGACCTCCCTCCATCGCCGCGACGAGGCGTTCGTACATATCGTTGTTCAGCCTTTCCTTCATGACTCTCCGGTCGAACATCATTGAACCAAAAATCTCCCTAACCTTCGGATAATCTTGCCCCAGCGTCATCATAAAACCTCCAAAAAAAATTTTCTGCAGCCTAGTGTGAATAATAAGCGCTTTTAATTTATAAATCAAGTGCTTATTTTAAAAGAAGGACATGCTATTTCGATTGGATTGCCAGCCGGTTACAAGAAAAGGTTAGCCCACCTGAGGATTGCGGTGATAGAAAATTTTTAACTCCATAGGGGATACGATGGGAAAAGCGGCGGGAAAAGCAATAGATTGAATAGAGTCATTCGACCGTGAATCCGCGTACGAGGCCTCGAGCATTTGGGCGGCGATCGCGGCCACGACGGCGGCGTCCGCCGGTGACAGAAGAATTTCCCGGGAGGTCAGCCCGGAGGTTTCGGCGGCTTTCTCGGGGTCGTCGGACACGAGGAGTATTTCTTCAGGATTTTCCTGGAGCCACGCGCCGAGCTGGTCGCCTCCGTACTCCCCCGGGGGAAGCTCGGTGTTCCCGTACTGGGCGCATCCGAAAGATGCGGCGTACACGCGTCCCTTTCCAGCGTAGACAAGGGCCAGGACGGGACGCGATTTTGATTTTCCGGTGTAGGGATACGCCAGCATACGCAGCGTAGAGACCGGCGCGACCTTCACGCCCAAACCGTAGGCCAGCGCGGCCGCGTAGGAAGCCCCCACGCGGATTCCGGTGAAATACCCGGGGCCGTTGGTCACGGCCACCAAACCGATATCCTTGAAAGAACGGTTTGTCTCCTTCAGGACGCGCTCCACGACAAGAGGCAGCTCCGCGGCCTGGCGGCGCCCTATGTCGAGACGTTCCGACGCGAGAACCTCCCCGTCCTCGAAGACGGCGGCATTTGTCCATCGAAGACTGCAATCCAGCGCCAAAATAAAATTTTTCACCTTTTGTAAACGTTCAAGCTCAGGGGGGCGGAACTCGCTCGGCCCCGGCGGGGTCCTCACTGGCCCCCCCGAGACCCCCTGACGAAAACGTCTGTCAGACGGGGATCGAGTGTCGAGAGTTACCACTTTTTCATCTTTTCCCCTTTTTGCCTTTTTGCCTGCATCGTATCGGAATTCATGTTTCCGAAATTAAATTCTCCGGTCCCAAATTTCCCAGTTCCAAATTCGCCAGACCAATTTCTTTCAGACCGCGGAGCGCGGATTCCGCTTTCGTTCCCAAAGAGGACATTCGGAAAATCCTGCCCGTCTCTCCTTCGGTCTCGATGGCAATCCGAAGCGCCTCAAAATCCGGAGGGGTTTGCCAGCGGTCCGGCCACTCTACGATCAAGATACAGGTTTCGTCCAGGTAATCCTGGAGCCCGAGATTTTCCACGTCCCCGGGCTTCAGCCGATAAAGATCTGCGTGGACCAGGGTACAGCGGCCGGTGGGATACTCGTTCACCAAAGTGAAAGAGGGACTGCGAACGCGGGTTGTCCCTAGAGATTCTCCTATGCCTCGGGTCAGGAGGGTCTTGCCCGTTCCGAGATCGCCCGAAAGCAGCACCGCCATGCCGGGCACGAGAAATTTGCCCAACATACGCCCGAAATTCAGCGTCATTTCCTCGGAAAAAGAACGAAAATAAAACTTCACTTTGCACCCTTACTTGGCGGATCTTTTATTGCTTTTATTATTTTTATTTCTTCTTTTTCTTCCCGTTCGAGGCGCAACCGCTCTCGTCGCCGGAACACGCCGCGCAGCAAAAACATCGCGATAACGAAGCAAATTGTGAAAATGAGTTTTCGGCTGACGTCGATCCCTGCGGCACTCATCCGGCCGGCGCCCATAATAAAGACCGCCGCGACCCCAAACCCCAGGGCCGAGACGAAAAGTCCTCTGCGCCGTATACGCTCGGTTTTACGCAGCTCTTCGTCCCAATCGACGCGCCGTCTGTTTCCCATCCTATGCCTTCTCATGATACGCCCTCTTACGACACGCCCACGCCGTTTCGGAACGCCTCGATCACCACGGCGGCCACGGCGTAATCTCCATCGTGGCTGAGGGACACCCACGCCCGCTTCCTTCCCTCGGCGAAGTCGGCGGCAAAATCCGCTTCCGAGGGAAAGACAAGGCTGGGAACGCCGTTCGTCCGTTCCAGGTAAACGGAAAGCGCCACTTTATATATGGAGACGCCACTGGCCTTGGCGAACGCCTCCCGGGCCGCGAAGGCCGAGGCGAAACTCGCCGCCTGGGCGCGGAGGTTTTCTTTACCCTTGCCCCTGGCGTAGGCGATCTCCGGCGGGCGGAAGATCCGCTGCACGAAATAGGCGGAACGGACCGCCTTCTCCATGCGGGAGATGCTGCAGAGGTCCACGCCCAACCCCGCGATCATGAAAGCAGTCGGGCGACCCCGGTCTCCACCGTCTGGAGCAGCTCAGCGGCTTCTTGCTCCACTCGCTCCATCCAGGCCCTTTTTTCGGCTGCCGTGCCTTTCGTTTCGCTATTTTTCCCTATATCTTTTTCTTTTAAAAAGGGCAGGTTGATCTTCACGTTGACTAGGGCGCCCTTCAGTCCCGCGTAGGCCTGAGCCGCTCCCACCGAAAGGTCACTGACGGCGTTGACGTTGCTTTTTCCCACGAGGGATTCGGCGAGTTTCATCACCGCCAGACAGTACTCCGCCGTCGCCTGGGGGGAAGCGATCGCCTCTCTGTAGGCGGCCTGGATCGCGTCGCTGCGGCGGGCCTTTTCCTCGTCCGTTCCTTTGGGCATACCCAACGCGGCCATGACCGTGTCGAAGGCGTCCGTGTCTTTCTGGATAGCCTCCAGAAGTTTCACCCTCAAGTCGTCCGCGCTGGCCAGAGTTTTTCTGACCAGGGGCTCCTGTTCCGCGTACTTCGCCTTGCCTGCCGTCAGGTTGCAGACCATGGAAACCAGCGCCGCTCCCAAGGCGCCGGACAGCGCCGCCGCACTGCCGCCCCCGGGGGCGGGCGCGTTAGAACTCAATTTTTCCGTAAAATCTTTTATCGTCATTTCGGTCAAGGACATCGCTGTGCCTCCTGATTTATCGCTTTTCTGAATTTATCGCTTTTCTCTCGTCCCGAGGTACGCTGCCTTGATCTCGGGATCGGACAAGAGGTCTTTCGAGAGCCCTTCCTTCAACAGGTGTCCCGTCTGCAAAACGTAGGTGCGGTGCGAAAGGAGCAGGGCCTGTCTGGCGTTCTGCTCCACCAGAAGAATGCTCACTCCTTCTTCGTTGATGCGCCTCAGCTCCGCGAAGATATCCCGGATGATGATCGGCGCCAGTCCCAGCGACGGTTCGTCCAGAAGCAGCACCTGGGGACGGGCCATCAGAGCCCGGCCGATGGCCAGCATCTGCTGCTCGCCCCCCGACAGTGTCCCGGCGTGCTGGTGTATGCGCTCTTTCAATCTCGGGAAAAGAGAAAAAACCCATTCCATATCTTTATTGACGTCGCCATGCCCCGCCCGGGAAAAAGCCCCGATCTTCAAGTTTTCGAGAACCGTCAGAGGCGCGAAGACCTTGCGTCCCTCCGGGACCAGAGACAGTCCGTTTTGAACGACCATGAAGTTCTTGCCCGGCAGTTTTTCCCCCTTGAGAAAAACCGCTCCCTGATCGCGCTTCACCATCCCCATGACCGCGTTCATGAAGGTGGATTTTCCCGCGCCGTTGGCCCCGATGACGGAGACGATTTCCCGCTCCTCCAAGTAGAGGGAAAATCCCTGGAGCGCTTTGATAGCGCCGTAGCTGACGTGAAGATTGTTCACTTCCAGCAGCATGCTCATGCGTTCTCCGCCTCCTCGCCGCCCAGATACGCGTTCAGCACCTCAGGATCGTTCTGTATCTCCTCGGGCGTGCCCTCCGCGATTTTTGCCCCGAAGTTCATACATATAATATGGGGGCATATCTCCATGATGACGTCCATGTGGTGTTCAATGACCAGGGTCGTCAATTTGAACTCGCGGTGAATGCCGGTGATGAGATCGTTCAGGGCGAAAACCTCCTCCGGGTTCATGCCCGCCGCCGGCTCGTCCAGTAGCAAGAGCTTGGGATCCAGCGCCAGGGCCCGCGCGATTTCCAGCCGCCTCTGCATTCCGTAGGGCAGGGTCCCGGCCGCCTGAAACATGCGGTCGGCCAGCCCGACCCTCTCCAGAAGTTCCATGCTCTTGGCGCGAATGTGCTTTTCCACGCCGTCCCACCGTCCCAAGTGCAGCAGAGATTCGACGAAGCTGTAGTGGTAAGCGGGATCCGGCCGGTAGCTTGGCGACAGATGCCCCCGGAGAGTTTCGCGGAAAGAGTAGCGATAGCGATTCTGCATGGCCGTCATCACGTTTTCCAGGGCCGAGGAGCGCCCGAAAAGGCGCAGGTTCTGAAACGTGCGGGCGATACCCAGCCGGTTGACCTGGTAGGCCATGAGCAGCGTGATATCCTGCTCGCGAAACCAGATACACCCCGACGTAGGGCTGTAGACGCTGGATATCACGTTGAACACCGTCGTCTTACCCGCTCCGTTGGGGCCGATGATCCCTGCCAGCTCGTTCTCCATGATGGTGAAACTCATGTTTCGGACGGCCTGCACTCCGCCGAAAAACATGCTCATTGCGTCGAGTTCGAGGAGTACCCGTGAGTTTTCCATATCCTTACCCACCCTTTCTTACCCTCTCTCTTTCGGCCGCGCGTCGGGGCGAGGCATCGGACGAAAAACGGAACGGAGGGTTTGGATGGGAATGAAGGACCATATTTCACGGCTGCCCAGCAGCCCCTCCGGCCGCAGCACCATAATGACGACCAGCAAGCACCCATAGATCAGCATTCTGTACTGAGAGATGTCGCGGAAATACTCCATTACCGAGGTTACGATCGCCGACCCCAACAGGGTCCCGCTCATGGAGCCCAGCCCCCCGAAGACCACCACCGCCGTCAGCTCCGTGGACTTCATCATGTCGAACATGGACGGCTGAATGAAGTTCATGTACCCCCCCAGCAGCGCGCCGGATATGCCGCAGTAGAACGCGGAAATCAGAAGGGCCTTCATGCGGGACGAAGGCGTGTGAAAGCCCATCAGGGAAGCCGCGACGCGGTCGTCTCGCGACGCCTTCAGTTCCCGGCCCAAGCGGCTGTAAATCAGGTTGAACATGCCGATGCCCAGCACCGTGAAAAACCCCACCGCCACCGTGCGGCTGGTGTAAGAATCGATGCCCGGAAACCCCCGGGCGCCGCGGGTGAAGGACTGCCAGTTTTCCAGAACCAGGCGGATGGCCTCCCCCAAGCCAATGGACGCGATAGCGTAGTAGTCGCCCGTGAGCCGGAGGGTCGGCATACCGATCAGCCAGGCGATCAGCACGGCGATGATCCCGCCCGCTACGATGGCGGGAAACCAGTGGACGCCGTAACGCACCGTCATAATGGCCGCGGTGTAGGCGCCCAGCGCCATATAGGCCGCGTGCCCCAGGCTGAAAATACCTGTAAAACCCGTCAGAAGCGAAACTCCCATCGCAGCGATGCAGTTGATGCAAAGGAGGGCGACGATCCCTTCTTCATAACCCGAAAGAGGCATAAAAATCAGGATCAAACCCAAAACCACAAAGGCGGAGCTGGCCCAAAGACTCTTTTTCACGTTTTCCGCCCCTTCCTAGATTTTGTCGCTGATCTGTCTGCCGAAAAAGCCCGCCGGCTTCACCAGCAGCATGATGACCAGCATGGAGAAGACCACCAGGTCCCGCATCTGACTGCTGATGAACCCCGCGGTGAGCATCTCGGCCAGGCCCAAGATGAGGCTGCCCACCACCGCGCCGGGAAGACTCCCCAATCCTCCGATGACCGCGGCGACGAAGGCCTTGGTGGTAATCCCACCCAACTGAGGGTACAGGGTGTAGCGAACGGAAAGAAAGATGCCCCCCACGGTGGCCAGAAGTCCGGCGACGAAGAACACGATGGAGATCAGCAAGGAGACGTTGACCCCCATCAGCCCCGCTGTGTGCAGGTCGCAGGCAGCGGCCCGGATGGCGAGCCCCCATCGGGTTCGAGACAGGAAAAATTGCAGCCCCCCCAGGAAAAAAACCGCCACGACCAAGGACAAAATATCGGAGCTGCTGACCGTGACGTTCCAGCCCAGGTTGAAAAGAGCGGAGGGGAAAATGTCCTGAGGCAGCGCCCTGAAGCGTCCGCCCACGAGGATGACGAAGATGTTCTCGATGACGATGCTGACGCCCATAGAGGCGATCAAGAGGTAAAGCGTCATGGAAGTGCGTTCGCGTATGGGTTTGTAGGCCAATCTCTCGGTCAATACAGCGACGATTCCCGCGCCTCCCAGAGCGCCCAGGCTCGCCAGCCAGATGCCGGAGGAGGGTATCTCGAAAAAACCGTAGACGTCGACTCCGGACAACAGCCCGTAACAAATATATCCCCCGACGACCAGGAAACCGCCGTGGGCGAAGTTCGAAAACGAAAGAATGGAATAGACGAGAGAATAGCCCACCGCGATCAACGCGTAAACCGAACCCAACGAAAGGCCGTTGATGATCTGCTGAAACAAAGTCGAAAATTGCACACTGTTCTCCAAAAATATCGCCCCCTGAACTCGATCTATAGTGAATTAAGATAAAAAGCCTAAAGTTAGAATAGCTAAAAACAAGTCAATTGCTCTATTTAGCGCGTGTAAATTTAACATTTTTTAAGTTGAACGACTGTACCTTTGCCCGTCTTTATCTTCACATGAAAATGCACCGCTGCAAAAGACATCCCATAGGCGCCGAAAACCGTATCATATCATAAATCCTATTTAAAATGAGTGAACGCTTGAGTTCTTAGGAAGCAGAGTGGGAGCGCCGAATGTTATACTTCAAGAAAAAGAAGAAAGAATGATGAAGAGAAAGAAAATGAAGAGAAAGAAAATGAAGAGAAAGAAGATGAAGAGAAGGTGATGTTTTATGTCTTTCGGTCCTGAGTACATTCACGGCCTGCAGGCCGCGCTGAACAAAAATTTCCCCTGGCGCGTCTCCAAGGTCGAGGGCGGGGAATCGTGGATAGCGCTGCGCGTGTCGGGCCCGGAAAACTTTGGAAGAAAATTAGATGAAAAAAGAAATTTAGATGAAAAAAGAAACAGCGAATGGTTTTTGCTTTCCTGGGGATCGGGCAGCGCCGGATGCTGTTTGGTGGACGCGCCTTCCGTCGATGCGCTGAAAAAATACGCGCCGGCGAGGAGCCCCCTTGTCGAAGCGCTGAAAAGCCGTTTTTTGAAGGGACAGATCCTGGCCGCTCGGCAGTTGAACTTCGACAGAGTCCTGGAGCTGGAGGTGGTGCGCTTCGTGGCGGCGGGCTTCGGCGTGAGGTATTTTTTGGTTCTGGAGGCCACCGAGCCCACCAGCAATCTCGTTTTGCTAGACGCGGAGCGCAGGATCGAGGAACTTGCGCGCCACGTTTCCCCCGACCACAACCGCTATCGGACGCTTCTGCCGGGACACCTGTACGTTCCTCCTCCCGCCTTCCAGGGGCCATTGCCCTCGGAACTCGAATCTCTGTCCTTCGAGGGGCTTTCCAAGGTCAAAGGGATAGGACGCCCTCTGACCCGGTTGATAGAGGCCCATTGGGAAGATCGAGCCCCCGATGGATGGCTTTCGGCGCTGCGGGATCTTTACCGCCCGGACCAAACGAAAACTCTTACGTGCCAATGCACCTCGAAAGGATACTTCACCTGTTTCCCCGGCCTGTTCCCGGAGGCGAAGCCCGTGGAAAACACGAAAGGCATGGAGGAAAAAGATACGGAGGGCGCATGGGTCGCCTCCGCGCGCCAAGGCGTCTTGTTTCCCTTGCTGGCGAGGCTGCGCTCGCGTCTTTTGCGCGACATGGACGCCCGCGTGGCTCGGGCGGTGAAATCGAAGGAACGTCATCTGGAGGGGTTGCTGAAACAACTGAAAAATAACGCCGAGGCGGAGCTTTTCCGGCGCAAGGGCGAATTGCTGCTCGCCAACCTGGCAGCGATAGCGCCCCGGGCGAACAAAGCCGAGCTGAGGGAGTGGGGGAGCGGCGAAGTTCTGGAAATCGAACTCGATCCTCATTTATCGCCCTCCCGCAACGCCGAACGCTACTTTAAAAAATACAAAAAAGCCCGGGTCGATCCGCAAAAAATCCAGGAGGAAGCGGCGTCTCTGAGATGCGCTGTGGAGGAACTGCAAGAACAGCGGGACCTTCTGGACTCCATCGAAGACCCCGCTAAACTTGAAGAAGCGGTGCAGGACGTGATGGACTGGGTTTCGCTTCCAGCCCAAAAAGCCAAAAAAGATATTAGAAAAGACCTGAGGAAAGATTCAAAAAAAGATTCGGGAAAAGCGCGAAAGGGGGTCAGGGATATTCCGCCCCATTTGCGTTTCGAGGTGGACGGCTGTGTGGTTTTGGTGGGCTTGTCCGCCCGGGGCAATCGCTTCGTCACCTTCAAACAGGCCGCGGGGGACGACCTGTGGCTGCACGCCCGCGAGCTTCCCGGCGCCCACGTCATCGTCAAGGGCCTGAAGGGCAGGGAAGGAGCCGCCCTCGCCTTTGCCGCCTCTCTAGCCGCAGCCCACAGCCGGGGCAAAGACGCCCTTTCCGTACAAGTGGACTGCACGGAACGCCGTCACGTTCGCTCCGTTCCGGGCACCGTGGCGCTCGTCACCTACGTCGACGCCGAAACCATCCGCGCCGACCCAGGTTACTGGAAACGGTTCAGTGAATTAGAAAACAGCGAATTAGAAAGCAGCGATTAGAAAACAGCGATTAGAAAACGCCTGTCAGATGAGGGGCGGACGTAGAGGGTTAGAGATTTGCAATCCGGTTTTCAATCCGGTCAGATTAGTCCACCCCACCTTTTCGGCCCTGCCGATCTTGGATCCTAAAATCCCGACGGAAAATGTACCTACAAATCATGTTTTATATTGAACGCCTTAGAGCCTGTCTAATATCTTTTCAATAGCAAAGACACAAACGCCAGTTTAACCATATTCAGCGATGTCTCAATGAGCCGTTCGCAATTTTTCCAAAGTCGCCTGCATTTATCAAGCCAGC
>JAISLU010000017.1 GCA_031277095.1 Synergistaceae bacterium
GTATAGCTCCCACAGATCTTTCACACCCACCTCGTCCATCATCTGTCTTTGGATGCCGGGTGCGGAGTTGGGGATGTACGGGTACACGACTTTTCTGCCCATAACAAAGCCTCCTTCTAGATCAATATATGACTATCGCCCGCCCTCGCAAATTTTTCCGCCCTCTTACTTTTACAGACTGTATCTACCGGATTTTTTTAAACTACCAGTTTCCCTTAGGAGAATGTCAAGGAGTCAGTGAGTTTGCTATTTCATAAAAACACACAAATTTTTAAATTTTAAGCTCCTTCATAAAAAAACCTTCCCTTAGGGGAAAGTTTTTTATTTTTATTGGGTGTTGCCGGCATGAGCAACGAATGAGTGGTGAAATACCACGGCAGACTTGACAGTAAGAACTGTTATAGGAACTGCTATAGGAACTGTTAGCTGAGGGTATCAGACGTATGGATACGCCACCGATACTGATTTTGAATCGTATACTATTTTATCGGCTCCACGGGGAAGAAAATCCGTGTCATGCAGTTTTCGTCCGGCACGCCGGAAGAAAAATCCACCAAATACTCCTCGTATGCCGGCCCTGCAATCCGGTAGCCGCTGCTTTCAATCTGCTTGACCAGTTCGACATAGATGGGCAGCAACCCTGAATACCAGCCCACAAACACCATACTGGCTCGTTGAAATCCCTCAATTTTGCGGATATTTGGCCCCGTCATGTGGGTTTCCTGAATGGGCAGGTAAACCTCCAAATCGCCCTCATCGAAAAAAAACTGGTTGAAGTAGTGATCGTAGAAGATGCCGGAAAAATACCCGACTGGGGTGACTTGCAGCTCCTCCCGCAGTTTTTGCAGTTCATTGTATCGATCCCAAAAAAGATGATTGGCGTTGATGTAGGTCTTTTTGCGGTTAAACAACACTATCCTATCCGGTACGGTATCAAATTTGGCTGTCTGGCTGATGGCCTCTTCCTGGTACACCGCGATAGCTTCCTGCACCAGAGAAAGGGTATGGCGGATGCAGTTCATTTGGCCATTGAATTTGTCGATCTCTTGCTGTATGTCGCTGATTTTAGACGCCAGCGCGTCCTGCAACCGGTGCAAGTCCGATGTGCGCAACAAGCTCTTCTGTTCCGTCATGGAGAAGCCCCTGCGCTTCATTTCCCGAATCATCACGGCATCTACCACTTGTTGTTCGGAGTAATAGCGATAATTGTTCTTCTCATCTCGTTCCGACGGTTTTAGCAACCCCTTCCGATCATAAAAGCGAAGGGTCTTCGTACTGATGCCCGAAATCCTGGCCAACTCTCCAATCGTGTACCTGGGCTTCGGCTTCATTCGGCGCACCTCCCCAAAACAATGCTATGAGTACCTGTATATTACTCTGGCATGGCACTATATCAAACTAGAGTACCTGTTTGTGTTTGAAGAGTTTCTTGACGCTGTCTGGAGTCTTTGTTGGTATTGCATAAATTGGCGCGTTCTTTTCTTGATTTCTCCCCTTGCTCAACTGATTTCAATTTGCATTATACTCAGCCTTCAATGAACGTCAAGACGGTCGTCACTTCATTGAATTTCCCCCCCCCTTTTCCCTCCTTTTCCCCTCTTTTCCCTCCCTCCCTTTTTATATAAAACCGGCGGGCAAAACACTGCCCGCTGCCCTTCTCTCCCAGATAAATCTCTGTTCCTGTATTCATAAAAGCAGCGGAAAGGGTTTGCCTTCGGCCTGAGGCAGCGCGACCCCCGCCAGGGCGGCGAGAGTCGGGGCCACGTCGATGACGCTGCCGTTTTCGATGCGCAGGGCGGTCTTGACGTCGGGGCCGAAAGCGACGAAGGGCGGTTTTTCACCTTTGCTGGGGTGATGTCCGTGCATGGCTTTGTAAGGCTTCTCCCGGGGCGCATCCGGGCCTGTAACCACGTCCGACAGGATTTCGTTGGCGAACAAAACTCCCTCCCGGGCCTCCAGGACGAAAGAAAATTCGCCCGCGAGGCGTTCGTCCCTGAGTACGTCCTCCGAGGTGTAAACGGCCTCGACGCACTGGGGGTACTGGGACGGGAGGCTGCCGAGCAAGTGCCGGAGCTGCGCCTTCACTTCCTGGTTTTTCGGGTCTTTCATGATGACGTGGGTCGAAAACCCTGCGGAAAAACCGTAGGCATCGTAGTCGGAGACCTTTCCGTCGTGGTCGGCGCTGATCAGGCCGTTTTGGCGGAACAGGGCGTTCAAGTGGAACACCTTCGAGATGTCGATCTGGCCGTGGTCGCCCAGGATGACGAAATTTGTCTCGTCCAGCGTTCCGGCGTCCCGGGCGGCGTCCATGAACCGCCCCGCGATCACGTCCAATTGGCGAAGGCAGTCGTCCACCTCCCGGTTCTGCACTCCGTAGACGTGGCGGATGTGATCGAGCTGCGTCACATGGCACAAGAGCAGGTCCGGCGAGTGCCTGCGCACGATATCGAGGGCGATTTCCACGGCGTAGCACACCATGTCCTCGGTGCCGTTCCAGCGGTACTTGCCGATGAAGCGGTCGAAGTACTCGGACATCACGTTGTCGGAGGACGCATCGGCGTAAAGCTGGCGGACGCTGCCACCCGTTTCCCGCGTCGGCCAGATTTCCGGGAGGTTCCAGCCGCGTTTTTCCCCCGCCGTCACCGGCCAGAGTACGGTGGCGGCGGTTCTTCCCTCCTCGAGAACGCTGTCGGTCAGGGTTTTGGCCGTGATGTTGTCCTTTCGCCAGTACCAATTCGACCCCATGACGCTGAAATCCGGGTCGTTGGGATCGACCGCCGGTTTTTGGTTATGGGCGATCCCGTGCCTGTCGGGATACAGGCCCGTCACGATGGTGGTATGTATAGGGTAGGTCAGGGTGGGGTAGATTTCGCGGATGTTGCGGACCACCGCGGCCCGTTCCATAATTTTCGAGAAAAAAGGCATGGTTTGCAGCTTCTCCAGGTCCCTCGATTGAAGGGAATCGTAGGACAACACGATCAATTTTTTCCTCATGGCGTAACCTGCCGCTATCTCGCGTCCAGCAGCTTCATTCTCACGATCTTTTCCCCTGCGGCGGCCAGTGTGGAGTCGATATCCGCGCCGTTGACCCAAATCGCGTCCATCACCGCCACGTACTCCTCGCTCACCTGGGTGTAACCGGGGTTCATGGGACGCCCGCTGCTGTAGAGTTCGAGCTGATCCAGGGCGACTCTGAACTGAGGTTTTTTCTCGTAGAGAGCCTGAATTTCGGGCGTGGCTGCCGCGCTCTTGCGGCTGGGAACGTAGCCCGTGTAAGCATGGGCGTAAGCGGCCTGGGGTGTCTCGGTCATCCACTTGATGAACTGCCACGCGGCCTCTTTTTCCTCGTCGCTTTGAAGGGTGGCCATGACTAAATTGCAGCCTCCCGTGGGGACGCCGTGGGTTTTGTTGGCCGGGATGAAACAAGTGTTGACTTCAAAACCATTTTCCTCGGCCACGCTCAAAATTTGCGTCAAATTTGCCGTGGAGGTGAACCACATGGCGGTCTTCTGGTTCATGTAGTCCGCGTCGATTTTCTTGGAGTCCGAACCGGCGACGCAGCGTATGTAATTCCCGTCGACCAGATCCCTGAAGAAGGCAAAAACCTCTCTGGACGCCGGGGTGTCGATGTTGGACTTCATCTCGTCGGCGGTCAGGGTCGAGGAACCGTTGGAGAGCATAAACGCCTCCAAAACCCAGATGTAGGAGTACATGGAAAGACCGTAAGCCCCGGTTTTCTCCTTGATGGCCCGGCAGTACTCCGCCAGGTCGGCCCAGGTTTCGGGACCCTTGGGGTCGAGGCCGGCCTTGGCGAGGAGGGTCGTGTTCATGTACATTATGGGGGTGCTGCGCAGGTACGGCAGACCGTACCACTCGCCGTCCACGTTGCAGTTGGGCAAGAGCCCTTTGAAAAAGTCGTCCATGTCCACGTTGTCCCGCTTTATGTAGGAGGTCAGGGGAACGATCACGCCGTTTTGGGCAAATCGCCGCGTGGAGGCGATCTCCATGACGCTGACGGAAGGGGGGTCTCCGGCGATGTGGGCCGCCTGCAGCTTCTGGTGCAGGTCGTCGTAGGTGCCTTGATACTCGGCGGTCACATGAATGTTCAGTTCCTTGCCCCGGCTCTCGTTGAACATCTTCGTGAGGTTCACGTTGTTCTCCTGAATTT
Organism: Synergistaceae bacterium; assembly: GCA_031277095.1. Lineage (GTDB taxonomy): Bacteria > Synergistota > Synergistia > Synergistales > Aminobacteriaceae > JAISLU01. The sequence continues at coordinate 4,169 of JAISLU010000017.1, forward strand.
TGTCCGTCCATGAATACCAATAAACCAGTTCAATGGGCTTGCCCGTCCCGGATGGAGCGGCCTGGCTTTTTTGCGGCGACAGCATGAAGGCGGCTATCGCCAGCGCCGCGATAATTGCAGGTGTCTTTTTCATCGTGTTTCCTCCTATTTTGAGTGTTTTTTTGACTGTTTTGTTCTTGATGGTTTTGTTTCTGACTATGTTTTTGACTCTGTTGCGCAATCTTATTTTTCACCCATATAGGTGAAGGCTTTGACGATCTGCTTCTGCGCGAAGAAAAACGCGACCAGCACGGGCAGCACCAGCAGCACGTTGCCGGCCATCAGAATGTTGTATTTGATCCCTCCTTCCGATATTCTCAGCGAATTGACGCCTATGGGGAGAGTGCGCACCGCGTTGTTCGTGGTCAGCACGAAAGGCCAGAAATAATCGTTCCAGTGAGCGATGAACGTGATGAGCCCCAGGGTCACGAGGGTGGGCCTCGCGATGGGCAGCATCAATTTCCGCAGGATCTTCACCTCGCCGGCGTTGTCGAGTCTCGCCGCCTCGATGATTTCCTGGGGCACCTGCTTGAAGGTCTGGCGCAACATGAAGATGGCGAAGGCGCTGGTGGCGGAGGGCAAAATGAGGGAGGCGTAGGTGTTGACCAGCCCCATCCTGCTGAACATCAAAAAGAGCGGCAGGAACACCAACTGCGCCGGGATCATCATGGTGGCCAGGGTCAGTCCGAACAGAAACCTGCCGCCGGGGAATTTGAAGCGGGCGAAGGCGTATGCCGCGGGAACGACGGTGAAAAACTGGCAGACGAGAATACTGAAGGTCACGATGACGCTGTTTTTCAGCATCGAGAGAAAGGGTATGGCCTCGAAGGCGGACCGGAAATTTCCCCAGCGGGGGTTGGGCACGGAGAAAATCGGCGGCATCTGCAGGGTCTGGCCGAGGCTTTTGAACGCGGTCAGAAACATCCAATAGAAGGGAATGAAAAAGACCGCGAGAATCAGCAGGTCCGCCAGCAGCACGATCGTGGTCCGGCTTGTTTTTCGGACGGCCGCGAGCATCAATCGCCGCCTCCGCTGTAGTGTACGCGCCGGTTGAGCGCCCCGAAGTAGAAAAGGGTGCATATTCCGATGATCGCCATCAGGATGACGCCCTGGGCCGATGCGTAGCCGAGTTTATAAAACTTGAAACCGTACTGGTAGATGTCGAAAACCAGCGTGTTCGTGGTGTTCATGGGGCCGCCGGACGTCATGACGTTGATCTGCTCGAAGACCTTGAACGCAGCGATGATGTTCATGAGAGTCAAAAAGAACAGGGTCGGCGAGATCATGGGCAGGGTGATGCGGAAGAAGGTTTTGGCGGGGTTCGATTTGTCGAGGGCCGCAGCCTCGTACAGGTGCCCCGGGATGGCCTGCATCGCCGAGACGAGGATGATGGTGTTATACCCGATACCCTTCCACACCGCCACGAGAACCATCGAGGACATGGCGATTCGGGGGTCGTCCAGCCAGCGCATGGCCGGCAGGCCCAAAGAGGCGAGAAAGAAGTTCAAGAGCCCGTAATCGCTGTCCATCAGCCACATCCAAATAAACGCGACGGACACCAGGGAGGTGATGTAGGGCACGAAAACGAAGCTCTGCAAAAGGGCGTTGATCCTCGTGTCCGCTCTCAAGTGGAGCGCCAGGGCCAGGGCGAGGACGATGGAGATGGAGACGCTGAAAAACATGAAGGTGAACGTGTTCCCCATGACTTGAAAAAAATCCGGGTTTGAAAAAAGCTCGGCGAAGTTCTGGAGTCCCACGAAAACCTTGGGCCCGATCATGTCCCAACGGAACATACTCAGCCAGAGCATGTACAGAATGGGGTACACCACGAAAACGGAAAGCTGCAGCACCGCCGGGGCGACCATCATATAGGGCGTTGCGCCCTTCGCGAACTTGCCGGCGAGGCTTTCCCCGTGAACCCGGCTCATTCGTCTGAACCTCGGCAGAGTCACGGAAGCGGCGGAGTTGAAAGGTTTCTCTATTAAGTTCAAGTCCAATGACTCCATTTTCATTAAATCCATCTCAAATAAATCCATCTCAAATAAATCGGTGTCGCTCATGAGATCCTCCTTTTTCGATTCACGGAATTAACGGCTTTTCGATAACGGGCTTTTCGATTCAACGGATTCAAGAATATAGTGAATTAAGATAAAAAGCCTAAAGTTAGAATAGCTAAAAAACAATTGCTCTATTGAGCGCGTGTAAATTTAACATTTTTTAGTTAAACGACTCTATCTCCCTTTGCGTCGAAACAGTACAAAAACTTCT
>JAISLU010000031.1 GCA_031277095.1 Synergistaceae bacterium
TTCAATCAACCGGCGACGGATAAGCAGTTGTGGTACTTGAATTCTCACAATCTCCATCCTTTCCCCGAAGTACTGAGTAAGAAAGAGGCGATGATGATCATTCAAAAATCCAAGGAGGGAGAATCACAAGAAGAAAAAGCTGCTGTTCCGCAGTATGCTCTGTCGTAAAGGAATAAAATTCTTTAAAATTGCAAACGCTATAATCGCACTTCAACAAAATCCCTTGCGACAATTGAATCTATCGCAACAACAGTAACTCATACGGGGAAAATAACCCTGAAGCAGAACATAAACGATATAAAGGGAAAACAAGAGAAGTTTATAAAATCTTGATTTTTGCAGCTTTCCCAGTTTTTTTCTCATAGTCTTTCCTGAGTTTGTTGATGACAGATTCAGGAAGATCCATCTCCGCATACGCTTCCTTAGCTTCCCAGGAAAAAGCGCTGTCCGGCACTTTTAGGTTCATTTCCCTACAAAATTCTTTAGTTAAAGAGACTTGCATTCTCATTCCTCCCGCAAATTTAAATCTGCGGAATTATAGCATTAAACGGATTCGAATCAAAATGATTACTTCTTTTTATCAATATCGACACCTTAGATTTTTATTACTCATTTGCAGGTGATAACCGTTCTCTGGTCCCAGGTTTAGACATTTAAGTCCGAACGTTTCTCTCTAATTTATTAACATTAATTAACATTACTTTACAAAATAATAGATATATTTTGCAGTGAAATTGCCTTTAAAATTTTATAATTCACTAAGCTGTTTTATCGACCAAGAAAATTCCAAGTTAGGGGATGAATTTATGAGTGTGAGTTCTGTTTCAAGCAACAGTAGTATTTTGAATGATGAGTACCTTCTTGAACAACAGAGGAAGCTGCATCAGCAGAAACAAAAACAGGCTGGTATCGATAGCGATGACGGAAAAGGTATGAACGCTGCAAAAACTGCAATACCACAATCTGATGACAATTCCGCCTCCCGACCGAATATGGAGACGTCTGGTCAGTCAACGTCGGCATCGAAAATTTCTGGCAATACAGCATACGTCAATGTAGGATCATTGTCTTCGACGGGAACGAATGGTGCTACGGTCAGTAATCAGTCTCTTATCACTAAAGCCAACAGCGGAGTTGAGTTAAGCGTTTCCGAACTGCAAACCCTAAAGCAGATAGATCCTGCTCTCTATGCCCGAGTTGTAGCAGCGCAAAAAGCAAGCGGAGAAGCGCGGACTCAACTTAGCGGAAACTCTTCAGTGAACGTTCAAATGTACGAAACCAGAGCTTAGAATCTCCTTATTTCCGTGAGGTGCAAAAACAACATGATATTACAGGATGGTGTTTAACGATATGAAACGCTTTCACAGCGCGACTCTTTTCATTTTGTTTGTTCTTGGTGTCGGTGCGGCTACTCCGGCGTTCGCATCTTTAAGCATCAGTGTGGGGACTATAGACCGGTTCGCTGATGGTGCAGATGTTACGGTCACTATTTATGAGGATGACGTACCCGTTGCTGTTGACTTCAATTTTAAACTCGATGACGGCGAAAACGTTGTAATCGAAAGTACAGGCAGTACTGATGAAAATGGCGAGGCTACCATTGTTTTCGATAGTCTTCTAACGGATGTGGATTTCAGCGGAGCAATTTGGATTGGGGACTATGACGATCCTGAAGCCTTTCAAACGTTTTCTTTTTCTACAAGTAGTGACCTTGAAGAAAAATATGCTAGCTGCAATGTAGCCTATATTGAGTTAGTTGGGTTGGTACTATTGGTGTTGTCTGTGCTACTCAAAAGGAAATGAGAAATTTAGAAAAAATCTAAAATTAGTGAGAGTCAGTTTACGGGTAGAGAAGACTTGCGTCCTTTTTTAAGCGTAAAAGCAGAGAAAGGGCGCTTTTGTTCAATAGAGGTCCGACGGAAAAAACCGATATCTTGGCAGCTTGCGGAAGTTGTCGTGGACAACGAATAAAGAGGGAGACTGTGCGAACGTGAAAAAATCAAGATTGAAATTTGTCGGGTTTGTCCTGTTGAGATTGGTCATGTTTTTTTTGCTCTTTCCCTTATCTTTTTTATTTTTTCCTGAGTTGGACCGAGGGACAGCGTGGGCCGGCGTGCATGAAAACCTCGAAAAATCCACAAAATATGCGCCTGGAGAGGCTATCGTAGTGTTTAAAAATCAGATTGGTCCACTGAACGCCGCGTCGTTGTCCAGTACCGCTGGGGAGCGTTACGTCTCAAGCCTCACCTCAAGCGTCGGCGCGAAGACCGTCACGACCTACATGTCCTTGTCCGAGGCCCAGGGCAGCATCTTCACTTTGGTACGATCCGAGACAAAAAGCGCGGAAGAATTGGTCGCCGAACTCGAAAAAAATCCCAACGTTATATGCGCGTCCCCCAATTACCGGGTGCGAGCTTTGAGAGAGCCCAACGACCCCCGCTATGGAGAACAATGGGGCATGAAAAGCATCAAAGCAGACGAGGCATGGAACGTAACGACAGGAAGGGACGATATCTACGTGGCCGTGATAGACAGCGGGGTGTACGCCGAACACGAGGACTTGGCCGCCAACGTCGACAAAACCCTGAGCCGTAACTTCGTCAATCCGACGGGTGGATCGATCCCTGTCAGCGACCAAAATTTTGCCGATGGCAACGGACACGGAACCCACGTGACGGGGACCATCGCCTCCACGGGAAACAACGGCGTCGGGGTCGCCGGGGTCAACTGGAACGCCAAAATCATCGTTTTGAGGACCCTGGACGACGAGGGCTCCGGGTTTGAGTCCTGGATCATCGCCGCGCTTGATTACGTTCTCAAACTTTTGAAGGACAACCCCGACCTGCGTATCCCTGCCATCAACCTTTCCTTGGGGGGATGGTCCCCCGAGACCCCGGAAAAAAGCCAGGCTACGGCGCAGTGGTTAGCCTATCAGGCCATCGACAGCACCAACCGAAGTGTCATCGTGGTGGCTGCGGGCAACGAGACACATGAAGTGGGTGCCCCCGCTCCGTATACTATCGAGGACTATGGGATTACCAGGGGAGATTATTGCTATCCCGCTTCCTTTACGGGGCTGAACAACTTCCTTGTTGTAGGAGCCGTTGATGAGCGTGGTGAAGCGCCCTCTTTCAGTAGCTGGAGCAGCAAATCAGTGCATTTGATCGCGCCGGGAACGCAAATATTAAGCACTTACACGCCTTTGGTGAATAAGCCAGTTCTCTATACTGTCTCAAGCGGGACGTCTATGGCGGCACCTCACGTGTCGGGTGCCGTGGCGTTGATCGCGTCCCACCGGTCCGACTTGAAAGCGAGTCAGTTGAAAAGCCTGCTCTGCAGCACCGCGGACGCCGGCATCAATCCTCAATCTTCCGGAACAGTTGGACCCTATATGATTGTTCCCCAGAACGTGCCCGATAGGACTCTTTCAAAATACGGGCTCTTGAACGTCAATGCCGCACTGACGGGCGAGGTGCCCGCAATCCCCGTCACCGGCGTCACGGTGATACCTGCCTCCGCTTTTCTGAGCGTAGGGGATATTCTACAGCTTCACGCCGTTCTGACTCCAGAGGACGCCGCCAATACCAGCGTCGTATGGAGCAGCAGCGAAGTGGAGATTGCCGCCGTTACCGGAACGGGGCTCGTGACGGCGCTGTCCGCTGGCACAACAGTCATTGCCGCACATGCATTAGGAGGCAACGGCGTCTCTGGGAGCGCACTCATCTCCGTAAAGACATCTACGCCGACTCCTTCGCCTACCGTGTCGCCCCCGACCCCCACACCCGTCAGTCCTGGGCCCAGTCAAAAATCCGGCGGAGGCTGCGACGCGGGATTCGGAATCGTTCTTTTTGCGTCGATATTGGGAGCGGCCTTTTTATACAAACGTTAGGTACGCTGATGCCGAGGATTGCTCAGGTCAACAAAATTTTTGAGGGTGTTCCTACGAAAATAGACTCGCTTCTATTTTCATCGCTCGTTGCGATCTCAGATCATGACCAGTTATGTCTAGTTTCCATGCGTTTCATCTTATGCACACCGGACAATTACATCGTGGATTCCAAGGGGAGGCGTACCGTCACTAGGAGCCCTCCAGAGGAGGCCGGTGCATCCCTAACAGGGATGTTGAAGGCGGCAACGTCTCCTCCGTGGCTTTCGAGGATGCGTTTCGTTATGCCCAACCCGAGACCCACCCCTCCCCGAGAACGCTCTCTCGCCTCGTCGGTGCGGTAGTAGGGAAGGAAAATTTTATCCAGATCCTTTTCCGATACGCCCTGCCCGTGGTCCCTGACGGTCACAACGGCATAAGCTCCGTCCCGAAATGCGTTGACTTCAACTTCAGTTCCCGGGGCCGTGTAGCGGGTCGCGTTGTGAATCACGTTCCTCAAGGCGCGGCTCAAGAGCGTTGCGTCTCCCATTACGGGCAGCTTCTCAAGGCCGGAGGTGACGATCTTCCCCGCCATACCCTTCTCATTTGCGCTCCTCTCCTCGAACTCGGCATCCGCGATGACGGAATCGAGAATTTTGTCCAGCTCCACGACCTCGGTCCGCACCGGGGACGTTTCTTCGGCGCGGACCAGGGTCAACAGTTCCTCCACCATCTCGTCGATTCGGCTTATCTCCAGTTCTATGCGCTCCACGTACTTTGGAATATCCGCGGGGAGTCTGTCTCGCAAAAGTGCGGAAGCGACCTCCATGCGCTGCAAGGGAGATCGGATTTCGTGAGAAATGTCGCTCAGGAGTCTCTTCTGTGACGAGACGAGAGTTTCCACCCGTTCGGCCATTCGGTTGAAAATCCTGCCCAGGTCGGCTATTTCGTCGCTTCGCCCGGTCACCCCCTGCCCCACCCTAACGGACAAGTCGCCGCCTGCCAACTTCAGCGTGGTGCCTCGGAGTTCCTGCAAGGGGCTCATAAAATTTCGCACCAACATGAAACTGAAAGCGACGCAAAGAACGGCCACCACAAGAAATACCCAAGAGTTGCGCTTTCTAGGTCCCGGAGGGGCATTCCCTCCGTCCTTGCCGCGAAAAGGGGACGTGGCCACAATGGCTTTCGTCCGCCCAGAGGGAGAAAAGGACGAAACGACGGGGGGACCGAAGGGAAATTCCTCTCCCTTCGGATCATTGGGTTTATTGGATTCATAAGAGTCGAGCCACTCCGAGCCGGGCAGGTGAAAACTTTTCCCGTTCCGCTGGATACAGACCGTCAAACCGCTGGCAGCCTTCACACCTTCGAGCCACGACACCAGACCTTCGGGCACTATGGCTTCGGCCTGACCCGCAAGCTCCGACGCGCTCCACTCCAGATGGCGCACGACCCGCGACATATCTCGCGGCATGTCTCTGTCCCTGATGATATGCGACAAGGAAAACAAGATAATGGGGAGAACGAGAACCAGCAGGAGGGTCAAGTAGATTTTCCAGAACAAAGAAAATCTGAACAAGGAAAACCTGACTATTTTTTTCATGGCGAAAAACTTCCTTTCCCGGAGAACACATAGATGAAACCCTCGCCCCTCAGTGTCTTGATGCGTTCGCTCCCACAGGGATACAGGCCGAGTTTCTGCCGTAATTTGCTTATATGCACGCTCAAGCTCCTGTCGAAAGGCGAGAGGGGATGACCCAGGACGTCGATGGACAACTGTTCCGAGGAGATTCTTTTGCCCGCGCAGGAAAGCAACGCCTCTAGCAATCTGAATTCGACATTGGTGAGCGGAATAGTCCGTTGATCCACTTTGACGGAACGGGACCGGATATCCATTTCCAGGTCCTCTACTCGCAGAACGTTTTCGGAAAGCGTTTCGGCTAAACCGCTGCGGCGGAGTACGGCTCTGACCCTGGCGGAAAGCTCGCGGGTGTCGAAGGGTTTGCAAATATAGTCGTCCGCGCCGATTTCGAGCCCTACCACTCTGTCCAGGTGGTTGCCTTTTGCTGTCAACATGATGACCGGAATAAGTGAGGCGCTGCGGATCGCCTTCAAAATCTCGAACCCATCACGGCCCGGCAGCATCACGTCCAGAATGACAATATCGTACTGGCCTTCGGCCAGCATATCGAGCCCCTCGTCTCCGGAATAGGCGCGCGCGAAACTGAAACCTTCCGCTTGAAAATAATCCTCGAGCAGCGTACACAATTCCACGTCGTCGTCGATCATGAGGATGCTCTTCACTCTTCACGCCTCCTTTGCTTTTGCATATTTCATCGTCGATTCTATAGCATACCAAGGCAGTTTTTACGTTTCTTTGCACTTCATAACGCTATTTTGCACAAGTTTTCCGCACGTTAACACTTCCTGATTTATTCTCCATTCCAGTTCTAAATCAAGAATAGGGAGGAATATTAACATGGCGATGTCCATCACGGGTATCGTGTCCGGTATAGACTGGGACAGTATGGTCACGGAGCTGATAGAAAACGCGCAAAAACCCGCTCTGATCCAACTGGAGAAACGAGATAAACTCGAACTGAAGAAAACCCTGTGGGAGGAAATTCAAGTCGGCCTGAGCAGCCTGCAGAGTGCCTTGTCTTCTTTGAAACTGGCTTCCACTTTCACGGCGAAAGACGTAGAGATCGAGAGACTCGACCGTAACACCTCGTACAAGGGCGTTTTGACCGCCACCGTCAACGCAGACGCGGAGATCAACGTCCACGACCTGGAGGTCGTGCAGTTGGCCACAAAGCAAGTCTCGCGCTCCGATAAGTTTACGACGGCCGGCGTCAACTCTTATTTTTACGTGAGCGCGGGAGGAAGCAAAGTGCGTATCGACGTCGCCGCGACGGACACACCGGAGGCCCTGGCGGAAAAAGTCAACACGCAGCTCAAGACTCAGGTTCCCCCTGTGTCGGTTACAGCGGCCGTAGTCGACGGCAAACTCATTTTGAGCAGCGACAGTACCGGCCTCGGGCAGACGACGTATACGGCGGAGATAACGCGGTCCGTGAACGCCTACGACACCGTGTTTTTCAGCTCGAACCCCAGCAACACCGACTCCAACGTAGAGCCCCCCACCTTCACCATCGACATGGAACTGGGAGGTATCAACAGCGGAACCATCACCCTCAAAGGCAGCGACGGTACGATTTATGAGGTCGGCAAAGATTTCGACGTTATCAACGGCAATCAGATCCGCTGGCGGCGCTACGATCCCCTGACCCCTCCTCCGGGAGCCGTCTACCAGGACACTTACACCGCGTATGTGGGAGACACCTACGTCGTCACGGCCCAGCGTTCCCCGGACGGAGACACGGACGCGGGTGTGTTTCCTTTTTCGGCGATTTCCTCGAACATCGCCATCACGTCCGATGGAGGCACCGTCTCTTACACCCAGGGCACGGATTTCCAGGTCGGCGTCGATGGATCGATACACTGGCTGGGCATCAAGAGGCCCGCCGACGGGGCAGATTACGAGGTCACCTATGTCGCCGCCGGAGGAGAAACCTTCACCTTCGACATCACCCGCAGTAACCAAGACGTCTTGAGCGGCGGGGTAACCTACGCCGATTTGACGGAAGGATCCGTCACAATCCAGCAGTCTGGCCGGCTCTGGAGGGAAGGGTTTGATTTCGGCATCGTGCAAAACTCCAACGGCGATCCCGTGGTCCAGTGGTACCCGGGAGGGGGAGGAGACAGCCCCGAACCGGGAAGCGCCTACAACCTGGTTTTGCAGAAATCCGACGGCACGCAAATATCCGTTGCGGGAACCCGCAGCACCGGCGATGAAGTGAGTTTGCCGAACAACGGCAAGCTCACCACCCTACCCCAGGGTACGCACTCTGTGACCTACAACGGCCAGTCTTTCAGCGTCGGCGAGTTCAACCCCACCCTCGACGTCTCGGGGACAAAACTGCTGGTAGATTGGGCGACTCCCTCGGCGAGTCTCGCGGCTCATACGAAAGTTCCGGCCTACGACGGCACCTACACTGTCACCTATACCTACAACGCCAATACCTTCTACCTGAGCGACGACGGCAGCGGTACCCTGACCGCCCTGGGATTGGACAATATGGACGAGGACCATTACACGACAGCCAAGGACGCCGTGCTGATAGTAGACGGCGAGACGGTCACCCGTTCTTCCAACACTATCGGAGAAGGCTACGGGAACGAGTTGATCAAGGGAATGACGCTCCAGTTGAAGGGCGTCGGTCAGGTGTCGCTGGACGTTTCCCAAAACGCGGAGGCTGCGGTGACCGCGTTAGATAATTTTGTCACCGCGTACAACGAAGTTCTGGACTGGATCAACGTCCGTATCACGGAAGAAGCGGTGGACGAAGCGACGGCGGCTACGTTGGAGAGCGACGATTATCGATTGAAGTGGGGGCTTTTGAGGGGAAATTCCCTCTTGCGCGGCATGAAAAATTCCCTGCGCCTATTGACCTCTCGAATTTATTCCGCGGCTTTCGCTCAGCGCACCAGTCGCAGCGCCATCTACGGAACAATGTCCCAGAACGGCATCGTCAACGCAGGAGCCTTTACGGTGACAGCAGGGGGACGCACCGCCACCATTCCCGTCACCCCGGAAGACACCCTCGACACGATCGCGGCAAAAATCAACTCCTCCCAGATCGACGGACTGAACAACCCTCTGTACTACGACGCAGCGGGAGAAGCCTATTCCGCTCCTCTCGCCAAAGCCGCGGTTGAGAACGGCAAACTGACCATTTCGGGAAGCAACGGAGATGCCACCCTGGGAGGATCGACCGCTATATTGTCGGCGTTGGGTTTGAACTACAAATACACGGCTCTTTCCCAGATAGGAATAAAACTTGCGTCGACGGGCGAGATGTCCGATCAGGGTAAAAGCGGCGAACTGGATTTCGACAGCGGCGCTTTCATGGCCGCTCTGGAAGACAGCCCTGGAGATGTTTCCGCGCTGGTCACCAACTTTGCCGGGCAGATGCAGACCTACCTGGACAACATGATCAAAAGCTCCACAAAGGAGGTCGCCGCCGGAGTGACCACCGCCCAAGGAGCCGTGGCTCGCGAGATGAATGCCATCGATGCGGAGATCGCGTCCATCGACAGTTACCTAGACAAGTTCGAGGAACGCCTGCTGGCAAAGCAGGAAAGCCTTCAAGCACAATTTGCGGCAGCGGAGGTCAGTTTATCCGCAATGATGCAACAAGCCGCTTGGCTTGAAAGCGTGACGGCACAGCTACAATCTACATCTGCGTCCACAAATTAAAACGCAGTAAAAAATAAGGAGGGAATCGTTATGAGTGTTAGTTCCGTATCTAACAGCAGCAGTACCAGCGTATGGTGGGAAGAGTACCTCGAAAAACAAAAGAAATTGCAGCAGCAGGCAGCGAGCGAGGCAGTAAAGACGGAGAAAAATTTATCCGTTGCGGCGGAAGAAGAAAATGGAGAAACAAAGAGTACGAAGGTGAGCTTCTCAAGCGTAAAAACCGTCGGCCCAAGCGGTATGAGCGGAGGCACCGGCGCATCCATCAAATGGATAGAAGCTCTTGCGGAATGAGAGGAAGACGGCGAGCTTTCTTTCACCGGAACTCTCGCCGAATATCTCGAAGAACTGGAAGGATCTACACGCAGTGTGTGGGTGGCGGATTGAGCCCTGTAGCCCTCTGTCTGAGCTTCCCATAGTTTCTCCAGATGTTTGACGCCTCGGGCGGTAGGCGCGTCGGGGAATAAGACCACACCGTTTTCCTCAAGAGTGACACCTTTGACCTCGACAAAAATCCTTTCGCCCTTCGCTTCGATATAGAAATCGAAAGGGGAATTCTGATAACGCACTTCCGGCTTGATCAGCGCAACGTTCTCAAAAAAATTCCCTGCCCGAATGTACTCGGCGAATACCTTATTAGGTGCCTGACTGTCCATGTTTACCAGGTGATTCCCTTTAGAGACGGCAATCAAGTCGTATTGCGTCTTGTGGGATGGGCTGTCTATCTTTTTTGTGAACACAATTGCTCCGGGGCTAATAATTTCTTGCATCGTCCCGTATTTTTCAACTGGGCGGTCTCTTGTTGCCCGGCAAGCTCAATATGGGCAATAAATCGGCTCGGACGTGACAAGAACCGTACCTTTTATGTTGGAATATCGTATTGTAGACACTCATTTCTTTGCAATACGCAAAATCGGATTTACCTATGTCACCATTGGATCTTGATTCAGTGCCTTTAGAAGGAATTGTACCTCATAAAAGAGCGCGGAACTTTGTTACTTTGGGATTAAGCTATTACGGCTATGTGCGGAGCTGTGGGGAAATAGTGGCGCACGTAGGTTGCTTATTTTGTAAAAACTGTTAAAATGCAGAAAAAATTTCTGTATGGAGGCGTAGGTTATGACAAGAGCCGATCTTATTGAAACAATCTCCGAAAAGCTGAACGAACCCAAGAAAAACGTTACTCCGATTGTGGAAGAAGTGTTCAATTCCATCAAGAGCGTTCTTGTAAAGAGGGGGAAATGCACGTTCGTCGGGTTTGCTCTTTTCGAGGTTAAAGATCGTGCCGCTCGTGAGAGTCGTAATCCCCAAGGCCCGTCAAAATTCCCACAAAGAAAATCCCTGTATTTCGTCCCAGCAAGGGTTTAAAAGAGAAAGTCCTGAAAAAGAAAAGAAATGACAAGCATTTGTGACTCGGAAAAATATATAGCGCGGCTTTCGCAATGAAGCCGCATTTTATTTTGGTTGCATAAATTGACGAGGTGTTGAAGATGGTACGCAGAAAAAATATCGAAAATGAAACAATTCTTCTGGAAGCCCTGACCAACAGTGATCTGTTGTTCAGGATAGAGAAAATTTCGGAACAAACGGGCCTCAACACTCTGGATCTCGTTCAAAAATGGGTACTCCAGGAAGAATCTCTGCTTGGACTCATGGTTCATGGTAAAAGAAATGTCACTGAACAGGCAGAA
>JAISLU010000093.1 GCA_031277095.1 Synergistaceae bacterium
CCTCATTATTCGCCGGCAAAAGTATACCTATTTTTCCCCTCCAGCCATACACGAAAACACCTCCTTCTTTATTGAAATCAGAAATTGGAGCATACACGAATAAAGGAGTATACATTTAAAAGACAATTCATTAATTAAGAGAATTTTGAAAAAACTTCAGTCTTCTGGACCTCACTTAAAAGTCCTAGCCTCTCTCAAGAATCGGTCGTGGACTAAATTTATTGATGAGCGACTGTAACCCATGAATACAGAGCTAAAAATAAGCTATCACCGAATTGGTGACATTGCTACCTTGACAAAGTTAAATATAAGGATAAAGCCTCTTTGTATATATTTATTTCCTTTCTCAGACACATTGTATATTTTGTCCTCATAACCCATCTCAATACTGAATTTAACTTTGCAAAGGTACTACCCATGACAATATGGATAAATGTGAGCTATTTATTTCATAAAACCGACTTCTTTATAATATTTCATCGCACCCGGATGGGCAGGTACCGGCATACGCAGTATCCCCTCCGCAGGATTTAGGAAAGACAGATTCCCATAACCGGAATAAGCTGTTTTTAACCATTCTGTATTTTCATAAGCCGTTTTCACAAGACGATAAGCAAGTTCCTCCGGAAAATCCTCCCGTACTACCCAGTAACCTATGTGCCCGATGGTTTGCACATCGTCCAGAAGTCCGATATAAGAATTTCGTGGGATAGTCATAGGTGACATCCACACATTTCTATCAAGGATAGCTTTGCGTTCCTCGTTGCTAAGAGAATATAGTTTTATATTTGTCCCCGGTGCCGCCAAAGCGTCTGCAATTGGTGCAAGCGGAACGATACCCATGAGTATGCTGGCGTCACAGAGACCGTTTCTCATCGCATCGACAGCTTCATTTTGTCCCAAATTACTTTGTTTTACATCATTTACTGTAAAACCTAAAGCCTCAAAAACTTTGACATGGGTTATATAGGTACCGCTGCCCGCTCGTCCTGTTACGACACGCTTGCCCTGCCAATCTCGAATACCTTTCAATTCTGCCCCTTCACGAATCAAAAATTGATAAGGCTGGGTAAAATTTGGAATAAGAATTCGAAGTTCGGGCTTAGCCTTGTCTTGGTACACATCTACGCCTTCATAAGCATACTGGAGAACATTGCTTTGAATAGCGACAACGTTAGCCTCGCCAGACATCAAAAGATCAATATTTTCTATCGAGCCTGCACTAGTCGTCGCAGAGGCCATGACACCTCCTTTTTCTTGCCAAAGTTGAGCAAGAGCTATTCCTCCGGGATAATAAGTTCCTCCGGTTGTTGCAGTAGCAATGTTTATTCTTTCAGATGCCGCAAATACACAATATTCCCCAAGCAACACTCCTAAAATTCCTACACATAACCTACAGAGAAACGTTTTGTTCACAATCCACCACTCCTCTCCTTGATAGTCGACTATCTTCTCACTTACTCTAACCCAAGTATTCGTGCGGGATTCTTTTTAAGCATGATATCAATATCTTCACGTGATACTCCTTCCTCCAACAACTTACCAATAAAAATCTTGAGACCTTTGGTCGGAGTAGGAACCTTCAATTGCCCACAATCGGAGGCGAAAACGACATTTTGAGGACCCACAATATTAATCATATCCACATTTTCTTTAGGAGAAAGCAAATATCGCCCTTCATGAATATAAAGAGCCACATGCTCAATTAGAACACCCATATCAACAAGTTCTTTCTGCTCAGATGGAGACCATACCCAAAGCTCATTGAGCTGAACATGCTGAAGGACCATCTTTTTCAGGCCAATTTCTTGCCCTTTTTTGAACAACGTCACAATCTCTTTTTTAGAAAGATGCCCAGAGGCGATAGCATTGTCATGTTGCTTTGCCAACGTCAAAACCTCCATTGTTTCCGGTGTAAGATTGCAGTTTTCATCTAGAATCGTGATCCCTTTGCCCTCAGCCTGTTTTTTGCCATATTCTATGGCTATTTTCATATGAAAATACTCTGGAGCATGATACTGCGCAATATGATGCGCCGCCCATTGAGTAGGAAACCAGATATAACGCCCGCCCAAACGTACAGAGGCCTCTACAGAATACGGATTAATACCTCCAGAATAACGATTCATGACGACGCCTCCGTAGCATTCCATACCCGTTGCCTTCTGGACAAGTTGGGCGCGGTCCGCCGTAATACCTTGATGGCATTTAAAACATATGGCTCTCATCCCTGCTGCTTTTGCCTCCAAAGCGCTATCAATAGAATCACACGTTCTAGGAAAAAGACTTGGACCGGTATGCTGGTGACAATCAATCGCTCCTTGAAATACATCATCCAGATATTCACTGCTGATCTGTTTGCCCATCTGTAAAACCTCCCTCACATATAAACGAAAATTCCTCAATTTAGTTCTACTTTGACTATGCTTCACTACTAAACGTCAATTCCTGGAATATAACTCTTTCAAGAAAGCCCCCCCTAATAATTTTGGATTTTAAGGAAACGATGTTTTATGATTAAGTCAAGATTCTCAAAGGCCTTTACCCTCCCGGCGAAATCTGAAGGGGAGATTTGTGGCATTAATCGGGATTTTTTGGAAAAATATATTTAATATAAAGCTAAGTGATAACAATGATTCATAAAAACTATCACTTCACCCCTTTGAACGGTTTCTATCTATAGAGGTCCATGTTGGAGAAATTCATTGTTCAAGTTTAGTATAAGACGAATATAGTTTATTCATATTACCACAGTATTAAGAAAAAGTCCACTTAAAATTTTAGTGTTTTAGTGATTAATAGCATTAATAGCCTAAATATTAGCAATTCTAACTCACTTAATAAGCATTAATAACTTGTCTGGGTCGATGTTGCCGCCCGAAAGGTAGAAGCAGATGCGTTCCCCCGGACGGACCTTGAAGGTTCCTTCCAGGGCGGCGGCAAGCCCGATGGCGGCCGAAGGCTCGGCCAACACCTTGCCTTTAAATACTATTTCCGTCAGCGCCCTTCGGATAAAGGGGTCGGAGGCCGTGACGATCTCATCCACGTATTTTTCGATCAGGGGATAGTTGTGTTCCCCCGTCTGAGTGATCATCAGTCCGTCCGCCAGCGTCGGGCCCATTGGAACTTCCACGGGCTTCCCGGTTTTGCGGCTTTCGGAATAACGGGGGATGTTCACAGGTTCGACGCCCACCACGCGCACTCCGGGCTTCGATTCTTTCAGCGCCGCGGCGACACCCGCCAGGAGCCCCCCGCCCCCCAAAGGAACCACAACGGTATTGACCTCGGGAAGGTCCTCCGCGATCTCCAGCCCGCTTGTGCCCTGCCCGGCGATCAGCGCCGGATCGTTGTAGGAGTGGACCAGGGTGTACCCGTTTTGAGCCTTCAGCTCATAAAGTTTTTTATAGCGCTGGACGGAATCGAAGCCGTAGAGAACAACCTCGGCGCCCAGGGCTTTTGTCCCATCGATTTTGGTCTGAGGCGCGTTTTCCGGCAGGACCAGAATCGCCTTCGCCCCCAACATCTTCGAGGCGTAGGCGACCCCCTGAGCGTGGTTGCCCGAGGACGAGGCGATGATGCCCTTCGAGCGATCATCGTCGCTCAAGGTCAAAATTTTATTCATTGCTCCCCTGATTTTGAAAGATCCCGTGATTTGCAAATTTTCCGGCTTGAAATAGACCTGAGCATCCACTAAGGAATCCAGTTTGTCCCCTCTCAGAATGGGGGTATGACGGACTTTCCCAGCAATGCGTTTCTGAGCGTCCCTTACGTCGTCAATACTGACACTGAGCGTGTCCGTCGGCATAATGTCCGGCCTCCTCTTGAATTATATATTGGAATTGTATATTAAATTCTCGCTTGTTATTTTTATATATTATACATTAAGTTTATGATATAAAGTCAAGTTCAAAATCTAACTTCCAGTAAAACCCAAATGTATAGAAAAAAACTGCCTGAGAACGGAACCCGTTCGTGCCCAGGCAGTTCGAATGTTCACGATTGGTTTGCCCGTCAGACAATCGCGTCCTTTTTCGCGTCAAACTTGTCTTTATCCAGCGTACCCAACAGAGAGGCTGTCGTCACCATGCCCACCGTGTCGCCCGTGACGTTCAGCATGGTATTGGGCATGTCTATCAGTCTGTAAATGCCCGCGACCCATGGCACGATAGTCAAGGGCAAACCCATGGTCTGCATCATGATGGCGGACATCATGATACCTCCGCCGGGAATGCCGGCCACGCCCGCCGCCATGATAATGCCCAAAAGGCAGATCACTGCCAACTGGCTGAGACCGAAATCGATACCGTACATTTGAGCGGCGAAGATAGCGTATATGGGCATTTCCGCGCAGCATGCCTGCATGTTGATCGTCGCCGCCGGAGGCGCCAAGAGATTGACCGTCTCCTCGGGAACGCCCGATCTTTCTTTCGAGCACTTCATGGTCAAGGGAAGCGTGGTGCTGGAGCTACAAGTGGAAAAAGCCAGCAGCATGGCGGGATAGATGTTTATATAATGTTGCACGGGACTGACCTTGGCGACCAGCCTCAAAATAATCGGAAAAATGACAAAGATCAGCGTGCCATAGGCGACATATTGAGTGAGCAGCATCTTTCCGAGACCTGTAAGCACTTTCTGTCCCAGAGTGCCGGTCACATCGGCCATCAAGCAGAAAACACCGACGGGGGCGAAACCCATGACGATCTCTACAATACGTGTGATCAACGTATTGCCGTATGTAAAAAACCGTGTCAAAGCCTCTTTAGTTTTCCCGTCCTCCTCCAACAAGGCGATGGCTATACCGACGAAAAGGGCGAAAACAATGACTTGGAGGATGTTGAATTGAGCGAACGAGGCGCTGACGTTATCAGGAATCCAATTGACAAGACTCTTCACGATGCTTACGCCTTCCGTGCTGTACTCTCCGCCGCCCGAAAGCTGGATTCCCGCTCCAGGCTTGATGATAAAGGACCAAAGGATGCCGCACAGGGCGGCCAGAGCGGAAGCGATTGCCCAGTAGACGAGAAAGGTTCCTCCTACTTTTTTCAAGCTCTGCAAATTGGCGACGCTGGCCACGCCGGAAACAATGGAGAAGAAAACGAGAGGCAGAATCGTCATCTTTAGGAGACGAATAAACACATCTCCCACCGGAGTCGTCACCTGTCCCCACACGTCGTGGCTCCCTTTGAAAATAAAGCCCAGAGCCGCGCCTACCACCATCATCAGCAGTATTTTCGTCGCGAGACTCCATTTCTTTCTTCCAGCCATAACAATACCTCCTTATCTAGAGTAAGAGCAGGTTTTAAAAGTATTTATAGTGTTAAAAATTTGATTATACTATGCATAAGTAGACAAAGATCAAAGATACGTTACAGACCTAAGTGAGGGCGCATGGGAGAGGATTGCCCCACTGATTCCGGCAGCATTGGAGAGCGAAGGCCGCGATGGGTAGATATTATGTCCTACGCACAGGGTGCATGGCGCCTACTTCCTCACGACCAATGCTTTAGCCGGAGCCTGAGTCTGACATGGTAAAATCTTTTACCTGACATGTATACTGGGTCAACAAATTAAAATGAAAAACAGAGGCAGGGGACCCGTTCCCTGCGGGGTGTGGCGAAGAGTCTCGTGGTTCTCGATTTTAGGATCGAAGGATTGAAAAAAGGATTGAAAATATGCAGAAAGAATTTTTGACTCCGGCAGAAATTACGGAGAGCTTTATCGGTGTCGGGCAGAAAAAGGCCGGACTCATTCCGGTTCATCAGTTCCTTTTAGGCATTTTGGCTGGCGCATTCATCGCGTTTGCTTCTGAGGGTTCCAATGCGGCGATACATACCGTCGAATCGGTGGGACTGGGAAAAGCATTGGCGGGCGCACTGTTTGCGACGGGTTTGATGTTAGTCCTTGTCGCGGGTGGAGAGCTGTTCACCGGCAACTGTCTGATGATTATCGCCTGTGCCGAGCGCAAAATTTCGCTTTCTTCCATGCTTCGGGGCTGGGTGTGTGTTTACGCCGGAAACTTCATCGGGTCTGTGTTGCTTGCGTACCTCGTCCTGTGTTCGGGGCAGCTCGACTATTCGGGAGGATTGTTAGGGGGATTTACTCTCAAGCTGGCTGCGTACAAGACGGGGCTGACCTTTGCGAAGGCTTTTTCTATGGGTATCCTCTGCAACTGGTTGGTCTGTCTGGCGGTCTGGATGGCTGCCGCCGCCGGAGATATCGCGGGAAAATTGCTGGCTGTTTTCTTCCCTATTTGGCTTTTCATTGCGTCAGGATTTGAACACAGCATCGCGAATATGTATTACATTCCGGCCGGAATCATGACCAAAGCGATTCCCCTTTACGTCGATCAGGCACTGAAACTGGGGGCGACACCCGAGAGCATCGCGTTTTTGGACTGGGGTACCTTTTTCCTTCATAATCTGGTTCCGGTCACTCTTGGGAACATCGTTGGCGGATGCCTATTCGTGGGGCTGGTGTACAGATTCGTTTATCTCGGAAAGAAGGTTCGACAGCAATTACGGTAGTCATTGAGGGCTCCGCTGTCGCCACTCGGATGGAGGGAACTTTGAAAAAGGTTGACGACGGGGTATATCGTCAACCTTTTTCGTCATCCTCGCGGACAAGAATTTTCAGGGATGGAATGCCTTTGATTTTTTGCATAATATATATGATAAAATAGTGAAATAATTATAATAGAGGTATGTATGAATTTATATGATTTTTTATGATAATGAAGAGCGTGAAAGAGGAGTGTGAAAATTGGGGCAGGAGGGAGCTGCAAAGGAGAAAGCTGCGAAAGAGAACCGGGTCTTGACGGGGGTTCACTTTATGCAGGGCAATTACGCGGTGGTGGAAGGGGCGCTGGCGGCGGGCTGTAATTTTTTCGCGGGGTACCCCATCACGCCGGCCAACGAAATCTCCGAGGGGATGTCGAAGCGCCTGCCGGCCGTGGGAGGGGTGTTTTTACAGGGAGAGGACGAGCTTTGCTCCATCAACGCGGTCGCTGGAGCTTCTTTGGCCGGGGCAAAGGCGATGACCGCGACGGCCAGCGCGGGTTACGATTATTTTCAGGAGGGTCTCGAGTACGGCGTCGCGGTCGAGGCCCCTATGGTGATCGTGGACGTTCAGCGTTGCCGGGGGGAAAATTTTGCCACTCAGGCCGACATCATGCAGGTACACTGGGGGCCGGCCGGAGATCACGAAATGGTCGTCTTGGCCCCGTCGTCCGTTCAAGAGCTTTTCGATTTCACGGTGAGGGCCTTCAACCTTGCGGAGGAGTATCGGACGCCCGTCATCGTGTTGTCCGAGACGACCATCGCGCTGATGCGGGAGCGCCTGGTGATCCCCGAGGAAGATAAAATCCCGGTGGTGAACCGAAGGTGGACCTCCAAAACCCCCGAGACCTATTTGCCCTTCGAGGCGGAGGAATGGGGCGTCCCGGACTTTGCGGGACTGGGACGCGGGTATCACACGATCTACTCCATCAACCCTCACGACGAAAAAGGAAGCATCGAATGGGATCCCGACGTGTTCCAGCGACTGTACACGCGCATCCCGGCCAAAATATCGAAACACAGGGAAAAAATTTCCACGGTGCAGCATTATCGCATGGACGACGCGAAAACAGCGCTGGTCGCTTACGGCAGCGAGGTGCGCCCCTGTCTGGACGCCATGACGATGCTGCGGGAGGGGGGCAAAAAGGTCGGGGTGCTGAAGCTGGACGTTCCCTGGCCGTTTCCGGAGGAGGCGGTGTCGGACCTGGGGAAGCGCATGGACCTGGTGGTTACCGTCGAAATGAACACCGGAAAGTACGCGGGCGAGATTGAGCGCGCCTGCAGCGGACGCTGTCGAACGGGTCGAGTGACCAAAAACCGGGGGCTGATCCACTCGCCGGAGGAAATTCTGGAGGCCCTCGAGTGCATGGGGGAGGTGTCCTAAAATGACGGCTGCGCCTCAGATAAACCCTTTGCGCAAATACGTGAGGGAGGACCGGATGCCCCACTTTTTCTGCCCCGGCTGCGGGTGCGGACAGGTGTTGTCCTCCTTTCTCCGGGGCGTCGATGCCCTCGGGCTCGATATCGACAAAATGACGGCCGTCGCCGGAGTGGGTTGCACCGCCAGAATCCCCGTCTACATAAAAATGGATACGCTGCACGGAGTACATGGGCGCACTCTGGCGTGGGCGACGGGGATCAAACTTCACTCCCCCGACACGAAAGTCGTCGTCTTCGCCGGAGACGGCGATGCGGTCTCCATCGGGGGCAATCACTTCATCCACGCTGCGCGCAGAAACTTGGACGTATTGATGATCGTCGTCAACAACTTCAACTTCGCCATGACAGGCGGACAGGTGGCCCCCATGACGCCGCCCGGTTCGGTAACGATGACCACGCCCTACGGCAGCGGCGAACCGCCCTTCGACCTGTGCGCGCTGGCCGTGGCGGCGGGTGCCACCTACGTCGCCCGAACGGCGACCTCCCGCATCCCCCAGATGGACCTAGCGATCGAAAAAGGCCTGAAGCACAGCGGCTTCGGCGTTGTAGAAGTCCTTTCTCAGTGCCCGACCCACTTCGGGCGCTACGCCCTGGGAAGCGCCTCCCCGGCAAAGCTGCTGGACTGGATCGAGGGCATCTGCGTTTCCCGCGAAAGAGCGAACTCCATGACTTCGGAACAGATCGAAGGAAAACTGCTCACGGGCGAATTTGTCCATAAATCCCGCCCGATTTTCAAGGGAAGCACTTTTATTCAAGAAAGCCCCTCCGATAAAGAAAGCGCCTTCATCGAAGGATGTCCCGACAAAAAGGGAGAGTGTCGGCCATGAAGCCCATCAGCATTCGTTTCAGCGGCTTCGGGGGGCAGGGGATCATTTTGTCGGCGGTGGTGCTGGGAGACGCGCTGGTGATTCACAGAGGGCTTTACGCGGCCCAAACCCAATCCTACGGCTCGGAGGCCCGGGGCGGCCAGTGTCAGTCCGAGCTGATGGTCTCGGAAGAACCCATTCTCACACCCATCCGCGCCTCCAACGACATTCTCGTGTCCATGTTCCAAACTTCCCTCGACAGCTATATCGGCTTCCTGCGCAGAGACGGAACGCTGTTTGTGGACTCCGGTCTGGTCGCCGACCTGAGCCGGGTCCCTCCCGAGACGACCCGGCACGCGGTTCCCGCCACGGAAATCGCCCTGGCCCTGGGAAATAAAATGGCCGCCAACATGGTGATGCTGGGCTATTTTGCGGGCGTCACGAAAATGTTGAACCTGGAACAACTGGATAGGGCCCTCGGGGAAAACGTCCGAAAAGAATTTCTGGATCTGAACAAAAAAGCGATCCGAACCGGTTTTGACCTGTCCACTGGCAAAAATAAGGAAATAGCAGAAGAAAAAGCAGAGGAAAAAGCAGAGAGAAAAACGGAGGGAAGGGGACGATGAAACTTTACGAATTTCAGGGCAAGGAACTCCTTCGCAAGTTTGGCGTCAAAATTCCCGACGGGATTCTTTGCGAGAAAGACGGCATTCTGATCTACGGTAGCCCCGTGATTCTGAAAGCTCAGGTGCTTTCGGGAGGACGGGGTAAAGCGGGGGCGGTCGTTTCCTGCAACAGTCAGGGCGAAGAGGACGCTGCGCTGACGAGGCTTTTTGAGATGACGCTGAAGGGCGAGCCGGTAAACGCGGTGCTGGTGGAGGAACGGGTCGAACTTTCCCGTGAGTATTACCTTTCCGTCACCTTCGATGGCGAGGCGGGGACACCTCTGCTGATAGTCAGCGGGGCAGGCGGCGTAGAAATCGAGGAAACCGCGGACAAACACCCCGACCGCATTTTGAAGCTGCCCTTCGACTCCGTCCTCGGGCCGCTGGACTGTCACTTGGAGCGGGCGGCGAAGTTCGTAGGGACGCCCCGTCCCAGGGAATTCGCGGATCTTTTGTCGCGCCTCTGGAGGCTCTGGTGCGAGGCTGGGGCTTTGCTGGTCGAGATCAACCCACTGGCGGAAACGCCGAATGGCTTTGTGGCCCTGGACGCCAAAATCGAGCTGGACGACGACGCCGAGCCCCGAGATAGGGCCTTTCGCGCTGTCCTTCAAAAGCAGCAGAGGGAGATATCCGGCCGGGAGAGCGCGCAGTCCGATACCATCACCTACGTACCGCTGGAGGGGAACATCGGTTTGATATCCGACGGGGCGGGAACGGGAATGCTCACTCTGGACCTGCTGCGGGATCGCGGGGGGCGCGCGGCCGATTTTTGCGAAATGGGGGGTCTCACCAGCCCGGAGATCATTTACTCCGCTATGGACCGGGTCGTGGCGGACCCCAAGGTGCGAAGTCTCCTGATTGTTCTGATAGGAGGGTTCAATCGCATGGACGAGATGGCAGAGGGCATCGTGCGCTTCGTCGCCGAACGGAAGCTGAAAATTCCTCTGATCGTAAGGCTCTGCGGGACGATGGAGGAAGAGGGCAAAAAAATCATGAAGAGCGCCGATCTCCCGATTTACGACGACCTGGAAAAAGCGGTCGAGGCGGCCGTCGCTCAGGCGGCCATGACGGGGGGGAACTGACGTGTCGATACTCGTGAACGAAACGACGCGGGTTCTGGTCCAGGGAATCACAGGCAAATCGGGTTCCCTTCAGACAAAATCCCTTTTGGACTTCGGAACCAAAGTGGTGGCGGGGGTCACGCCCGGCAAAGCGGGGCATGAAGTCTACGGCGTCCCCGTTTTCGATTTTGTCGCGGACGCGCTTCGGGCGACGGACGCTGACGCGGCCATCAGCTTTGTTCCTCCCCTGGCGGCCCGAAGCGCGGCCTTGGAGGCGATAGAATGCGGGATAAAGCTGCTGGTGCTGACTATGGAGGGTATTCCTAAAAATGACGTGCTGAACATCCTCAACTACGCCGCGCCGCGGGGAGTGAGGGTGCTGGGTCCCGGGACGGCGGGGCTGATCGCGCCGGGCGTGTGCAAGCTGGGGGCCCACCCCGGTCGTATGTTCATCCCGGGAAATGTGGGCGTGGTTTCGAAAAGCGGCGCGCTTTCCTACGAAATCGGTAAAACCCTCACAGACGCGGGCATCGGGCAATCCACAGTGGTCGCCCTGGGGGGCGGCCCCATCTGGGGAACGACGCAAAAAGACGTGGTCGAGCTTTTCAACGAGGACGACGAGACAAAGGTGATCGTTCTCCTGGGGGAGATAGGCGGAGCCATGGAGATTACCGCCGCGGAGTTCATTGCCCGGTCGGTGAAAAAGCCGGTCGTTTCCCTGATCGTCGGCCGGTCGGCCCCCGAGGGAAAATCTCTGGGTCACGCCGGCGCCATCATCCGGGGCACAAAAGGAACGGCGGAATCCAAAATCGAGGCGCTGAGGTCGGCAGGCGTAAGTATTGCGTTCACGCCTGCCGAGGTCGTCAACACCGTCAAAAAACTTTTGAAACTCTGAGCCGGGGGATGATTTTATGGCGGTCTACATCGACAAAAATTTATGCAAAGGCTGTGCTTTGTGCGTTATTCGCTGTCCCCGGAAAGTTTTTGAAATCTCCTCCGAGGTGAATCGCAAGGGCTTCACCGTCGCCGCGGCCGTGAGAGACGGAGACTGCGTGAAGTGCGGACTGTGCGAAAAAACTTGCCCCGACCTGGCGATCCGGGTCGCGGGGTAATGAATCCGGCAATGAATTCAGTGCCGACAACTTAACGGGACTTTTCCCGCAATGCGATAAGATTTCAAGCCCCCGGCTATGCCGGGGAGAATAACATTGAGGAATAATATTGAGCGGAAGCGATGCGTAAAGCGTCAGATCCCCTGAAGATCCCAACGCTGCCGGTAAAAACGCGCTTATATAGCGAATTAAGATAAAAAGCCTAAAGTTAGAATAGCTAAAAACAAGTCAATTGCTCTATTTAGCGCGTGTAAATTTAACATTTTTTAAGTTAAACGACTATTCCGAGCGTAGAGAGCCACTGTTCTCTCAAAATAAAGCCCAATATTCTCTGCAAATAGTCTCGAACCAGTATGAAGCTGTCGCTGAAAGCAGTCACGTCCCGCTGGAATTTTCCCACGGCGCGGAAGAGGGCTTCCACATCCTCGGGTCCTTTTATGTTGGGCAGGGTGTTTCGCCAACTTCTGGCGACATCTCGTTCCGTGTCTTCCGTAGAACGTCGCTTCACGAAACGGCGCTCCTTGTCCGGGATTTCTTTGTTGTCGCCGTAGGTTATTTTTTCCAGGGCGAAATTGTCCGGCATGGCAAAAAGAGAAAGGACGACGGTCGTCACGCCTCCGACACGGGAAAAATTCAGCCAATCCATAGCGTCGTTCAAAATGTTGTTTTTCGAGAGCTGGAACCGTTCTTTTTCGGTGTCGAGCTCTATCGTATAGGGGCCCGTAGGCCTCCCCCTCCAAGCCGGGACAAACAAAAGGTCAGGACCCACAAAAGGCAGAACACGACGGCACAGGCCCCTGCGTCCGCCAGTCGGGGAGCGTATCTCCTGCGACGTCCCATGGCTGTCAGGGCCCCCGCAAGCACCAGGACGGACAGAACCGGCGCGGCCACGCCGAACCAAGGATAGCGGTTGGACAGCTCCCAAACGATCCCGAAAAACAGCAGAAAGAAAACACCCATTTTATATGGAACAAACGCGCCTCACGATCATGCGCAGACACTCGCAGACCGTCACGAAAACCGGGTTCTCCCGTTCGGCGAGGGAAAGCGCCTTGCGGTTCTCTTCCTTTTCCTTCAGCTCGCGCCAAAAAGCCCGAACAGTTCTTTGCTCCTCCTCCGTCATGGGGGCTCCGCCGGGGGCGCAGAAAGCGCTCCAAGTAGGCGTGTTCGAAGTAGTCCACAATGACGTCGAAAATTTCCGGCTCGTAGAGAGTGGCGGCGTCTCGTCCCGGTGACTCCGGCGCAACGGCGAGGGCTTGAGCTCACTCCAAAATTCCGCGCTGCTCCGCATTCTTTGAAAGGTCCGCGTCACGCTGGAGTACTGTTCCGCCAGTGTTTCGTATTTGCCCGTGACATTCCCCTCCTGCAGCCGGAAGTTCAGAGCGTAGTTCTCCATCCTGCGGCGGATTTTTTTTGGTCCTCTTGTAAGAGAAAAAATTTTTGAAGGAGGCACTGCCTCGCGTCCCGGGACAATTTTCCCTCTGGGTCGATGAACCGATCAGGTGCAATTGATTCTCGTTTCAAGTCCATTTATGATCCCCTCGTTTGTGAAGCCGGGATGTGCCCGTCCTCGGGATCAATCTGAGGAGGCAGTTTCCCGTATCTGGCTTCGTAACGCCGGATTTCGTTTTTCAAAGCCCGCACGAGGACGGCGTTAAAGGATTCGTCGTAGATCGCGGCCAATACCTTGCCCTTGGCGAACGTTTCTTCGTCGAACCGCGTCTGGATCGCCACGCGGCGGGGCGCCGTCGAAGCCGAAAAAGTTTCTCCGGCTCTTTTCTCCGTCATACCATCGTCTCCCTTTCGTCCTGTTTAGGGAAACGTTAAGGTATTGTGCTATAATGCACTAGAATTTGTGGTATCAATAGTATCATTAGACCAGCTGAAGATAAAGTGGCTCGATGCCGATCATGGCAGAGACGGTCAGGTCGTACCGGCATGATTTGTTTAATGGTGGTTTTAAAACAATGGGAGGAGGAAAGATCATGATGACGAAGTTTTTGGGAGGGCGGTTTCGAGAGAGGAGCGCCCAGAAATGCGTGGGTTTTTTTGTTTGTTTTCTGCTGGCGGTGTGCTTGCCTTGCGGGGCGGGGCACGCGGAGCTGAACGCGGACGACTTTCTGCCCCCCGTCCAGGTGGAGGGAACCCAGAAAGAAGAATTGATGACTGTGAAAGACGAGGGGGCGGTAAAGACCGCCGTCGATCCGGTTCTGCAAAAGGAAGTGACGACCGCGTCGAATTTGCAGGACGCCATCAACAAAACGATCAAAAAACCGAGGCAGGGCTGCAGCATCCTTGCTGAACCGGGGGGAGGCTACGCGTTCGTCGCAACGGGGCAGGCGAGTTACAAGACCGAATCCGTGACCGTCACGGCGGGGCGGATTGCCCAGCGCAACGCCTACATCGAGGCGTTCATGAACGCGAAGGCGCAAATGGCGCAGACGGTGGGGGAAATCGTGGTGCGGGGGGCGACGGACTTCAGCAAAAAAATCGATAAACTCGACTCCGACACAAAAGAACTCCGCAACATCGAAACGGACCTCTCCGAAGAGCAGTTGCAGACCGTGCGCAAGGTTTTGAAAGGGTACGTTACCTACGCGGTGAAAAACGAGAGGACCAACGTGTACGTGACCATCGTCAGTTCCTCCAAGACGCGGGGCAAATTCAGCAGAAGCGGCGCGGACGGGCTCGTTGCATCCAACCTGAGGGAAGGGTTGAATACGCTGATTTCAGAAATTCGCAGCGGGTTCGTGCCACCTGTGGGCGGTCGCATCATTGAGGTGCCGGCGACGGGAGAGGTGGCGTATGTGGGTTTTGGGAGCAGCGTGGTTTACTACGACCGAGAGGAAGACGTTCAGGAAGAGTTGAAGCTCGAGGCGGAACAGGTCGCGGGGCTTCGTGCGGTCGACGCGCTGGCGGGGATCATACTGGGCGACGACGTGATGTGGCAGGCCCACGCGGACGCATCGACGCGCGACCGAAAGGCGGACTTCGAACGTTTGCAGCTCTCAGACCAGACGACCAAAGGTTCCCAAGCCGAAATCCGGGAGTACGAACAGAGAAAACGCGAAATGCAGATCAGGTCGCAGACCGATACGAAAATCCAAAGCCTCAGGCAGGGAATACTGCCCCCCGGCGTCATGCGGGACACGTCGCTGGATGAAGACGAGGCCTTCGCCTACGGTATCGCCGTGTACGTTCCCTCGCTAAGCGACGCGGCACGCAGCGCCGCGAGAGAAATGGACGAGGCCGAGCTCGTGCGCCCGCCGGCATCGTCCCAAAATTCTCCTTCCTCTTCGGGCACGGCAGGCGGGGCAAGCGAACCCCCACAGCCCGAACCCACTTACAAAATAAAACAGGGACCTTCCGGTGTTGTGCAGCAGAACTTATAAACGAATCGTCGCTGCAGTTCTCGGAATTGCCGTTTTTTTCGGCGGGGCCGCGTTTTCGGATCCGGCCCTGCCGTCTGAGGCGTCGGGCCATCTTTCGGAGGTTTCTCGCCAATTTCTGGCCGACCTGGGGGTACCTGCGGAAGTGCGGGAGAAACTGGCCGAGTCCGCGGGAGAGAGCCTGGCCGCCCGCAAGTCCGTTCTGGCCGAATCTGTTTCCGGGGTGTACAGCTTCGCGGTGGGCAGAGCGCCCATGGACAGGGATGAAGACGTTCAGGCAGATCTGGAAATCGTTGAGGGCGAGCGTCAGTCCCTCCGTGCCCGGCGTGACCTGACGCTTCATCTGGCGAAACGCGGCAGTGTAAATCGCCGTCGCTATCCCGATGACGACGCGCTGGGCGGTGCTTTGCACTCGTATTATCGGAGCGCCGTCGGTACGCAGTCGGCTTCGGACGTGGTTCAGGGCTGGGTTCTGGCCCTTGTCTGGCTCAAAACGGGAGCGACGGAAGCCGTTCTCAAAGCCTTTCCGGCGGAAACCGCCGAGCTGGACGACCGCTATTGCGCGTTTCTCTATGAGCGGGCGAAATGGCTGTTCGACGCCGGAAACTATTCCGAGGCCCTGCCGGTGTTCAAGCACCTTCACGATTTCCGCTGGGCGAACGTGGGCGCGTACCTGGACGCGGCGGAGTGTTTCCTGCGGACGGGAACGCCGGAGGAATGCCTGAAATTGCTGAAAGAAGTCATGGAAATCCTTGGAGAAAGCATGAGTCCCGACGCCTTCGCGCGAACCGGCCGGCTCTTCCGGGAGGCGGGGGACCGGGAGGCCGCCCTGTCTGCCTTCCGCATGGCGAGGGAACGCCTTCGTCAGGGACGCTGAAACGAAAAAATTTCACTATAGTGAATTAAGATAAAAGCCTAAAGTTAGAATAGCTAAAAAACAAGTCAACTGCTCTATTTAGCGCGTGTAAATTTAACGTTTTTATGTTAAGCGACTATGTTACTGTCTTTAACTATTCCAACTTTGGGCCTTCGGTTCGGATACCGCTTGCTTTTAACTATTCTGACTTTAGGCCTTTAATTTCAATACGAAAGGGTGTTTGTACGATGAAAAAAATCTTCTTGTCGCTCATGGTTGTTCTTGTTGTTCTTGCGACCTCCGTTCACGGGGCCGACTTCAAAGCATACGACTCACCGGTGGACGCGGAGATCATAGCGGAAAAAGCCTTCGTTCGCTCCGATCACGAGAACAGATCGAAGCGCCTTGTGAGTCTGGAAGAGGGCGATGTGGTGTCGTTGATGGGCGAGTGGGACGGAGGCGACGCCTATCCGTGGTACGCCGTGATGATCAAGGCGGAAACGGGCTGGATATACGGGCAGAACATTCAGCGCCTCGACGGCAAGCCAATGACCGCCGCCGCCTCGCCTCCTGCCACCGGCGTGCCAACCGCACAAGGACAAAAAAGCGCCCCCGAGCCGGGGGTATTGGCCACCGACGGCGATTACGTCACGGTGGTGGCGCGTGGCCAGGGGACGGACCGCGCTAAGGCTCTGGAGCAGGCGTGGATTGAGGCCGTGCGCTTGGCGGTAGGGGCGACGATTTCCAGTAAAAGCGAGCTGAACAACGACGAGTTCGCGGAGAACACCATCGCCCACAGCCGAGGTGTCATCGAGAGCTTCGACATTGTGGACGAAAAGAACGACGGCAAACGCGCCACGGTGACGATTCAGGCCAAAGTCCATAAGGAAATTCTGACCGACGCGGCGAAGGTCTACGCGGAAGCCCATACGGTGAAAGCCGACGCTGGCGGGGCAATCAAGGCCCAGTTGGACGTAAAGGCCAAGGACACCACGGCAGAGGCCAAACAAAAATCCGGCGTGGAGCTTTTGAAAGAAGTTCTGGACAGCTACGGCCCGGAGATGTTCTACTCCGCAACGCTGGACCCGAAGATAAAATTCAATAAAGAAACAAAAAGAGCCTATATACAGGTTATCCAGAAATTCAACCAGGACCTTTTCTGGCAAGAATTTATTCCCCGTCTGCACAAGGCCCTTGAAGGTATAGCGACGAAAAAAGAAAAGCGTTTTTACGAGGACTCCGTGAGAAAGGCAAATCAGCAACTTGCTAAGGAAGGGTTTGCGCTCTGGAGGGGAGTATTTTATCAATCGGAAAGCGATTGGACAGGAAATTATCTTCCTAATATAAAAGACGCTAAATTCTCAGATAAATTTGTGGCTTTTGGCGATAGGAATGTCGTTGGCTCTTATATGTCCCAATTCAATATGGCGCCTTTCAGTTGGTATAAAAAAGGTGTTGACGATGGTTGGATATCCTACCCCACAGGAAGCTTTATCATCACCCTCAACAACACAAACAAAGCCGAGCCTCGGGCTTTGAAGGCCGTTATTCCCGAAAATCACACATCATATATATTATATGATCTACCTTGTAGTCTTTCACTCGACAACAACAGGAATTTCAAACCTTCGAATCCAGCGCTACTGTCCATATTTTCAGATTACGAGAATACAATGTCTGCCAACGTCGTCCTCACTATAACCTATCTTGATCAAGGAGAAGAAGAAATACACACTCAGCTTTTACGTATGGGTTCAATTAAACCGACAATCTATCGCAAATTTTATTTTACTTTTAATCGGCCTGAATATGATCAAATAATTCAAGTATTTACTATCGCTCCTGGTTACGTTGATGGAACGGGACGGCATCTTTTCCTCGGTTCATCGAACTACAACCAAAAATACGGTGTGGGGTGGTATGTCGAACTAGACGAAAGCGACCTCGAAAAAGTGGACAGCATGAAACTCGAAGTTGTTTTCGAAAACCAATGACGACGGAGAGAAAACAATGGATAGACTTTCTGCGTCGTTCACGGGATTTCTCCTTTCCTGATAACTTTGAGCGGTTCTCAGGCTTAAGATCAATCCCGTTCCCGGAATTGTCAAACTCTGGGAGTCCCCCGGCATAGCCGGGGGTTTATCAATTTTAATTAAGATAAAAAGCCTAAAGTTAGAATAGCTAAAAACAAGTCAATTGCTCTATTTAGCGCGTGTAAATTTAACATTTTTTAAGTTAAACGACTATAAACCGCTCAATTTATTTCCTGCAGTCATGCTTATGCAGCACTAAAATGGTTCGATTGCGTTCATGTCGCTCAGGTCGAGGGAAAATATCCAATCTCTTATCTGAAGCATGTCCCATCGATTTTTGATTATTTTCTGCTCATTTGCCGCTATCGCCGTTTTGTTGAGGGACTGGGTATCGTTGCGCGAGTCGTTCTTCACTTTACGACCCAGTAGCTTGAAGGCATGCCCCTCCCGGAGCAGGTAGATGTCGTTTTCGATACCCATCAGTACATCGCGTTCCCCATCGCCGTTCATATCCTCCAAATAGAAGAACGAGACATCCCACTTGCCGTCCCCGTACCGATTCTTGGAGGGCTCCAGGCTCTTCCGGCAGGCCCGCGCCAAACGCTCCCTCTCGTCTGGGCTGAGTTCACCGCCGAATACCGGGGCTTCTCGGGCGCTTCCCGCGAAGTTCTCGAAGTCCTCCTTCTGCCGCTGATCGTAGGTTTCGCCAAAGTGTGAGTTGCGCATTGTGTACTCTTTTTTTATCGATGCGACCTCCCTGGCGATTTCTCTATGAATTTCATTCGCCTGTCCGCCGGATGCGAACGGGCCCAATTTCTCGGCGACCAGAGATACCCCGCCGGCATCCAACTCCTCCAAAGTTCTGATGCCGTAGATACCCAAGTTACGCGCGGTGTAGCTCCAATCGAAGTCGATACTCTCTCCCTTCCCCACGGACTCTCTGAGCCATTCAAGGCGCCAGTTCAGGACTATCCTCCGCACATCGCACACGGGGGACGACAGAAGGATGAGTACCGCGCCTAAAGCGGGGAACGCGGCTCTGTTCACCACGCCGTAAAAGATGGGCCACTTCCTCCATCGACTCACGAGAAAAAACGCCCACGCGAAACCCCACAGGCCAAAGGCGATGTCGAAGGCGAGCGAGATCGCTCTATCAACCGTCCAGCCGTACTGTCCTATGCGGAGACCTATTGTGTATACGAGAAGCGGGCAGAACACCGGCAGCAAGACAAGGGAAATTTTGACCAAAGCGTTGACCGGACGGGAGAACGGCTCCCGCAGGTTTCCCCCATCGGCGGTGCCGTCTCGCCAGGCAGCGAAGGCGCAGAGACCGTTCGCCAGGAAGGTACTGAGTATCACGCCGGCGTACCCCCCTCTCCAGAGCCTGTTCACCCCCACGGGCAGTGCGGCGACGAAGGTCAGCGTGAAAAGGGAGAGCATCGGCAGGAGGCAGGAGAACACCGGCAGGATATATCGCTCCAGAACGTCCAGCAGGCGATTCGAGCGGGCTGTCCAATAGAACGCCGTACCCCACACGGCGAACACCACGATTACGCAATTCCTGAGCAGCCATCGGGCGGCGCCGGCGATGCTGCCGCCGATTATACCCGCGAGTTCCGCGCCGATGGCGAGCGCTGCAAAAAACAGCGCCAAAAAAAAACCGGCGATGACCGAAGCGAAGAAAATGCGCGAGAAGTTACGGAACGAGACCCGCCACTCGGGGAACGCGCCGTCCCCGTCAGCCCATGACACGAAGCCTGGCAGCGTCAGGAGCGCCCCTGCGTATGCCGTCACGACGATGCAGAAATCGGCGCCCCACGTGAAGTATGGGTATGGGTTTCCACAAAAAATTTGCGCGCTGTCCAGCAGGAGAAGAATCGTACACCAGGGAACCATGACCGCTGCGACGCGTCTCGTCGGTTCACGGACGAGGTAAAACGGCAGCGGCAAGAACGAGACTGTAATATACCAGTGCCACTGCACCGGTGACCTGAACATGAAATAAAATGCGATTCCCTGCGCGAGCCCGACGCATATTGTAAAAGCCATGCGCAGGTCATCAGGGTCACGATGTTTCAGCGCTTGCCATATTCCGTCACGTCTCTCCATGTTTGCCCCGATTCCGCCGGATTTTTGCGGTTCGTCGAACATCAGTCGGCCTCCTTTGGGGAAATTTCTTGCTTTTTAAGAATACAGCGCATTGTATTATAATTTCAAACGCTTAAAGCATACTTTCGGGTATCTCAGAGCATCCCGCAGTCCCTGTGTTCAATCATAAAGACCGAAAAAGGGCCGAAAAGGGTGAATATTGTCCATGAAGAAGCAATGTAAAAATATGCATAAAATGTTTTATTTCATATCCATTGTTGTGTTATCATTTTTTGTTAGCTTCACTGTTCTTTCCCGCGCCCTTACTCCCATAGAAAAAAACGAATCTTTGCCTGCTCCTGCTTTAAAGGAACCCTCGATTGCCTCCTTGAATCCGCCTTCGCCGGCTGAACTTCTGGTCTCGCCCAAAGTCGCCGCATACTATCCTCTCAGTAACTTCTATTCGGACAGTTACCTGTCAGACGGAGGGAGAAGTCCTTTAGAAGACCTTCGTTTACCTTGCTACAGACAAACGAACATTTACAGCTACGAGCATTATGTGTTCACAAAATTTATGAATATCCGCTTCTTCGACGAACCGGCCTTATGTATACTCAAAATAAATTTCAGCCCTGATCGACAAACAAGTGACGCCTGGCAAAAACTTTACAGCGAGTTCCGTAATCTCAAACCTTATCAGACCTGGAAGGCAATCAAATGGCGCATTCTTGAGACAATTCAAGAGGAAGAGAAACCTCAAATTTTTACCGGGGACGTGCAAAAATTGATCGACGACGTGAGAAATGTTTTTTGCGTACCCACCATACCTACCGTTGACCTGAGCCCGAGAACCGACTCCAAGCTATCCACCAAAAACAGCTCCTTCGAATTCACTCGATCTCAACGCTACTGTATCCTGAATATTTTTGAGAATCTATGTAAAAATTCAAGGCCCACTTTGGAAGAGAGGACTTATTTTACCGAAGTGCGCGATATAAGCGCCGAGTATAAACCCGACAAACGCGTATCCATGTTGGGATTTATCTGGAAAGTCCTTATAGGTTCGGATTTTATCGTATTTTATTCGGACGGAGTTTTTTATGATCTTTTATGGCCGAACAGAGCGGAAAAAGATTTGGATATTGCGTACCCGGAGAACTACCGCTCCGGTCAGAGAGTGGTTCCCTCCCGGTGGAGGAAGACGGCTGTTCCGGCAAAAAATGACCACCGGGGCCAGGGAGAATAAGAATAAACCACCGTATCACCGGCGGTCAGGGCCGCCGGTGACGTACGCGAGATGTGAATTCAACCTCAAGCCCGGATATCCAACTGCCGACCTACCCCCATAGACTGCAAGAGTATGGCGACGCTTTCCTGCTGGACATCCATTACGTTTTTCAGCACCGCCATCTGGACGCCCGCTGTCAATTTGGCCGAAGCCATCTCCATGGACGTCTGCGCAATGCCCATCGTAATGTCCATGCTTGGTCACCTCCTTCTCACCTCGATTTAAGTATCGGCCTCTGTCATGATATTTTATAGAGTACTTATGCTCTATTCGTCGTGCGAAATGGGGGGTATATCATTTAAAATCCCTATTTGAACAAGTTTGAACAATGGAAGCGAGTTATCTTCAAAAGTCAATATTTACGCCACAATAGCCTCTATAATGTAAAAATTTGAGATTTTAAAAACCTTATTTATCACCAGCCAATCACGCGGAAACAGTGGCGCACGGACCCTAACATTGCAGTTGTAGAATGTATTAAAAAGAGGTAAACTAAAAAAATGTCAGAATGGGGTGTCACTATCGGTATTCATTCATCTTATAACTTTATCAATGCCCGTCGCGATGAAATTCCTGTTCCCGTAGCGACCCATCGTGTTATGTTGGCTTCAAGTTGGCTTCAAAAATCTTAAAATATAGATAGGAGTTTTGGTAATGAAGGCAAAGTCCGTGTTTTTGTGCCCATTTCTATTGGTTTTGTTTGTGATTCTGGCGTCCGGCGGCTGCGGAGGAGGCGGTGATGACAAGTCAATTGATTTCAGCGTACTGTCCGGCACATGGGAAGCGATCGAAGGCTCCGGAACTGCCAGCGGAGACGGCGATGAGTTCAAATTGAGACTGAATGAAGGCGTTATGGAGTTCGAGCTTGTCGATCTGAAAACAGACGAAGCGACCGTTCGGGTACCTTATAAGATTGATTGGGATGTCTACTATCAAGACGTGCTCGATAGCGCAATAACATTGGAAAACGACAACGCGCAATCTCTCGTTAAAAGGACGGGCGCGAACAAGTTCAGCTACACCTACCCCGACGGCTCCGCCATTGACGTGACCGTGACCTCAGATTCGACGGCGACCGTGGTCGCAGCGGGCCCATACGAGACTGACGGCAAGGTTTATCAGTATAACGTCACATACACAATGAAGAAATTTGACGAAAACGAGGTTGCTGAAGATGTCCCAATTGATCTCAGCGCCTTGGCCGGCAAGTGGACGGTAAAATCGGGATCCGGCTCGGGGGCCGGCTCGCCGGTATTCAGCGAAGCTATTAAGCTGAAGTTCGTAATGGGAGAAGTTTCCTTTACGATTAATGCCAGCGGAGTTACTATAGATCATGATATCTACTGGAATATCTATATGGTATTCGAGGGTGAGCATTACATAGGCTACGAATATTCACCCAATGTCTCGCAGGTCAATGTAGAAAGAATAAGCGCAAATAAATTCCGCTGCACATACCCGAGCGACAGCGAGATTGACCATATTGACATAACCGTAACCTCGGATACAACGGCTACAGCAGAAGAGGAATCCAATGACTACAGCGTCACGTACACCATGGAAAAAACAGGGCAAAATCCATAGCTTTAACTTCCGCCAAACAACGCGGGCGTGGAGGAGACACGCCCGATGAATTTTTGAGAAACATGAGGGAAGTCGCTCTCTGCTGTCAAGCGTCTGAAAAAATCCCAAATCCGCATTTTCAGGGGAGCCGGCTCTACAGGCCGAGCAAGCCCTGTCCTCCCTGAGCTTGAATGCCGGGGGTTTCAGGGGGCCAGTGAAGCCCTCCGGCCGAGCGAGCTCCGCCCCCCTGAGCTTGAATGCCGGGGGTTTCAGGGGGGCCAGTGAGGCCCTCCGGGCCGAGCGAACTCCGCCCCCCTGAGCTTGAATGCCGGGGGTTTCAGGGGGGCCAGTGAGGCCCTCCGGGCCGAGCGAACTCCGTCCCCCTGAGCTTAAATTATAGGAGATAAATTTTATGAGTGTGCCCGAAGGGGTCAAAATAACTCCCTGGCTTGCCCAGTACAAAAAATGGAAAGAAGAGTACCCCGACGCCCTGCTGCTTTTTCGGATGGGAGATTTTTACGAGTGTTTTTTCGACGATGCCCGCGAAGTTTCCTCCATTCTGGAGATCACCCTGACCAGCAGGGACTCCGAAAAAAGCATCCCTATGGCGGGGGTGCCTCATCACGCGCTTTCCATGTACTTGGGCCGTCTGATCAAAGCCGGACGCCGGGTGGCAATATGCGATCAGGTGGGAGAATCCAACGGAAAGACCATCGTGGAACGCCGGGTGGTGCGGGTCGTCACTCCCGGAACCTACGTCCCGGAGGAGAGCGAGAACACAGGGCGCCTGGCGGCCGTCTTTCCTGTGAAGGACGCCTCCACAAAGGACGGGGCTCCGAAAAATACCCTGGCCGTAGCCCTTTTGTCCACCGAAACAGGCCGCCTGGAGGCGGGTACTCTCCCCGGAGACGAGGCGGCGGCGTTGATATCTGCTTTTGCCCCGGGGGAGGTGCTGTACCCCGCCAACGTCAAACCCGAGAGCTTCCCTCCCTCGGTGCGCTCCCTTTCTCTGTTGCCTCAATCCAACGAGCTTTTCAAAAATTCCCTGGCCGTCAGCCGCCTGAAGTCGGTTTTGCCCGCGCCCCTGGAAAGTTACGGCATCTCCGAAGGCGATCCCTCCCTGGGGGCGGCCTGGGCGATGCTGGACTATCTTTCTTCCACGCAGTTCAGCGCGGTACGCCACGTGCTGCGCGTTACGCCTCTCAGAAGCGACGACCACATGTACCTGGACGAAGCGGCTCGGAAAAACCTCGATTTGATGCCGGAGGCAAGCCCCGACAACTCTCTTTTCTCCTGCCTGAATCGTTGCCGCACCCCCATGGGACGCCGCACACTGCGGGACTGGCTCTCCCGTCCTCTCATGGACCTGAGGGCCATCGGCAAACGTCAGGATTACGTGGGTTGCCTGGTGTCGAACCCTATGGCGCTGGACGACCTGCAGGACCTTCTCGCCGCCTGCCGCGACGTGGAGCGATGCCTTTCCCGCCTGTGCCTGGCCGCCGGAACGCCCAAGGACCTGGGGAACATCCGGGATACCTTGAGGATTCTGCCGCGGCTCAGGGGCTTTTCTCTGACGGAGCCGCTGGCGGAGGTGCCGAGAGCCCTGCCGGACCTCGGGGCTCTTTCGGAATTTCTCGAAGGCGCCCTGGAGGAAAACCTGCCCCGCGCCCTCGGGGCCGGTGCCGTGGTGCGCTCGTCCTTTCACGAGGAGCTGGGCTCCTGGCGCTCGGTCAGCGAAAACGGAGAGGCGTGGCTGGCGGAGTACCTGAAAAAAGAAAGAGAGGCGACGGGCAGTCCGCGCTTGAAAACCGGGTACAACAAGGTCTTCGGCTACTATCTGGAGATCGGCCGGGCGGGGCTGGAGACCCTTCCGCCCCGCTACGAGCGCCGTCAGACCCTGGCCAACGCGGAACGTTTCGTGACGCCGGAGCTGCGGGAATTTCAGGACAAAATGGACCGGAGCGAGGGAGAAATTGCCCGCATCGAGGGGGAGCTTCTTCGTGAAATCACGGAGCGGGTGATCGGAAGCGGGCTGGATTTACAGCTTCTGGGGCGTCTTTTGGGGCTTTTGGACTGCGTGGCGTCCCTTGCCCGCGTTGCTCGGGAGCGAGGTTACGTGAAACCCGGGGTGAACGACTCGCGAAACCTGGAGATTCGCGGCGGCCGGCATCCGGTGCTGGAAACCACCCTCTCCGACTCGTCCTTCGTGCCCAACGACGTAACGCTGGACGAAACGCGGATCGTCATTTTGACGGGCCCCAACATGGCGGGCAAGTCCACGTGGCTGCGCATGACGGCGCTTTTGTCCATAATGGCCCAGGCCGGGTCGTGGATTCCCGCGGAAAGCGCGGCCATAGGCCTGGTGGATCGCGTATTCACCCGAATAGGAGCCCGGGACGACCTGGTGCGCGGCAACAGCACCTTTATGGTGGAGATGCTGGAGACCGCCGACATTTTGAACAACGTCACCGACCGCAGCCTCGTGATTCTGGACGAAGTGGGGCGCGGCACCGCCACCTGGGACGGCATGAGCATCGCTTGGGCGATTTTGGAACACCTGCACCACGGCGGCGGCCTGTCCCCCAGGGTACTCTTCGCTACCCACTACCACGAGCTGACCTGCCTGGAAGAACGCCTCGAAGGCGTCAAAAACTACAGCATGGCCGTGTCCGAGGGCGATCAGGGAATTCTCTTTCTGCACCAGGTGATCCCCCGTCCCGCCGACCGATCTTACGGGATCGAGGTTGCGCGCCTGGCGGGGCTGCCTAAGCCCGTGCTGAGGCGGGCCTTCGAGCTGCTGGAGCTTTTCGAGCGAGAGGGCTTCGAGCGATCCTCCGTCCCCGACCCCCTGCCTCTGACGCGCCTGCGGGAGCAACTGACTCTTTTTTCTCCCGAGGCGGACGCCGTCGTGGAGGAACTGGCGGACCTGGACGTGGACAACCTGACGCCCATGAGGGCGATGGAGACCCTTTACAAATTGAAAGAAAAAAGCAGAAAGGCGAGCCGTCATGAGCATTAAACTTCTGCCGGAGGGCGTGTGGGCGCGGATCGCCGCGGGGGAGGTGGTGGAGCGCCCGGCCTCGGCGGTCAAGGAGATGATCGAGAACTCCCTGGACGCCGGGGCCCGCCGGATACGGGTGAAACTTTGGGACGGAGGGCGAGTCCGCATCGTGGTGGAGGACGACGGCGCGGGCATCGCCTTCGAAGAGCTGCCCCTGGCCCTCATGCCCCACGCCACCAGCAAGATCGGCGGTATCGAGGACCTGGAGGCCATTCACACCTTGGGCTATCGAGGAGAGGCCCTGGCGAGCCTGGCCGCCGTGGCGAAGGTGGAGATACGCTCGCGCCCCTCAGATAGAAGCAATAGAAGCGAAAGAAGCGAAAGAAGCGAAAAAAGCGAAAGAGATGACGGACGCGGGGACGAGGGGACGGGGGGAGCCATCCGCGCCTACGAGGGGCGTGTGCTGGAACACCTGCGGGTGAACTGCGTTCCGGGGACGCGGGTGCAGGTGGACGAGCTTTTCGTGAACCTGCCGGCGCGGCGCAAATTCTTGAAAAGCGCGGCGGGGGAGCTGCGCCGGGCAGCGACGACCCTGCGGGAGTACGCCATTTGCCGCCCGGAGGTGGGCTTCGCCCTGGAACACGACGGACGCCCCATATTCTCCACCGACGGCGGGGGAGACCGCCGCCGCGCCATTCAGCAACTGTGGGGCGCGGAGCCCGAAATCCTCACCGTCCGGTCGAAGGCCGGCCACGTGGAGGTGGAGTGCTGGTGGCAGCCCCGTCAAGGGCGCAACGAGATCACGTCCTTCGTCAACGGGCGCTCCGTGACGGACCCTCTGATCAAAGGAGCTGTGAACGCCGCCGCCCGGGAGCTGGCCGGGGGATGGGCCCTCTTCTTTTCCGTGGACCCCTCGCTGATCGACGTCAACATACACCCGGCCAAGGCGGAGATCCGGTTCCGCCATCCCGGCGAGGTCTTCGACGCGGTGAAGGAGGCGGCGGCGCAGTTGGGAGCCCCGGCTCCCGTTTACGCCCAAGGCGGCCGAACCTTCTCGACGGAGTCCCGGCGGATGGGCACCCCACAGTCTTTCGCTCCCTCGCCTTCCCTGACCGACGAGGGGAACTTCCAAGAGGAGGACTTCCAAGTGAAGGGCCTCCAAGTGAAGGACTTCCAGGAGGGGAGTTCCCAGGGAGAGAGTTCCCGAGGGGAGAGCTGGGATTTCAAGAATTTCGATAATTTTGAGAATGTAAAAGTTTTTCAAACCCAAACCAGCGAACCACCGGTGAAAAAATCCTCCCCTCACTCTGCCCCCTTTAACGCTCCCCGGCCCGACAGGCTTTTTGGGCGGATAGAAATGCCGGAAATGCCGGAAATGTCTGAGATGCCAGAAATGGCGAAGATGCCCGACACCTCCGATCCCACGGAGTACCTGGGACAGTTGAGCTCGGGTTACCTGGTTTTCGGTACCCCGGATGGGCTGGCTGTCGTCGACCCTCACGCGGCCCACGAGCGTGTGGCCTTCGAGCGCATCCAGGCGGCGGCAAAGGAAGGAGAGCGTTCCCAAGATCTCTTGACGCCCGTGTTGCTGCCTCCCACGTTGCAGCTGGAGGCGGAGGAAAAACAGGAGACGCTGGAGTCCGTCGGGTTTGCCCTGGAGTCCGTGGAGGGGGGGCTGCGCCTCACCTCGGTACCCTTTTTGGCCAACGCCGCCGTGACCCCCGAGGCGCTGCTGCGAGGTTCTCTCGCCGCCCTTCGAGACGGGGAAGGGGCCGAGGCCGCGGAGCTTCTGTGGCGTACCTGGGCGACCATGGCCTGCAAAGGGGCCGTCAAAGTGACGACCAAGCTGGAGCCGGAGGAGGCTTTGGCGCTCTGGGAGGAACTGCATCGATGCCGTCAGCCTTTTTTCTGCCCTCACGGCCGGCCCACGATTTTGAGCCTCTCCAACGCCGAACTGGCGAAGCATTTCGGCCGAACTTAAAACGGCACATTCCAAAGATACGGCAAAGATACCGCTTCTATAAGTTCTGGTAAAATTCCCCGGAGACAAAATTCAAAATACGGGTTACGTCGCCGGGAGTGCGAAGGTGGTCGTTACGGATGGCTGGGGCGCTTTCTTGTTGATTCCCTATATAGTATCAATTTTCTTATGGTCAGCGTCGATATCGTTCTTTATTTCAGAAACCGCAAATTCGACCTCCTCGAAGAACTCAGGCGATCGGAGGCACTCGGGCAATCATGAGAAACAGGCAATCGGTGAATGCCAGGCAATAGGCCCAGTGGGAGAATCCAAGTGAGAGAATTCAAGTGAAAGAATCCAAGTGAAAAAAGGTGAAAGAGAAAGGTGAAAGGGGCGGCAGCCGCTTGGAGCTTCCAGCCCCCTTTTTGTTCATTCCCGGGCTACACGTACTCCCCCAGAGGCTCTTCCTTTCGCAGAACGCGAAGGGCGCTCTCCGCCAGGGTCTGCATTTCATCCTCGCCGGGGTAGCGCAGGAAAGGGCCCGCAAAGGCGGCCCGGTTCGAGATGCGCTCGCAAAGCCTGTCGCTGAACGCCAGCCCCCCCGTCAAGACCACGGCGTCCACCGCGCCCTTCAGGACTGCCGCGCAGCTCCCGATCTCTTTGGCGATCTGAAGGGCCAAGGCTTCGAAGACCAGAGCCGCTTGGGGGTCATTCGCCGCGACGCGTTTTTCCACTTCCCGCAGGTCGCTGGTCCCCAGGTGGGCCGCAAGCCCTCCCTTCCCGTTGATCCTCTTTTGAATTTCCCCGAGGGTGTGCCTGCCGTCGAAGCACAGGTCGATCAAACCCCCTACCGGCAGACTCCCCGAGCGTTCCGGGGACATGGGGCCCTCACCGTCCAGCGCGTTGTTGACGTCGATGACGCGTCCGCCTTTGTGGGCTCCTACGGAAACCCCTCCTCCCATGTGGGCCACGACGAAGTTACACTCCGCCAGCGGTTTTTTCATATCGGCCGCGGCCCGGCGCGCTGCGCTTTTCTGATTGAGGGCGTGAAAAATGGAAATGCGGGGAATTTCCGGCAGGCCGGAGAGCCGTGCCTCGTCTACCATCTCGTCCACGACGACGGGGTCGACAATAAAGGCCGGGACGTTTCCCGCGGCCGCCGCGAATCGGGCGGCAAGGGGCGCCCCAAGGTTGCTGGCGTGAGCGCCGTAGGTCATGTTGATCAGGTCCTCCAGCATCCGGTCGTTCACACCATAGGTGCCGCCCTGGATGGGCTTCATCAGCCCGCCCCGACCGACGACGGCCGAGAATTCCCCGGGCCGCACCCCTTTGGAGTCCAGCGCTTTCATGATCTCGTTGCAGCGAAACCCTTCCTGGTCCATGACGGTTTCAAATCGCTGGATCACGTCTACATCGTAGCGCTGGGTATCCGTCCAAAGGCATTTTTCGTCCTCGAAAAGCGCAATCTTCGTGCTGGTAGAGCCAGGGTTGATGACAAAAATTTTCATCCGCAAAAATCCTCGGTCGGGAACTTCCCTGGGCCTATGAGTGGGCCGTCATCATGATGGCCGCGGCGATGGAGAGCATCTTCGCCCGGGGAGAGTCCGCCCGGCTCGTGAGGATGACGGGGGCAGACGCGCCCACCATGAGGCCCGCCGTTTCGTTTTTGGAAAAATAGACGACGGATTTGGCCAGCATGTTCCCGTCGTCGATGGTGGGTACCAGGAGAATGTCGGCCTTTCCCGCCACGGGGGACGTGATCTTTTTGATCTTCGCGGCCTCTTCGTTGATGGCGTTGTCCAGCGCCAGGGGACCGTCCACGAGGCAGTTTTTCAGTTGTCCTCTTTGTCCCATCAAAGTGAGGGCCGCCGCGTCCAGCGTACAGGGCATGTCGGGGTTCACCACCTCCACAGCGGCGAGACAGGCGACCTTGGGGCACGTCACACCCAGAGCCCGGGCGAAGTGGACGGTGTTCTGCAGAATATCGGCCTTTTGCCTCAGGTTGGGATAGGTGTTGAACGCGGCGTCGGCGATGAAGATAATGCGGTCGTAGCCCTCGATTTCGTGGAAATAACAGTGGGAGATGACCCTGCCGCTCCGCAGTCCGACTTCTTTGTTCAGCATTCCCCTGAGGAAATGATCTGTGTGGAGCTGCCCTTTCATGTAGATGTCGGCCCGTTTCGAGGAAACCTCCGCCACGGCCACGAGCCCGCACCTGACCTCGTCTTTCTCCTCGATGAGAATGTAGTCGTTTTCGTTTGCCCCGGCCTCGGCGATAACCGATTTCATCACCGAGACGTTCCCCACCAGAGTGGCCTCGATGAGGCCGTCCCTGCGGGCTTCTTCGATGGCCGAGATCAACCCGGCGTCTTCCGCCATCGCCACGGCAACCCGCTTCTTGCCAATGACGGAGCAGAGTTTTTTTGCCTCTACAATCATTTGTGAAAGTGAACGAATCTGTTCCATATTTCACCGACCTCCAACTCGATTCAGAGTATTTTATTCGATTACAGGCTTATAGAATTACAGAGTTATATTGGTTATGGCCCTATTTCCAGATAAGGTTTCGGGGCGTAGTCGGCGTAGTTCTTGGCTTCCTCTTCGCCCTTCAGCACCCGGAGAGCCCCTTGAGTCAAAGCCAGCATCTCGTCCTCCCCCGCGTAGATCAGGCACGGGGCGATCCACTGCACACACTCCTGCACCAGCCGGACGAACTCGGAATCGTAGGCGATCCCGCCCGTGAGAAGAATCGCGTCGACTTTTTCTCCCATGGAGGCGGCCTGTGCCCCGATTTCTTTCGCGATCTGCCAGGCCATAGCGCGGTAGACCAGAGCGGCTTTTTCGTCGCCCTTTTCGATCATCTTACGGACCTCCCGCAGGTCGCTGGTTCCCAGGTAGGCCAGGAGCCCCCCTTGGCCCACGATCTTGCGTTTGAGCTCCTCCCGGTCGTACCGGCCGCTGAAGGCGAGGCGCACCAGAGCCCCCACGGGAAGACCGCCCGTGCGGCTGGGAGAAAAAGGCCCGCAGTCGGTGCCGTTGCTCGTATCGACGATGCGGCCCCGGCGGTGGGCGACGATGCTCACTCCTCCCCCCATGTGGGCAACGACGGCGCGAAGTTCGTTCCAGGGCACGTTCAGGTCTCGGGCCGCCCGTCGCACGGTGGCCTTGATGTTTAGGGCATGGGAAAAGGAGGGCTTGGGCAGATCGGGCAGCCCCATGATCCGGGCTTCCGGCATCATCTCGTCCACGCAGACGGGGTCCACGATAAACGCGGGCACGTCCCAGCGGGCG
This sequence comes from Synergistaceae bacterium, assembly GCA_031277095.1. GTDB lineage: Bacteria > Synergistota > Synergistia > Synergistales > Aminobacteriaceae > JAISLU01. The sequence goes on from JAISLU010000093.1 coordinate 31,108, forward strand.
GCCAGCGCCTCCGCCAGGATTCCTCCCAGGTTCGAGGCGTGTTCCCAAGGTTTGCCGAGCCTCAGCCGCCGGACCAGCGGACGGTCCACCCGGAAGGTACCTCCCGGTAGGGGGTCGATGATCCCTCCCCGCCCGACCACGGCGTCGATCTTTTCCTCCCCGTGTTCTTTCAGGAGGTTTTGGATCGTCGAGAGCCTGAAGTCGAACTGCTCCACCACGGAGCCGAAAGGAGCCAGCTCCTCGCTGGTGTGGCGGATGGTCTCGCTCCAGCTCTCCGCTTCGTCGACGAACCTGGCGACCTTGGTGCTGGTGGAGCCCGGGTTGACGGCCAAAACGGCATAAACGGGGGCTGGCGAACCCTGCCGCGAGGTTTCGCAGAAAGAGCAGAAAGCGCATTCCGGCGGATTGTTTTTTTCGTCAAATGTCATTTCGTGACCTCCTGTCGCCCGATTTTTAGGGTTCACTGGTTGTTGGCCGTCACTTTCATTCGAGCCATTCCATAATATGCTCCAGGTAAAGGGCCGAGAGGCGCTTGGTTACGGGGCCGGGCCGCCCATCTCCGATGATTTGGGTGCCGATGCGCACCACCGGAAGAATTTTTTTGACGCTGCCCGTGATGAAGGCCTCGGAAGCCTGAGGCAGCTCCGCCAGAAGAGGGCATCGCTCCTCCACGTTCATGCCGATGCCCCGGGCTACGTCGAGAATGGCCTGGCGGGTTGTCCCCTTCAGGACCCGCGACAGAGGAGCCGTGACCAGGGTGTTGTTCACGTAGAGAAAGAAGGAACTTTGGGCGCTTTCCGTGATCTCCCCGCCGGGAGAGTAAAGGATCTCCGCGTGTTCGTCGTGGGGCGACAAGGTAAAGGCTTTACGGTAGTCCACGGTTTTGGTGGCCGGATCGTCGCGGCAGTCGTCCACGGGTTCCAGGCGGATGCCGTTCTCGTAAAACTCGACAGGAGGAAGTTCCAGCGCATCGTAGGTCACGAAAAAACGCGGCTGGGTAAAGCCGTTCACGCGGTCGAAAACGTCTCCGCCCGAAAGGTAGACCTTGATGATAAGCTCTCCGTCCAGCTGTTCTATCCCTTCCCGGATGATGTCGCGCATTTCCCCGATGCCCAAAGGCGGATGAATGTAAGAGTTTTTCGCCCCTATCAGAAGACGCTCCAAGTGCGCCGTCAACATCACGGATTTCCTCTGGTAGGTGCTGATTGTTTCGAAGATACCGATGCCCCGTTGAATGACGAGATCCGAAATGGGGAGCAACGCCTCCTCAGGAGGCACAAATTTCCCGTTGACATAACAAAGTTTCACACAAAACCCCTCCCATTGATCCTCAGTCCTTCGTTACCTTGGTCTTTCATTATCTTGCCCCTTCATTTCTTGATCCTACATCCTTTGGTCCAACATTCTTGATCCTACATCCTTTGATCCTACATTGCCCCACATCTTTACTGAAGCTCAAGTTTCAGCACTATTATTGAAATACGGGCATGGGCAATATTGTGACGTTTTGACGCAGGTGTCAATATGTAAGGGCTATTTTCATCGCTTTATTTTTACGAATGTTTTCGGCCTTCAGCAAAAGGTTGGCTATCCTGACGTAATTTTTGGCCCTGGCACAGTCGAGAGGAGAGTTGCCCTCCCTGTCCCGTCTGGAGGGGTCGGCTCCGGCGTCCAGCAGCAGCTCCGCAAAAGCGGGGTCGTCCTCGAAAGTCACGGCCAGAAACAAGGGTGTGGTTCCGTTGGGCATGAGGATGTCCACCTCCGCTCTGCTCGACACCAGCTCTCTGACGATCCCCAAGTTTCTGTATGGGCTGGCGAGAGCGTAAAAAAGAGGTGTCCAGCCCTTGCGCCCCTCTTGCCTGCTGCCCGCGTTGACGTCGGCGCCGGCGGAGATCAACTCGCGAACGACGTCGGACGACCGCCCATAAGCGGCAGTGTGTATCAGAGGGGTGACGCCCTCTGCCGTCCTGACGTTGACGCTGGCCCCGGCGGCAAGCAGCGCGGAAATCAGGGACGCGTTGCGGTCCGGATCCAACGTGGCGAAAAGAAGCGGTGTCCATTTTTCCCGGTGGGAAGAGTAGCAAACAGCGTTGACGTCCGCGTCATGGCAAATGAGTTTCATGGCGGCGTTTCGGCGGTTTTCTTCTCTTTTGAGAACCTCGGGAAGGTTTGGGGCGGTGTGGTCGTAGGTTTCGGTCAAGAGGGACCACATCAAAGCCGTCATGCCGTCGTGAGTTTCGCCATTGACGTTGGCTCCGTTTTCCAGAAGGACTTCAACCACTCCGGGGTCGTCGTTGAGAATCGCGGCAAACATGAGAGGCGTGAAGCCGCGAGAGGAGGTCTCGTTGACGTCGGCTCCTTTTTCGATGGCTTCTTGTACCGTTACCGAGTTCTGTCCTGGAACGGACAACAGCTCCAGCAAAGAAACGTTCCTAGACAAGTCCTCCACAGCGTGATCCTCCCTTTGATAACCTTTGATCGCTTTCCTGACTTAATCGCGTTCCTGGTCTCGTTCCTGGTCTCTTTGTCTTCGTTTTTCCCGCGCTCTTTTTGCTTTTTTCCGCTCTTTTTTCATTCGTTCAATTCCCCAATTACTCCTATGGTATCATTAATCGTCAAATTGGAAACTTTAATTCCTTCAATTTTGATTCAGTCAATTTGATGCCCTCGAGAGGGTGTAATTTATTGGGCTGTTGTGTGATCGTTGTGTGATTATGGAATTTGTATTGCTGAGATTCGTATTGTGAAATCTGTGTGAAATCTATCTGAAATTTATCAAGGGGGATTCGTGTATGGTCAAAACGGCAATCAAGTTGTGTGTGGTGTCCTTTTTATGCGCGTTCGGCGGCGGGGCTTATGGGGCCCAGCGTCCGACGGCCGTGTTCGAGACGTCCATGGGGACGTTCAAGGTGGAACTTTTCTCCGACCTGGCGCCCAAAACGGCTCAGAACTTCATGGACCTGGCAAAGAAAGGGTTTTACAACGGCGTGACCTTTCACCGGGTGATCGACGGCTTCATGATTCAGGGCGGCGACCCCACGGGTACAGGAGGAGGCGGACCCGGCTACGCCATCCCCGACGAGTTCGGCCCGGGGTTGAAACACGACAGACCCGGCATCCTGTCCATGGCCAACGCGGGCCCCGACACCGGAGGGTCTCAGTTTTTCGTCACGCTGGTGCCCACCCCGTGGCTCGACGGCAAACACGCGATCTTCGGAGCCGTCGTCGAGGGCATGGACGTGGTGGAGGCCATCGGCAAAACCAAGACCGGCCCCGGCGACAAACCCGTCGTGGACGTGGTGATGAAATCGGTAAAGATCTTAGAATGAGCTAGAAAGGGAAGGGATCGTCCGTCGTAGCGGGAAGAGGGAGCGAGAGTTCTTCCGATTCCTCCGACGGGCGCATTCCCGGCGTCGGAACCTGCGGTGAAATCCCCGTCACGACAAAGGCCTTGGGGACGGCTGGGCAGACGTTGAAACATCCCCCGCATCCGATACAGTATTCGGCGTCGAAAACGGGAACGGTCAGCGATCCGTCGCCCAGGGGAACCATCCGGAGGGCATGGGTGGGGCAGACCTCGGCGCAGGCCCCGCAGGACTGCCGTTTCGTGACCACCACGCAGTTCTCCCGGGTGAAATCCGACAGGGCGATCCGCGTCCGCTGCTTTTCATCCCGGGACAGCGGACGCAGCGCCTCCGTGGGACAAACGTGGCCGCACTCCGTGCAATTGTACTGACAATACCCCCGGGTGTAGTCCAACTGAGGGAGGAAACTTCGGTCAGCTCTCACGATCCCCACCGGGCAGGCCGCAACGCAGGCCAGGCATCCGATGCAGCGAAGGGCGAAGTGTTCGGCGCTCACAGCGCCCGGCGGCCCGATCCTGTCCTCGAACGCCGCCCCGTCGGGGGATTTGCCTCGCAGAAGACCTCCCAAACCGCGCAGCGTCGGCACGGCCAGATAGCTCAGCCCCGCCAGATAGCTCAGGACGTAAGCGCCTTTTTGGAGAAACGTCCGCCGCGCCCCGCGCTCTTCCCTCCTTTTGGCGGAAGGAACAAACCCATAGTCAAGGGCCCCCACGGCGCAGTGTCCCGCGCAGCTCAGGCACAACACGCAGCGTTCCCGCTCCAGGGTTTTGTTTTGGGCGTCGATACAGTTCATGGGACAGGCGTCCTCGCATCGCCCGCAGGAGACGCAGGTTTCCCGGTCCAGCTTCATTCCCAGAAAAGAGGTGCGGGAACAGAGCCCCAAAAGCGTTCCCACCGGGCACCAGTCGCAAAAACGGCGGCCTTTGACGGCGGCGAAGGCCAGAATGACGGCGAAGACGGCCAGATTTGCCCCCACCCCAGGGGTGACGGACTTTTCCGTCACGAGAGTGAAAAGCCCCCGCACTCCGTGTCCAAAGTTCCCCATGGGGTCCATGACGGCAAAAAGGGGGAAAAGAGCAAAAAGCAACCCTATCCCGGCCAGACAGGGAAGAAGATAGCGCAAAGGCCAGGGGGAAACGTACCTCGAAAAGAAAATTTTTCTTCGCCCAGCCAGCTTGGCCAGCCTCCGAACGATTTCCTGGGCCGTGCCCAAGGGGCAGGCTGCGCTGCAATACCAGCGCCCGAACAGCGCGGCGACGGCAAGCCACCCAAACACAACGACACTCCTCGGGGCGTCACGGATTAGAGTTCCGGAAATCTGACCCTCCATCAATAGGGCCCGCACGTCCCTCCACTGCAGCAGCGAGGACGTAAAAACCCGGATAAAAAGCACAAGCACACCCACGGCCACACACAAACGCGCCCAAGCCAGAAGTCTGTACCTGAGGCGCTTTCCCTTTAGGAATCCCGGCATGTCACAAAACCAGGCGTTCGATTTTCAGCTTCGTAAGGTCGATTTGTCCGAACCCCGCCTCCGCGGCGAGACGAATGTGCCCGATCTCCGCAGGTTCCCGGCCCAGGAGCCTCGCCGAGGCGGCGTCCGCCGCCACGATATCGGGCGATAGAATGAGAGCGTTCATGGCGACGACGTCATCCGGGGAGCCGCCTCTCGGCCCGTGGCGCGTGATGACCCGATGGGCATCCACGACGCTCAGGTCGGGCTTGCGGACGTGCAGGAAATCCGCGATGCAGGCCTGAAGGCCCTTGGCATGATACTCTCCCCGGTTCCAGATACACCCCATCAGGTTCTTCATGGCGATGCTGACGCCCGCTCCGCCGTGGTGCTTCAGCACGGGAAGGCTGATCAGAACGTCGCTCTCCAAAAGAGCTTCGTGGACTCGCGTCGTTTTCAGCACCGAGCCGGGCAGGTCGACTTTCTGGTAATACCCCTCGCTCTCCGATGGAGCGTAGATCCCGCCGGAGGCTTTGACGGCAGCTCCGACGCCGCTGGTACTCCAGGAACTCTCCCAATACTCTATCGAATGATCCAGAACCAGAACGCGCTTCGCCCCCGCGTCCAGACAATGTTTTATCACCCGCGCCGTCAGCTGCGGGGAGGTGTTGGCCGCGGAGTCCTCGGAAACATCCCACGATACGTTGGGCTTGAGGACGACGGTTTGCCCGGATTTTACGAAACGGCCCATCCCCCCCAGCGCCTCGATGCCGCGGTCGAACATGGCCTGGGGAGATGCCCCTTTCAGTGCGACCAGATCGGGCGGCGGCTCGTTGGCCAAAACTCGGGAAACACCGCTGCGGAGTCCCTTGGGGAAAAAGAGTACCCCCGCCCCCAGGCCGAGGGCCAAAGATTTTTTCAAAAATTCACGTCGTTCCATGTAAATGACCTCCCTGCGTAAATGACCTCCCTGCGTAAATGACCTCCTGCTCCAACGTTTCGCAAAAGTCTCTTCGCTTCCGCGAAAGTTTGACGTCCACGTGTCCGGGGGTTTTTATTGATATCGTAAATAGTAGCGATAATTTTAGCACGTCACATTTTCACAGATACGAGGCAAATACGAAAAAATCCGTAAATTACGGTTAACAGAAAACTCTTAAGGACAAAGACGAGTATAATGACAAAATACAAAAGGAAGCGGGGGTGTCTTTATGTTTGGGTTCTTGTGACGGGTTCGTGACGGCAGAAATACACGGCGTGTATTTTGGGCGATATTGGACTCGCTTCATCCAAACATCGGAACTTTCCGTACCCTTTCTCGACCGGGCAGGCGATAACGCCTGTGGAGAAAATCCGGGGATGATTGTACGAGTCCGTATCCAGTGAGTTTTATACCTACGGAAGGAGTGCAATAACCCGGTGGAAAAGAAATCTTTGATTCGCAGAGCGGCCCTGTGGCTCTTTGTTACGATAATGTTTTGCGTGCCGTCCATGGCGGATGCGGCAAATTACAGGGGAACCGTTACATTCCAGGTTGAGCTTTTGGAGGCGGAGAAGGGCAAAAAAGCCGAAAGTGCCCGGCTGTGGCTTCCCTATCCTTTGTCCGACGCATCGCAGACGATATCAGAGGTAGACATAAAAAGCGATGCCCTTGTCTCGACCTTGGGCGTTGAGAACGATCCGCGCAGCGGCGCGGTGTACCTTGCCGCCTCATGGAAAAACACCACAAACACGCCAACGCTCACGTTGCGCTTCGATATCGACTCTCACTATAAAAAAATCGAGGAGCTTCGGGAGGTGGACGCGCCGTTTCCTCCAGAGGTTCTTCCCTACCTGGAGGGTTCCGAAGCTCTGCCCCTCGACGACCCGATGTTTGCAAGCCTGGTGGAAAAACTTAAAACCGAGATCTCTATTCTGAAAAGAGCGCGCCTTGTCTACGACTGGGTGATCGAGAACACGTTTCGTGACAACAGCATCAAAGGATGCGGATTGGGACTGCCAATTCGGACTCTGACGGACATGAAGGGCGCGGGGAAATGCGCGGACATCAGCTCGGTCTATCTTTTGGTCGCGCGTGCCGCGGGCATCCCCACTCGCGACGTTTACGGCCTGCGCATGGCCTCTCCGAAGACCGGAAAAATAACGGGGGATTTCCACTGCTGGCTGGAGTTTTATCTTCCTGGCACGGGATGGGTCCCTATAGATCCTGCCGACGTCCGTAAAGCGATGCTGACGGAAAAGATCGAACTGAAAGATGCCGGCAAGTGGATCGAATTTTTCTGGGGAGGGGACGATCTCTTTCGTATCGCTCTGAACCGCGGCTCCCGGGACATGGTCCTGAGCGACGCCACAAAAGCGCGTCCGCTCACTTACTTTATGTATCCTTATGCTGAAATCGACGGGATCGCAAAAGATTACTTCGATTCCGAAAACTTCAAGTACACCGTGACGTTGGATCTGAAATAAGCCCGGCAGCGAGATGACCCCTGTCAAGCATTCTCCCGGAGTGAAATCCCTTCACGCTTCGAGGGTTTTCGTTGCCGTCGTTTTTGCAGCCGCCATAGCCGCTTACTTTATTTATCCCCCATACGCGGACGTTCTCAATCGCGTTTTCTCGCCCTTCGCCAGCGGGGACTTTGCCGTAATGAAGGAATTTGTCGCTCAGTACGGCAAAATGGCGGCGGTGGTGTCCTTTTTCCTGATGATCTTCCAATCCATCGCGGCGCCGCTGCCCGCTTTCTTGATAACCTTCGCCAACGCCAATCTTTTCGGCTGGTGGCAGGGGGCTATTCTTTCCTGGAGCAGCGCCATGGCCGGAGCCGCCGTTTGTTTCTACATCGCGCGCATACTGGGGCGCGGCGCGGCGGAGGCGTTGACCAGCAAGGCCGGCTTGAGGTCTATCGACGATTTCTTTGAGCGCCACGGAAACCAAAGCGTCCTCATCGCCCGTCTGCTGCCCTTCGTCTCCTTCGACTTCGTCAGCTACGCCGCAGGGCTAACATCTATGAACTTCTGGGGTTTCTTTGCGGCTACCGGCATCGGGCAGCTACCGGCGACGATCGTATACTCCTACGTGGGGGGAATGCTGACCGGCGGCGCCCGACTGTTCGTCACGGGGCTGCTGGTGCTTTTCGCGCTGTCCGTGCTGATTGTGTTGACGCGTCAAATTTACGCGGAGCGCCAAGCGCGCAAAAAGGCAGAGAATGCCCCAGTCACCCAGGCAAAATAATCGAAAAAATAAGCCGGGAAAAGGCGATAAAAGGCTCTGGGGCGTGAGACTGCACCAATGCCTGAGCTTCTCCGGTTTGTTCGACAAAAGCGCCTTTTTTGGAGGAGAATGGGCGTTTTTTCCAGGGTGCAGCATGGCGTCCCACAGTCCCGACCTGGTGATGACGGTGTTTCGATATCTCCGGAGCATCTACCCGGATATGGGATTGTTGGGAAATTGCTGCGGTCAGCCGGCTTTGGCTTTGAGTGGAGGACCGTTTCCCAAATACCGGGAAATCCTGGAGCGCCGTTTCCAGGGGGTTGCCCGGGTGGTCGTCTGCTGCCCCAACTGCGCGGTCACCCTGAGGCGCATTCCCCATCTGGAGGTCGTGTCGATCTGGCAGGTGCTGCGGGAACATTTGCCGGAGCCTGGCAAAATTCCGGGGCTTCCGTCCTTCGTTCTTCACGACCCATGCCCGACCCGAAACGAGCCGAAAGTTCACGAAGCGGTGCGTTACGTTCTCTCCCATTCCGGAGTCGTCTTTGAGGAATATCCCTCCAACAGAGAGAAAACCCTCTGCTGCGGCCGCGCCAACATGCTCATGGTCCGAAATCCGGAAAAAGGACGGGAAATGCTCATGCGCAGAGTCTCCCAGAGTCCCTGCCCCCATATCGTGACCTACTGTTTTTCCTGCGCGGACGCGTTCAAAAGCGCGGGATACCCGGCCCTTCACGGGTTGGATTATCTTTTCGCTCCGGCCGAAAAAATCGATTTGAACCTTCGCGAGAGCCTGGTCCGGGCCTGGCGAAACCGCTGGATTACGGCGCGGCGCATTGCCGCCCTCGGAGGAGAAACGCTGCCATGAAAGGGTATTTCAGGCCTTTCTGCCTTCTCTCGATCGTCGTCCTGATTTTCTTTCTGAACAGGCATTACGGCTGGAGCCGAATCGTCGCCGAGGAGAAGGGTTTGATGTTTTTGCAAGAGATGGTAAAGGAAAATCTTGTCGGGGCATCTCTGGCCTACGTAGCTGCGACGGTGATGTGCTGCGTGGTTTTGGCGCTGCCGGGGGTGACCTTCGCTCTTTTCGCCGGGCTCTTGTTCGGGCCGGTTTTTGGGACGCTGCTTTGTCTTTTTGCCGCAACCCTTGGCGCCGCACTGGCTTTCCTCGTCGGGCGCTATTTTCTGAGGGACGCCGTGAAGCCCATGATAGAAAAAAACCGTCATTTAAGGCGGCTGCTGTTCGACGACATCGGAAAAAGCGGAATGGCGCTTTTGATGATCACCCGGCTTTTACCCTTTTTTCCCTATAACCTCCAGAACTTCGCCTATGGGATCACGGGTATCGGTTTTTGGCCTTACACTGTTTACACCTTTATCTTTTTGTTTCCCGGAGTGGCGTTTTTTACGATCGGGGCGGCGGGGATAGCCGACCGCGAAAATCGATGGATTTGTTTCCTTGCGGCGGGGCTGCTCGCGCTCGCGGCAACGATTTTTGGGCTGTATCTGCACAAACGTTATATCGAGACCCTGAAACTTCATGATACGAAAACGGAAAAATCAGAACAAATTCGATAATTTATGAGGAATTTATGAGGAGGAAGTAAGATGAAGAAGTATGTTGCGTGTGCCGTTGTTTTTCTGGCGCTGGTGGCCCTAGAGACTTTTTCTTGCCCTGTGTGGGCAGCCCGCACGGACCTGTCCATCGAGGTGAATAAGGAAAAACGTGAAGTTATCGTGCCGGCCGAGGTCAACGGTAAATACTTCGACGTACCCACGCGCCACGGAGTTTCCTACGTGGGAGGTTCTAACGGAGAAAAATCAATATTGCGCGCGCTGTCCGACGAAAAGAAATTCCACGAGGCTTTGGTCGAGATCGGTGCGGTACCCGGCAACAACGTAAAAATGGACGACATGAAGGCCGGTCCCGATAGCGGCGTATCCGTGGAGGGAAGCAAACTGGACGTTTTCGTCACATGGGAGGGAAGCAAAGGAGAAATTCCCTTTGACGACCTCATCAAGGCCAGCGAAGAACGCCCCTCCGATTATCGGTTCGCCGGCAATCTCGAAGTGGCGAAAACCGCCAACGCGGGATGTATACTCTGTCTGGACAGTTGTGCCGCCGGAATCACCAGCAACGCATCTTATCCGACCGGAACGACTCAGCACAACCTTGTCGAATTTGTCGGTGACAAGGACGTCCTGCCTCCCGACGGTACTCGGGTCTTCGTGATTTTCCGTCTCGCGCAATAACGGCGAGAATGATAGCGGCAATAAAAGCTCTGTATAACGCTTTCCCTATCGCCATGCTGGCAGGCACGGCACTTTTCCGAATCACGTGGCTCGAAATGCGGGTCAACTTGGGCTGGATTTTTTTTGCCTTGTGGGGAATCTTGGCCGTCATCCTTGGAACATGGAGCCGTTTTTTCGTTAAACTCCTCGATGTTCGGGGAACGACGGCGAATCTTTGCGTCTGTGGGCTGGGCATATTCCTTTTGTCGGGCAGGACTCGCCTGTTCTCCACGCCCGCCGCCCTTATTCGGGAAGGGCTGGGCTTGACTCGCCTGCCTTTCCTGTGGATCAACGCAACCATAGCCGGTTTCTTGCTCTTAGGCTGGCTTGCCCTGTTTTTCGCGAACCGAAAACAAAGGGCGCCGAGAAACTGACCCAACCCCTGCGGGGTATGCCCGGCACGGGGGTGTCCCGCAGAGAGGTCAAGCAACGCCATATTCACCAAAACAGGAGGAAAGAAAATGTCCACTTATTATGAAGCCGACGATCTGCCGAAATTCGGAACGATGGGGGAGGAAGCCCCTCAGTTGTGGGAGAAATTCATGTCGTATTACGGAGCGGTCTTCGCCGAGGGCGCCCTGACCGCCCGGGAGAAATCTCTGATCGCCCTGGCTGTGGCGGAGGCCGTGCAGTGCCCTTACTGTATCGATTCCTACACTCAGGACTGCCTGACCAAGGGGATCACCGAGGCGCAAATGACCGAGGCCACACACGTTGCCGCGGCCATACGCGGAGGCGCGACCCTGGCTCACGGCCTGCAGATGAAAAACGTCGTCAAAAAACTGGAGTTGTGATGACCGCTCTGGATTTGGAAAACGCCGCGCCCATCCCGCCTTTCGCCTCCATGATTTCGGACGCGGCGCTGCGCGAGACAAAGGAGAGGCTCTCCACTCTGCAGATCAATCTGGGACGGCTTTGCAACCTCTCCTGCAAACACTGTCATTTGGAAGCCGGGCCGGAGCGCAAGGAGATCATGAGCGAGACGGTGCTGAACGCCTGTTTGCAGTTTATGAGGGAGCAGAATTTCGCCACCGTCGATATCACGGGAGGGGCGCCGGAACTTCACCCGCGCTTCCGCGACTTCGTGTCCGAGGCGAGGCCCTTTTGCCGCCGAATGATCCTGCGCACCAATCTGGTGCTTCTTCTGGAGCCCGATTACGACGACCTGCCGGACTTTTTTCGGGACCATCGGCTGGAGGTGGTGTGTTCTCTGCCCCACTACACGCCCCAAAACACCGACCGGATACGCGGCGGCGGAATTTTCCAGGCCTCCATAGCGGCGCTGCAAAAACTCAACCAACGGGGCTACGGCCGGAAAAACGAACATGACCTTGTCCTCGACCTCGTATTCAACCCCGGCGGGGCTTTTCTTCCCCCCGCCCAAGCGGCGCTGGAACAAGAATACAGGCAGGCGCTCCGGCGGGATTTCGGCATCGAGTTCGACAACCTGCTGACCTTGACCAACAATCCCCTGGGGCGCTTCGGCGCTTTTCTCCGACGTTCCGGCAACCTGGAGAGCTACCTGGGAAAACTCCATCAGGCCTTCAACCCCACGACCCTGGAAGGCATGATGTGCCGGGATCAAATATCCGTCGCCTACGACGGCGGCCTTTACGACTGCGATTTCAACCAGGCCGCGGAATTGCCCGCCGGGGACGCGACGATTTTCGGCTGGCTGGGGCGGCCCGTCAAGAAAAGGCGTATCCGGTTCGGGCAGCACTGTTACGCCTGCACTGCCGGACAGGGTTCGAGTTGCGGCGGGGCAATCAAGACCTCGTAAGATGATTTCAGTTTATGATTTCGGTTTATGATTTCAGTCTATGATTTCGATTATCGTTCCTCTGTACAACGAAGAGAAAACCATAACGAACCTGCTCCTGCAACTGAGCCGCCTGGCTGGAGCCCATGAAATTCTGCTGGCGGACGGCGGAAGCACGGACCGTACCCGAGAGCTGGCCCAAGAGATGTTATCTCAAGAGATGTTATCTCAAGCGTCGCTCTCGAAAGCCCGCCTGCTGGGGGCGCCGCGGGGGCGGGCGGCCCAGAGCAACGCCGCGGCCCGTGAGGCCGCTGGGGAGATCCTTTTTTTTCTCCACGCCGACAGCCAAATCCAGCCGGACACTCTGGGGCATATCGAAAAGGCCGTGTCGGAGGGAGCGACTTGGGGTTGCTTGACGCTTCGTTTTGACGAAGAGCATCCGCTGACGGCCCTTTGCGCGTATTTTTCCAATCTGCGGGTGCGGTTGGCGAGGATTGCCTTCGGTGATCAGGGGATTTTCATCAGGAGGGATGCTTTCTTGAAAGAAAGCGGATTCCCCGAGCTGCCCTTGATGGAAGATTACGAGTTTTCCCTGCGCCTCAGACGGCGGAGGATTTTCCCCGTCCAGCTCCCCTGTCCCATCGTCACATCGGCGCGGCGTTTTCGGGAACACGGCCGTTTGCGTACACTGTTCCTGATGTGGCGGTTGCGCCGCCTTTACCGGAAGGGCTGCGATATTCAGCTCATAGCCGCCCGCTACCGCCAGGTACGTTAGGGGGCAATATGGCATATACCGATACCCCACCAAAGGAAGCTCTGATACTCTTCACTCGGCTGCCTATACCGGGACAGACCAAAACACGCCTGATGCCCTGGCTCACCCCGGAACAGTGCGCGGCGCTCCATCGCGCCATGCTCAGAGACATATGCGGGACGCTGCGGCGGACGGGCGGCGACATTTTTATTTTTTACACCCCGAAGGGAGATGCGGCGGAACTGCGCCAACTCTGCGGCGAAGCGTCTTATCTGGCCCAGGAGGGAGCCGACCTTGGAGAACGCATGGACAGGGCAACGCGGGAAATTCTCAGCCGCGGTTATGCCTCGTGCCTCTTGCTGGGCTCCGACATTCCCTCGGTGACGGAAGAAGATCTGGGAGCCGCAAGGGCGTTGCTTTCAAAACACGATGCCGTCTTGGCTCCTACCGAGGACGGGGGGTATTGGCTGGTCGGGCTCAAAGGGCCCTGCAGTTCGATTTTCATTCACCCCTATTACGGCTCCGCACGCGCTTTCGAGGCGGCGAGAAGGGGATGTATGCAGGCAAACCTCTCTCTCGCCCTGGGAGCCAAACTGCGGGACATTGACGAAATAGACGACCTCCGTCATTACGCGGCGCACCCGGGAACGAAGATGCCCTATAGTCAAAGCCTGATAAACAGGCTGACGGCCCCGGGAGTGAAAGTTATTTAAAGGGGTCTTGCGCCAGCAGTTTTCGTATCTCCTCGGGAGCGTAAAGGCGGCCCTCGTTCATGCCTGGGCATTGGACCGCTTGTCTGTCCCACTCTTCCCGCGACTCCATCACGGAGTCCCAAAAAGGAAAAAGCGAACATTGCGCGGGGCGCAGGGGATAGATCAAACACTTCGAGCTTTCGGCGTCATAAAAAACGCAATCGCCGTTCCGCCGCTCGATAAAGCTGGGGTTGCCCCATTTCCCCGTGACGTACAAGTGACGGAACGCCTTTTCGTCTAGGTTAAAGAAATGTAAAAGACGCGCTTCCTCTTCAGGAGTGAAAAAAATAGCGCCGGGTTCTCCCCGGCAGCATCTTCCGCAACCTATACAGGTGAAACGAACTCCCTCGTTCCACCATTCCCCCGGCTCAGACGGTTGGCTCTTTTTCATCGGCGTCCGATTCCTTTGTCTTTGCCCAATTTGCCGCGACGCTGGTGATCGTTTGGTCGTAAAGCACTTTCCAGAGCCCAGCTCCGCCGCTTTTGGCGAGTTCTTCGGAGGCCATCTCCACGGACAGATCTTCCAGTTGTCTCCAGGGCCGGGCCTTTTCGTCGCTGTTACCCATTTCGCGGGCGTTCGTTTTCATTTTTTTCCAGACCTGCGCCCATAAGATGGACTCGAACTGCTGACAGGACTCTTTCAGTCTCCGGGCCTCCGCCGTGTCGTGAACTTCGGGCGGAACGTCGTGTTTATACGCTCGGACGTTGTGCGTTTGCAGAGTATACATGATCAGTATGCACGATCACATGTTGATCAGCTGGCCGTGAAGTGCCCCAGCTTCGTTGATAGCCTGAAGGATCTCGATCACGTCCCTGGGAGTGGCCCCAATGGCGTTGATGACCCGAACCAAATCGCGCACCGTGGTGGTGGAGGGCATGGCGATGAAACTCGTGCCATCCTCGTCGGTGGTGACATCCGTCCGATTTTCCGTCGCCGTCCGCCCTCCGCTCAGAGGATCGGGCTGCACCACGGTAGGGTCCTCGGCCACGGAAACGGTCAGGTTTCCATGAGCAACGGCCACCGAACTGATTTTGACGTCTCCGCCCATCACAACGGTGCCGGTGCGCTCGTTCACCGCCACCCGTGCGGACACGTCGGGCTGAATCTCCAGCTTCTCCATTTTGGCCACGAACGCCGTGGGCGCCCCGACGTATTGCCCTGGAAGGTCCACCACCACGCGTCCCGCGTCCACAGGAAAGGCCACAGCCCCGAAGACCGAGTTGATGGTGTCCGCAATTCTCTGGGCCGTGGTGAAGTCGGGTGTGCGCAAAAGGAGCCCCATTTGTTCTCCTCCGCCGTAGTCCGTCGGCACGTCCCGCTCGACGATGGCTCCATTGGGAATGCGCCCCGTCGTAGGAACGTTTTTCGTCGTCGTCGCCGCCGACCCCGAAGCAGTGTACCCGCCCACCAGGATCGGCCCCTGGGCCACAGCGTAGATGTTGCCGTCTGCGGCCTTCAATGGGGACTGGAGCAACATTCCGCCCTGAAGGCTTTTGGCGTCGCCCAGGGTGCTGACGTTCAGGTCGATGGTCTGGCCGGGACGCACGTAGGGTGGAAGATCCGCCGTCAGAGAAACCACCGCCACGTTCTTGCTGCGTATGGATCTTTCGTCGACGGTCACACCGTACTGCTGCAGCATGTTCTTCATCATCTGCCCCGCCATCGGGGATTTGTCCCCCGTTCCGGCGAGTCCCGTCACGATGCCGATCCCCGAGAGCTGGTTGGGGCGCGCGCCCTCCACTTCCACGACATCCTTGATGCGCACCTGAGGATGCACCCGGCCGAAATCCATATCTCGAAGGTTCACCGCCCCCATAGCCGCAACAGGCCATAATGCGCAGAAAAAAATCAGAAATGACTTCAACAGAAATATTTTTAATCCCGAAATATCAAACTTGGCAATACACGGTGCCTTCATCTTGTGTTTCCTCTCCATTTCCTCTGCCTTTCCGGAATCTAGAAGATAGCCTGAAGCACCTGAGTGAGAATTCCGGGCTTCTGGGTACGGCTCAAAGCGCCCTTGCCCTTTATGCCCAATTCTGCGTTTGCGATCAAGCTGCTGCGGATCTGGTTGTTGCTGTTGAAGTCTTGAGGTCGGACAACACCTACCAATTGCAATTGCAGCGTTTCTTCGCTGGTCCTCACATCACGGGTTCCCTCGATGACGAGGTTTCCATTGGGCAGCACGTCCGTCACGACGCAGGATATGGTCGTTCTCCCATAATGTTTGCGTTCGATGGAACTATCGCCTTTAGCGTCGTTCGTGGAGGTCAGTCCCAACTGGCGAATAAAGCTCAAAATCCCTGTCCCGTTGCTGACCGCGTTGCTGGAGCTTTTTTTCAGGTCCGTAACGGCCTTGTCCTTGGTGTCCGTCTGCTCGTCCACCATCACCGTCACGATGTCGCCTATTCGGCTCGGGCGCTGGTCCGCGATCCAATTGGTTTTGTCGTTCCAAAGAGAAACGGCCTCGGCACGACTCGTTCCCGTGGGAAAAATCCCCGTCTTGCACATAAAACACGCAAACATCAACAAAAAAAACACTCGCGATTTATTCACGGCACTTTCACCTCCACCGTATCGTCCGTCACAACGACCGCCGTTACAACGGCCTTACTGGCAGTATTACGCACCTTGATCGAGTCGCCCAGGGCCCCGTTTTCCAGGGCCTCGCCTTGGGTCTTGACCGTTATGCCCGCACTCTGCACGAGAATAGTGACTCTTTTCCCTTTTTCTATTATCGGCACCTCTACGAGCAAGTTGAGAAGGATCGCCTCCCCTTGAGAGAGGTTTTTTCTCGGAGAACGCCCGATTGCCTGAGACGCCGCCGAGGCGTACACCCCGGGCCTGTTCACCCGAATTGGGCGTAAGGCGAAGTCGGATGCTTTCAGGATTTCGCCTTTTTTGACGGACCGGGTGAGGATCAGAGCAGGCTGACTCCACGTAAGCCTGACGGCCAGAGAACGCTCCTTCCCGGCCGCGTCCTGAAACTTCAAAGTCGCGGCGGACGTCCCTGGGACGATGGAGGCCGGGGACACCAGGCGGCCGTCGGGAACGGAACCTCGATAGTGTACCTCCACCTCCCCCTCCCAGGAGGAAAGAGATTTGATCCGCCCCGCCAATTCCTCTTGTTCAATATTTTCTCTTTCAATATCTTCTTTCCCAATATCTTCTTTTTCAATATCTTCTTTTTCCAGATCCTCCTGAGCCGCAATCTCGACTCTGACGGTCGCGGGCATCTTCAACTCCACGCGCACGTCCTCCAGCCCGCTGACCTTCAGGGCGTCGATCACCTGCTCCCGGGTGATGACTCCGTTTTGTGCCGACAAAAGCAGAGCCCCTGCCCGCTCCGTCAAATCCCGGCTTCCTTGGAGAGTCGCGATGTCGGACAAAGCGCAGGCTTCCCCCTCCATCCTGACGACGGCCGGGATGGAAACGCGCAGCGTCTGAGCCCCGTCGCTGGGAGAAGCGAGCAAAAGAGCCGCGAACACCAACCCGACCCACGAAGAAAAAACAAAAAAACGGCGGAACCCTCTCCGCCGTCGGATTTGCCCTTTCTGTCTCTTCATATTCGTTTCTTTATGCCTATCGCTTCAAGCCGTTGGCGATCCGCAAAAGATCGTCCGCCGTCTGCACGCCCTTGGAGTTGGCTTCGTACGCCCTTTGGGCAACGATCATACTCACCATCTCATCCACCACCTGGACGTTGGACATCTCCAGAACGCCCTGGCGAACCTCCGACATGCCGTCAACGCCCGGCTCGGCCAGAATGGGAGGACCGCTGGCGTCCGTCTCCGCGAAGAGGTTGCCGCCCACGGCCAAAAGCCCCGCCGGATTGATGAAACGCGCCAGCTCCAACTGACCGATATCCTGAGTGGCAGTCTGACCCGCCAACTGCACGGAGATGGTGCCGTCGTTGCTCAACATGATCTGAACCGCGTCCTGGGGGATGAGAATGGCGGGCTCCAGCAAAAGGCCCTCGTGGTTCACCACCTGGCCGTCTCCGTCCACTTGCCATGCGCCGGCGCGCGTATATCCGATGGTGCCGTCCGGCATGGTGACCTGAAAATAACCTTGTCCGCCGGCGATGGTCCAGTCCAGGGGATTGTCCGTCACCTGCAAGTTGCCCTCGGTCATGAAAGAAGGCGTCCCGATCACCCGTGTCCCCAAACCCACCTGAACGCCCGTGGGGATCGTGGAGGCCGGGTCCACCGGCGTGCCGGGCTGGCGGTCGATCTGATAGATCAGATCCTGAAAATCCGCGCGGCGTTTTTTATACCCCGTGGTGTTGACGTTGGCCAAGTTGTGGGACACCACATCCAAGTTCGTCTGCTGCGCGATCATACCCGAGGCGCTGGACCAAAGCGATCTCAACATATCAAGAAGCCTCCTGAAAATTTATTGTCTGCCGTAAGAAGCGATCAATTTCCCCGTCTGCTCGTCGTGGGTCATCAAAGCCTTGGACGCCCCTTCGTAGGCGCGCTGGGCCTCGATCATCCGCACCATTTCCTCCACGACGCTGACGTTGGACATCTCCAAAGTACCGGCCGCCAAGCGAACGTCCTCCACCGCCACCGGAGCGCCGGAGTCGTCGTTTGCCGACAAGTTGTTTCTTCCCGTCTGCTGAAGGTATGTGGGGTTCTCGAAGGTGTAAAGGGCAAGCTGACCCACCACCTCACCGTCGGCAAGAACTTGGCCGTTGTCCAAAATCTGCGCCGACGTGGCTTCCTCGATGGCGATGGGGCCGCCATCCCCTTGGACGCTCATGCCGTCCAGCGTGGCCAGCGTTCCGTCCCGCCCCACCAGAAAGTTGCCCTGTCTCGTATAATACGTATTTCCCTCGGCGTCCTGGACGGCAAAAAAACCCGGCCCGTCGACGGTGACGTCCAAAGGAGCCTCCGTGGTGCGCACCACCCCTGGGCGGGTGTCCATGCTGCTCTCGGAGTACACGTTGGACAGGGCTATGCCCCCGATGATCTGCTTGCCCTTCCAGTTCATGGTGAAGGGAGGGACAGTCACGATCTTCGTTTCCCCGTCCTCCGAGACTTTCTCGATCCGGTCCATCAAGGCGCTGAACTCCGCGTTGACGGGAACTCGGCGACGATAACCCACGGTATCGACGTTGGCGAGGTTGTTCGTAACGACGTCCAGGTGCGTTTCCTGTACCAACATGGCCGAACAAGCCGAATACAGTCCTCGATTCAAAAGACAGTTCCTCCGATTTATCTCAATTCATTTCAATATCTGTTATTGCGATGCCTGCTCTTTCAATACCTGCGTTTTCGGCCTCGCCGCACGTTCACTAAAAATCCGCTGCGGCCCGAACGCCGGAGCTTGTCGATCTCGGCCAAAGCCTTGCCCGTGCCTAAAGCGACGCACTCCATCGGGTTTTCGGCGATAAAACAGTTGATACCCGTTTGCTGAGTGATCAACTCCGTCAAACCCTTCAAAAGAGACCCTCCGCCGGTGAGTACGATCCCTCTATCAATAATATCGGCAGAAAGTTCCGGCGGCGTTAGCTCCAAAACATTTCGGACCCCGTCCACCAAGGTTTGCACCATCTCTCCGATGGCCATGTTCACGGCGGAGCTGGATACCTCTATTTGGCGGGGGAGCCCCTGCACCAGGTCCCGGCCCTTGATGACCATCCGGAGGTCCTCCTCCAGGGGAATGCAGGTTCCTATCATGATCTTCAGGTTCTCCGCCGTCTGCTCTCCGATGGCCAGGTTGTACTGCCGGCGCAAATAGCGCATGATGCCCTCGTCGAACTTGTCTCCGCCTATGCGCAGCGATTTCGAGACGACAACCCCCCCCAGCGAGATGACGGCGATGTCGGTGGTGCCTCCTCCGATATCCACGAGCATCTTGCCCCGGGCCTCTTCCACGTTGAGATTGGCTCCGATCGCGGCGGCCATGGGCTCTTCGATCAAATAAGCCTCTTTCGCCCCAACTTCCAGCGCGGCTTCGAGGACGGCGCGGCGCTCTACGTCCGTCGCCCCGGAGGGCACACAGATCATGGCCCGGTTTTTGAAGAATCGGTCCCACCCCTTGGTTACGCGTCGCATGAAATGTTGGAGCATCGCCTCGGTCATGGAATAGTCCGCAATGACCCCGTCACGCAGGGGACGTACCGACACGATGCTCCCCGGAGTTCTTCCCACCATGTTTTTGGCCTCGTACCCCACCGCCAGAATATTGCCGGTGTCGAGATCCACGGCGACCACCGAGGGCTCTCTCAGGACCACTCCGCGTTTTTTCTCGAAAATGAGGATCGTAGCCGTGCCGAGGTCTATCCCAATATCCGTTCCGAACATTCCCCACTCCTCCTGACAAAGAGACTCGGCGACTGGTACGACTCGTTCTTTGCCTGCTCCCTGCCGATAAGGGAACACGACCCTCCGTTGCCGGTAAAGGTAAAATCTTTATAAGCGACGCGCCAAAAATACAGCCCGCTCGCCGGCGCCGTCATAGCCGACGCGTCGCGTCCGGTTCCCTCCAAAAGCGACTGGAGCCAAGGCAGCGACTCCCCTCCGCATCCGATTTTATCGATATTTCCGACCATGATGCGCACCATGTTCATCAAAAAAGAGGGCGCGCGCACAATGATCAAAGACAGATCTCCCACTCGCTTACAACGTACCCGGGACAGGGTGCGCACGCTGTCCTCGGGGCATTCTCCCGTCTTGCAAAAGGCGCGGAAATCGTGGGTTCCCTCCAGCGTCCGACAGGCTTTACGCACGCTCTCCCCGTCCCATCTGCGTTTCCGCCACCAGACGAGGCCGCGCAGGTGGGGCCAGCAGCTTCTGCCGTGCCAGACAAAATAACGGTACTCCCTCCACAAAGCACTGCGCCTCGCGTGAAAGTCCTCGGGCATCCTGCGAACCTCCATCAGCGACACGTCCCGGGGCAGATAAAAATTTACCGCCAGCATCAAACGCTGGGGATCCCAGTCCTTGTTCATCGTAAACGAAGCTACCTGACCCAGGGCGTGTACTCCACTGTCGGTGCGCCCGGCTCCCACGACTTTCACCGGTTCGGAGGAAACACGCATCAGAGCTTCTTCCAGCACCTGCTGAACGCTCAACGCCTGAGACTGACGCTGCCAGCCCGCGTATTCCGTCCCCACGTAGGCTACCTGGGCCGCGTATTTCAAAAGAACCTCTCTATCGCAAAAATCCGGACAAAAGAGAAAACGGCGACCGAGGACATGACAAAAATTGTAGCGCCTGTGTCTCTTTTTTTCCAGACCAAAGGACGTCTTCGCGTGCGCCCTTCCCCTCCCCGATAACCTCGGGCCTCCATGGCAAGGGCCAACTCGTCCGCGCGCTTGAAGATGATGACGAAGAGGGGAATGATAACGGGGAAAAAAGCGATCATGCGCCGCACCGCGTTTCCTTGGTCCAGCCGCGCTCCCCGGGAGAGCTGGGCTTTCACGATACGGTCGGTCTCTTCCATCAATAGGGGAATGAAGCGCAAGGCCACGCTCATCATCATCGCGAACTCGTGAACGGGAAAACCGACACGTTTAAGGGGAGACAAAAGGGACTCCATTCCGTCCGCCAGCTCCAGGGGAGCCGTGGTCAAAGGCAGAAGAACGGCGAAAAGAACCAGGAGCAGCAGGCGCAGCGCAGCGACGCCGCCGGCGTAGAGGGCAAGAAGTCCGTCGAGAACTTCCCTGGAATCCCACAACCCCGCCGCGACGTTGAAAACGAAGGTGAAGGCCGTCAGGAGAAAGACGGGACGGCAGGACCTCAAGACCACACCCACCGACAGGCGGGAAATTTTCACCATCCCGAAAAAAGCGGCCGCGCAACACGCCAGCGACAGAGCGTCGCCGGATGGAAATACGGCGATCATAATCGCCATAAGCAGCAAGAGCTTTGCCCGGGGGTCGAGAGAATGTACAAAAGAGTTGACAGGAACATACTGGCCCATGGCCATGGACACAAAAGACAACGAACTCCGAAGCTCCTTCAAAAACAAAATGAATGAACGAAAACAACCACGAAAGCAACCTCAAAATCGATATGTCAGTGATCGTTCGAAAAACAATGATCGTTCGAAAAAAATCGGACGCCCCACACTTCTATATTTATTCTTTTCTATTCTTTGTATTCATAACTTAAAATTTCCGCGTCTCCCCAGAGTTTTTCTATTTTATAAAAATCGCGTCCCTTTTTGCTGAATACGTGAACCACAACATCTCCCCCGTCGAGCAGGCGCCAATTCGTGCTGTTTTCTCCCTCGATCCTCACCCTGTGGCCGTTGCGTTCCAAGGCCTCCTGGCTCACATCCACCAGGGTTTTCATGTGAACTTCGGAGTTGCCCGTCACCAAAATGAAGACATCCGAGAGAGTTCCTATGTCTCCGAGGTCGAGTCCGACGATCTCCTGCCCCTTTTTGTCGGCCAAGGCATCGCAGATGTAGCCGTATTCCGCAAGCGTACTCATCGTAAAGTCTATTCTTCCCTTCTCGAAATCCCAATTCCAACCTCTGAATTCCAACCTTTTGAAATTCAAAAGCGGTATTTTAAAAGTTGACACCCTCCAGGCGCTTGAATATGAGTTCCTTGTCGTGCCCCAAAATGACGGAGACCATTGAGACCGTTCGGTTCCGTTGCACCAGATTTTCGTTGGTGATCCCGCAGAGGCGTGCCAGGGCCTCCGCGGACAGCCTGTCCTCCTCGGTGGCGTTCGCCGGGTAGACTACGTTCGACGTATAGTAATCGAAATGTCGCGCGTTACCGGTGTAAACCACGTCCACACCCAATTTTTGAAAAATCTGGGAAGCCCGTTTGCCGAGCCCGTCGGAGCCGTCGCCGTTTAAAATACCGATTTTCCCGATCCGTCCGATCAACTCCAGAAGCATCTCATGGTCCAAATCCGGGGGCAGTTCCTTCGCCGCTGCCGGATCGGCGGCCGGGGGAGAGTCGCTTTTGCCGGCAAGCCACTGGGACGATTGGATGATGTCGATGACCCAGTAGCTCACCTCCCCGATGTAAGCCGCCTTCCCTGGGGTCATGGTCAATTCGATGCGGTCCCGGGGCAGCGAATTGGCAAAAAGCAATAAATTCAACGCGTCCTTGGGCGTCAGGTCGGTGTTCACCGCGGATACGATCTCGCCCACCAAACTCGGAATTTTAGGAATGATGGACGCGGACTTCAATTTTTCCATCAAAAGAGAAATGACCTTCTGCTGGCGCTGCACGCGGCCGATGTCGCCCAAGGGATCGTGACGAAAGCGAACGTACTTCAGAAGCGTTTTCCCGTCCATATGCTGCGGACCCTTGGGAATGTTGATGAAGAGCTTCGCCGAATAGTCGTTGTAGACCAATTTTTTCTCCACGTCGATATGGATTCCTCCCAGGAGGTCGACGATCCGGGGAAAACTGTCATAGTTCACCAGCACGAAATAATGAATGCCCACGTTGAAGAGATTCATGACCGTCTCTTTCAAAAGCTCCAGTCCCCCGTAGGCGTAGGCGTGATTGATCTTGTCCCAGCCCCGTCCCGGAATCAAAACCCGGGAGTCGCGCGGAATCGACAACATACGGATAGATCGAGTGTCCTGATCGATAACGGCAAGGGCGATGGCGTCCGACCGGCGTCCTCCGTCTACCTCGTCCAGTCCCACCACCAAGATATTCACCGCTCCCAAAATTGGATCGATGTCGATGGGATTGGGGGGGGAGGGATGATTTATGGGCTGGGGAAGTTTTACGTCATCCGAAACGCCGGCCCTGGAGCGGGAGGGGACGGACACAGAGATCGGAAAAACTTCCATAATGCGCCACGCGGCGCCTCCCACCGTGGCCATCAAAATCAAAAACGCGATAAGGAATATCTTGAGAAATTTCAAATCTGCGGCACCTCCGAGTCCCTGTAAAGCCCGCAACTTTCGATATAGCTTTCCACCAGATGGGGAACGAGGAAACGGATGCTCCTGCCCTCCCGGGCCCGTGAACGAATTTCGGTGCTGGATATGGCGAACTGGGGGATTTCGATCAGCTTCAAAACCCGTCGAATGTTGATGGGCAGAGCGTCCACTCCGGTGACGGAGTACCCCGGTCTCGTCGCCGTCACGAGAGTACACAAAGAAGGAAGCTGCATATAATCCTTCCATGTGTCGATGCTTAAAAGGGCATCCAGCCCCGTGATGAAGGAAAGCTCAGGCGGAGGAGTACTTTGTTTCAGAAATTCTTTGAGAGTATCCACCGTGTGGGACGGGCGGCCTCGATCGATCTCCGTGCGGGATACGCTGAATTCCCGCACTCCCGCCGTGGCCAAAAGCGTCATGGCGTAACGGTCTTCGGAGGGCGTAACAAGCCGGTTTCTTTTATGGGGAGGCGCTCCTGTGGGGACGAACACGACGCGATCCAAGACCAACTCTCGCCGACACTCTTCCGCCGCCAAGAGGTGACCGTAATGAATGGGGTCGAAGGTTCCTCCCATAATCCCGATCTTTTCAGCTGCTACTTCAGCCACAGGCCTCCATACCCCCTCGCCAATCTTTGAACGCTTTTTCGTGCGATGTTGTCATCCCACTATTTTATCAGGCAGAAAGTCGAATTCGACGTCTCCAATATAAACTTTGTCCCCTTCCGAAGCACCCGCATTTTCCAGGGCTTCTTCAACCTTCAGGCGTTTCAGGACGCGGGCGAACTTCATCATCGCGTCCTCCTGGTCGAAATCGATGCGCTCCACCGTTTTCTCCAGATTGGCATGCTCCACGCGAAAGCCTCCGTCCGTGAGGCGGACGATACGAACGGGCAGGGGTGTCGTTCCGCGAAGGCGAGGCAGTTTTACGAGGGCTTCTTTTTCGAAAACTCCTTTATCGAAAACGTCTTTTCCACGGACTTCTTTATCTAAAATTTCTTTATCTAAAATTTTTCTATCTAAATTTTCTCTCTCTAAATTTCCCATAGAAGGCGCCAGCAGGGTCGTGCCGGAGGGGCGAGGATGAAGCCTCACCATCTCCACAATTTCATCGATCAACGGCCGAATGCCCGATCCGTCCATGGCGCTGGTCAAAAGACAACGGGGGCCTCTTTTCGCCATTTCCGCCTCCAGAAGGTGGGCGTTCTCCTCCGTGCCGGGAAGGTCGGTCTTGTTCCCCACCACCAAGTAGGGCCGCGCCAATAAATCCGCGCCGTAAGCCTCGAACTCCCGGCGAACGACCTCCCAATTTTCCAGAACGTTCTCCTCCGAGAGATCGACCACGTGTACGAGAACTCGCGTGCGCTCCACGTGCCGCAGAAAATGATGCCCCAAACCTTTGTTGTCGTGAGCGCCCTCGATGAGGCCGGGGACGTCGGCAATGACGATTTGTTGGTCGTCCACCGCCAAGACGCCCAGGTTGGGGGAAAGAGTCGTGAAAGGGTAACCGGCGATTTTGGGTTTGGCTCCGCTGATTGCCGCCAATATACTGGACTTCCCTGCGTTGGGGAACCCCACGAGCCCCACGTCGGCAATGAGTTTGAGCTCCAGCAAAAGAGTTCTTTCCTGTCCGACGTCGCCCTTTTCCGCGAACCGCGGAGCGCGGCGTACAGAGGAGGCGAAATGCGCGTTGCCCTTTCCCCCCCGGCCTCCTTTGGCCACGACAAAACGCTGGCCCGCTTCCACGAGGTCCGCGATCAGCTCTCCCGTCTCCGCATCGCGCACCAGCGTGCCGCAGGGCAAAGGGACCAAAACGTCCTCGCCGTCGCGCCCCATCTGCAGAGAACCTCTTCCGTGCCCCGCGTGCCCGGCCTGAAATTTTTTGTTATATTGGAAATCGGCGAGGGTCACGATTCCCCCCTTCGCCTCCAGGACCACGTCTCCGCCCTTTCCTCCGTCCCCTCCGTCGGGGCCGCCTTTGGGGAGAAATTTTTCACGGCGGAAACTGAGGCTCCCGTTCCCGCCTCTGCCCGCTTTAACCATAATTCTTGCAAGGTCGACGAATTTCAACGATACCACCACCATCCGGCAGGTACAAAAATAACCCTGACCTCAGACAAATTTCAGATAATTCGACCAAAATAAACCAGATAAAAAAGAAGGCTCCAGCCACAGGAGCCCCTTACCGCAACTTCAGCCTTATCGTAACTTTTAGTTTGCAACTTCGCATAAAATGCGACAATCGACGCGGCTTCCCTGCCGGTCACCTTTTCTTGGCGCTACACCGCCGGCTCCACGGAGACGAACTTACGATCGCCCCGGGTTGTGAAGGAAACCTTGCCGGGAGTCAGCGCAAATAAGGTAAAGTCCCGGCCCAGTCCTACGTTCTTCCCTGGGTGAATCCGGGTTCCGCACTGCCGGACCAGGATACTGCCCGACTTGACCTCCGTACCGGCGTAAGCCTTGACGCCCCGGTATTTTGGGTTGCTGTCGCGGCCGTTGGTGGAGCTGCCCTGGCCTTTTTTATGGGCAAAAAACTGTATATCGAACTCGAAATTTCCAATCATGATTCATGCACCTCCGAGATGCTCACAAATTCGGCGTATCTGAACGCCACTTCCTTCAGGGAAAGAACGATACTGCGCGTCAGCAGGCTCAGTTCTGCCGCTTTGGCCTCCGGCCACCTTACGCGAACACGAGGAACAGACTCGTCCCTCGCGCACTCCGCCTCGGAGACCCTCGCTACGTCTCGCAGCCCTGCGAGAAGAGTTTCAACCAACACGGAAATCGCGGCGCAGACGATATCTTCTCCCTTAACACCCTGCCCCGAGTGCCCTCGGCACTCCAGCCCCACAAGGCCGTTCTTTCCCCAGAACAACGTCACTCGCGTCACTCGAAGTCTTTGGGCTTTTCTGCGACAGGCTAAACAACGATTTCTTTGATGCGGATCTTGGTATAATATTGACGGTGTCCGCGCATACGCCGCTCGTTTTTCTTGCTTTTATATTTGAACACCAACACCTTGTCGGCGCGGGCCTGTTCGAGAATTTCCACCTTGACGGCAGCTCCGTCCACCCAAGGGGCGCCGAATTTTGTCGACTCCTCGCCGCCCACCATATGAACCTTGTCCAGAACCACCTCTTGCCCCACCTCGCCCTCCAAACGCTCAACGCGAAATGCGTCTCCCGCTTGAACACGATACTGCTTACCGCCTGTTTCCACCACTGCATACATCATTCGCTTTCCTCCTTACGCTGGATCAAGGCCCCTTTTCCCTTTTCTTTTTTCCGAGGGTTACGCCCTGTCCATGCGATTTCCCCAGGTCACATCCTGCGGCTCCGTAATTTTAAGCACAGAAGCCCCTTTCGTCAACAGGGAAAAGGGGCCCAAAGGGCAGACGCCTCGACCACGCCTCGACCCTCCTCGAATGCTCCTCAACCTTGACTGCAAAGTTGCAGTTACTTTTGCATTCGACCATTTTCCCCATTTTTCTCCATTTTTTTCCCAATCGGTCGTGATTGGTCGATCTCGTAATTGATTTATCGAGACACCCGGGTAATAATACACACGTTGACATTGAGATACTCATGTTTCGAGGGAGGCTCGCTCTGTGGAAACCAAGGATGTTTTGACGGAAGGGACGGACGATTACGGAGAGAAGTGGTTCGCGGACCCCGCCGGGTTCGAGGAGAATCTGGTCTCCGTATGGGGGCGCAGATGGAGTGTGGCCTCCGAGGTGGGAAAACTTCGGGCCGTGCTGCTGCGGCGGCCGGGCAAGGAGATCGAGGCCGTGAAAAACCCGTCCGATTGGCGCTGGAAAGACGTGATGGATCCGGCGAAAGCCCGTGACCAGCACGACGCGATGGCGGAGGTTTATCGTTCGTGCGGGGTCGACGTTTTCTACGTGGAAGACCAGCGCGATGACCGCCCCAACGCGATTTTCATGCGAGACAACGTACTGGGAACCCCTGAGGGGGCTATTGTTTGCCGTCAAAGCACGGCATTCCGCCGGGGAGAGGAAAGGGGAGTGGCCCTGGCCCTGGCGAAGATCGGCTGTCCTATCATCCGCACGATCTCGGGAAGGGGCGTATTCGAGGGGGCTTGCGGGATGTGGATCGACCGGGAAACCATCGTGCTGGGAACGGGGGTTCGTAGCAACCAAGAGGGAGTCCGTCAGGTGGAAGAGGTCCTGAGGCCCATGGGCGTCGACAATATTCTGCGTTTCCAGATCCCCTGGGGACACGCTCATCTGGACGGACTGATGAACCCCGTAGACAAGAAAAAACTGTTGCTTTTCCCTTGGCAGGTTCCCTTTGACGTGGTCGATGCCTTGATACGGAAGGGATTTCAGATTATCGAGGCGCCTTCCGTCCAGGAGGTCAAGCAGGGCTCGGCCGTGAACATGGTGGCGCTGGAGCCCGGCAGGGTATTGGCCGCCAAGGGCAACTCGAAGACAAAGGCCCTTCTGGAACGCAATGGAGTGGAGGTTCTGGAGACCGAGGTGGACGAGCTGATGAAGGGCTTCGGCTCTTTGCATTGCATGACGGCTTTTCTCGAAAGAGATCCCATATGAGCCGTAGCGGGTATTCTGAGAAATTTTGGCGTGTATTACATCTATATTATATTGGAGGCGCAATAAAATGAAGACAGGTATTGGAATGAAAAGCATTGAAATGAAAAGTATCGGAGTGAAATTGGGTATCGGTTGGAAGACAATTTGTATAATGGCGTGTCTGTGCGCGTTGATCGCGGGGGTGGCTTTTGCGGCCGAGGCGGCGGACGGAGCGGGGACCCTCGACAAGATCGCCAAGGCAGGGAAGATCGTCATCGGGTCGGCGCCGGGTTATTATCCTTTCGAGATGATCGATAAAAAAGGCGAGTTCATCGGTTACGACATCGACGTAGGCAAGGCTATCGCCGAAGCGCTGGGCGTTCAGGTAGAGTTCAGACAGTTCGAGTTCGCGGGCCTGATCCCCGCTCTTCAGGCCGGAGAAATCGACATTCTGCTTGCGGGCATGTCCATCACGGGCAAGCGTGCCCTTTCCGTCAGCTTTTCCAACCCCTATTTCGAGACCGGGCAGGTCCTGATGGTCCACAAAAAAGACACCGAGACCAAGAGCTGGAAGGATCTCGACAAAAAAGGCAAAAAAATCGCCACTCCCCAGGGGCAGACCAGCTCCCTTCTGGCGCAGGCGATTGTAAGAGAAGCCGAGATCCTGCACTTCCCCACTTTCCCCGAGACGTCTCTGGCCCTGGTGAACGGTCAGGTGGACGGGGTGATTTACGATCAGCCGGGGATACTCGTCTACGAGGCGCGGAACCCCGACAGCGTGCGGGGCATCTACGACCTCATCAGCCTGGAAAACCTGGGTATAGCCTGCCGCCTCAACGATCACTCCATGGTGCAGTGGCTGAACTCCTTTTTGTTCCAGTATAAAGGCAGCCCGAGGGAAATAGCCTCCAGGACCAAGTGGATGGTGGAAATCAAAGAATGGCTGAAGGAAATGGAATAGGACATGAAGTGAAAAATGGAGTAGAAAATTCGTAAACGTCGAGAGCAGGGGAGGCGGGGCCTCCCCGTTTTATGAAAGTTTGGTGAGGCTATGAACAACATGAACTGGTCCGTCATCACTCAAAACCTGCCCCTGTTCTTCACAGGAGTGCGCATGACTCTGACGATCTCGTTTTTGGCTCTGCTGGTCAGCATCCCCATCGGGGTGATCGCCGGGCTTTTCAGGGTGTCGCGCTTTCGCTTGTTGCGCGTCGTCTCGGCCGTGTACGTGGAGTTTTTCCGAGGCGTGCCGCTGTTGGTGTTGCTCATATGGATTTTCTTCGTGCTTGGACGTTTCCTCAGACTGGGACCCTACTGGTCGGCGATCTTGGGATTGGGCGTTTTTTCGGGCGCGTTCGTGGCCGAGATCGTCCGGTCCGGTATTCAATCCGTGCCGAGAGGACAGATGGAGGCGGCGCGCGCCTCGGGGATGACCTACCTGCAGGCAATGACCTACGTCATTTTACCCCAGGCCGTGCGCAAGGTGCTGCCCCCCATGGCCTCGCAGTTCATTATCTTGGTCAAGGACTCCTCCCTCGTGTCGGTCATTTCTATTGTCGATCTTTCCATGGTGGCCAAAAATCTCGTCGCCACGACCTTTCGGTCGGTAGAGATATGGACGTTCGTCGCCGTGCTTTATTTTTGCATCACCTACGGGCTCTCGCAGCTGATCGCCTTTTGCGAGCGCAAATTTCATATGGATCACTGACGGGATCACTGATGTCTCGAATATAAAAATTAATATAAATCACTGAATATGAGTCACTGATAAGGAGAAATGACGATGAACTCGACGATGCCTCCAACCGTGAGCCAGCCCATGGTCTCCATCCGAAACGTGCGGAAAAAATTCGGCGATCTCGAGGTTTTGAAAAACGTTTCCATCGAAGTCCCCAAGTCACAGGTCTTCGGGTTCATAGGGCCGAGCGGGGCGGGAAAAAGCACCATCGTCCGCACGGTCAACGCTTTGGAGGGAATCGATGGCGGTGAAATCTGGGTCGGCGGTGTCTCGGTCCACGGGCCCTCCACCGACCTCAACAGGCTGAGGGCGAACATCGGGTTCGTGTCTCAGTCCTTCAACCTCTATCCCCACCTCAAAGTTTTGGAAAACGTCGCTTTGGCGCCCATCAAGGTGAAAAGGCAACCCCCTTCCCAAGCGAGGGAGTACGCCGCGTCGATTTTGAAGACCCTGGGGCTGGAGGACAAGATGGACGCGTTTCCCACGCGGCTTTCCGGAGGGCAGCAACAAAGAGTCGCCATTGCCCGCGCTCTGGCCATGGAACCGCGGCTCATGATCTTCGACGAGCCGACCTCCGCGCTGGACCCGGAGCTGATCAAAGAGGTCCTCGACGCGATACGCGGCCTTCTCGCGACGGGCATCACGATGCTTCTGGTGACTCACGAGATGAACTTCGCTCGCGAGATCTGCGATTCTATCGTCTTTATGGCGGAGGGGGAAATTCTGGAGACCGGGGCGCCGGAGCAGTTCTTCAGCCACCCTCAAACTCAGAGAGCGAGAGATTTTTTGAGCGCGATCTTGAACCGCTGAGGTGTCCTCCGCCAAGTCTGTCGAGGGCTTTTGCTTCCAATTTATGCTTCCAAATTTTTATTTCCAATTCGGCTTCCTATTTTGCCTCGAAATATCGCTTCGAAGCATAGCCGCGCCCAAAACAAACGTCCCCCCCGGAATGGAGGGGACTCTTTTATAGCGCGAGGATTATGTTTACCGTTAGGGCATTACGGGACAATGTGTTCGATGCCGAACATGTCGGCGTACTCGTCCAAGCGCAGCCACGTGGCGGGGTCGAGCCAGATTCCCTCTTTCAGAGATTTTTCGCGGTTCTCGAACTCTTTTTCGCCGTGGATGTAAATGCGATCGTGTCCCTCGGCCTTCGGGCTGTTTTTGATGCGGTCGATGATGCTGGCTATGTGGTTCTTGATTTCCTTGGCGTCGCCGAAAAGGTCCATCCGCGTGGCCTGGAAGTAATGGTTCATGTCGCTGCGTTTCTGATAGGAGTTATAGCCGGGGGTTCCTAGAGACAGCCCAGACGTCAGCAGTTCGACCAGCAATCCCAAGCCGTAGCCTTTGTGTCCGCCCAGCGTCTCCGTAGCTCCTCCCAGGAAAAGCTGACCGCCGTAAGGGCTTTGGTCGAAACGGCTGATCTTCGCGATTTCCACGGCATTCTCGGTGTCTTTCCCGTTTTCACCCACAGCCCAGCCTATCGGCATGACGCCGCTTCGGCGTGCGGCCACCTCGATCTTGCCCAAAGCTACGGTGGTCGTCGCCATGTCCAGCATAAAATGCGGCTTGCGTCCGGTGGGAATCGCCACGCAGATGGGATTGGTGCCCAAAAGCCGCTCGCGCCCGAACAAGGGGATAGACGCCCGCAGGGTGTTCGTGAAAGACCAGCCGATGAGGCCCCGGTCGGCCATCTGCTCCGCCCAGTACCCGGCCATGCCGAAATGGCAGGAGGCTCTCACGGCGGTCATACAGGTTCCATTTGCCTCCGCTTTTTCGATGGTTTTCTCCACTGCGAACTTGGAGGTGGGAAAACCCGGCGCGCTGTTTCCGTTGATGACCAAAGAAATGGGGGTTTCGTGAACGATCTCCGCCGCCGCTTCCGGGTGATTCAGCCCCTTGGAGACCTCGTCGTGGTACATTCTGATGCGAGCCACTCCATGAGACGCATGGCCGCGGGCATCCGCCTCCACCAAGACCTTTGCCGTGATCTCGGCAGATTCCCTAGGGTATTTCAACCCTTTCTCCAGCATATTGACCATGTAACCGTAAAGCTTGTCATAACTTATTGTCGTGCGTTCCATCGTTCAACATCCCCCTTTACAGCAATAAAAACACCCAATTTTTCAACTAATGCACAGTTCCTCAATTATTGCTTCGCTCGATTACTTTATAGAATTTGAGGCTTTTTTTCAACCCCCAACTTGAGATTCCCGCCAAGGACTGAAGCTGGACGCGGCAGACGAAAGTCCGACGCAATGGGAAACCCCGTTTCACTCTTCGAGCAGCCGAGCTTCCAGGATCTGTTCGCGCTTGAAGCCCTCTATGCGCAGGTAGAAAGCGGCGGCGTCCGTCAGCGCCTGCATAGGGGTCAGCCCGATGATCTCGCTGCCCGCCACGCTGACCCCGTAGCGCGCGGCTTCGGACTTCACCGTCTCGAATACGCGATGGAGAGGAGTGGCGGTGTAGTCCGTCATGTTGATGGAGACCTGGGCGATCTTCCGGTCGTCCAGCAGCAGGCCGATGGCGCGGCAGTTCACGTAACCGCCCTTGGCCGCGCGGATGGTCTGGGCAATCTTCTTCGCGACGGCGATATCCGGGGTGTTCAGGTTGATGTTGAACGCCACCAGAAACGGCCGTACCCCCACGACCGTAGCGCCCGCCGTGGGGTGCATCGCCCGAGGGCCCTCGTCCGGCGCCCGTTCGGGCGTCTTTATGGCTTCCTTCAGGCCCTCGTACTCGCCTTTACGCACGTCGGGCAGTGCCTTCATGCTTGCCCGTCGGGCCGCGGCCTCGTAGAAGTACACCGGGATGGAGAGTTTTTCGGCGATCTCTTTGCCCAATTCATGAGCCAGGACCACGCACTCCTCCATTGTGACCCTGCTGACGGGGACAAAGGGAATCACGTCCGTGGCGCCGACCCGGGGATGCCCTCCCTTGTGTTTTTCCATGTCGATCAGCTCGGCCGCCTTGGCGCAACAGGCAAACGCCGCCTTTTTGGCCGGTTGAGGCTCACCCACGAACGTCAAAACCGTCCGGTTGTGATCGGCGTCGGAAGAGTAATCCAATACCTTCACTCCCGGCACGGCACGGGCCGCATCCACAATGGCGCCGACGACCTCCGGCCGACGACCCTCGCTGAAATTGGGCACGCATTCCACTAATTGAGCCGCCATTGTCCTATACCCCTAAGGCCGAGCCGATATTTTTCGATCTTTCCGGCTTCCGTGATCATACTGTTCATTATTTACGTCCTCCCTGATCGATTTTCCACTTTCTGGCTTCATTATAACAACACCCCCGGCAAAGGCGGGGGTGTATGTCGGGGACGCAAAAAGCGAGGCAATGAATTACAGCCGCATCCCTCCGTTGACGCTCAGGACGTGACCCGTGACATAGCTGCTTTCGTCGCTGGCCAGGAACAGCGCGGCTCGCGCGATTTCCTCCGGCTGACCCAGGCGTCCCAGCATCGTCAGCGAGGCAAACTTGTCGAGAAGATCCTGAGGAACGGTCTTCATCATGTCCGTCATGATGTATCCCGGAGCTATGGCGTTTGCGCGGACGGCGGCGCCTTTGCGGGCGAATTCCTTCGCCCAGGTCTTCGCCATGCCGATGACCCCTGCCTTGCTGGCCGCGTAGTTGGTCTGCCCGATGTTGCCGAACTCGCCCACCACCGAGGAGATGTTAATGATGGAACCGGACCCTTTTTCCATCATCAGGGGACCTATGAGGCGCGCCATGTTGAAGACGCCCTTCAAGTTCACGTCGATGACGGCGTTCCACAGGTCGTCGGTCATCTTTTGGATCAGGGCGTCGCGGGTGATGCCGGCGTTGTTCACCAGGACGTCGATTTTGCCGTGTTTGGCGACGATGGCGTCCACCACTTGTTTACAGTTGTCCGGGTCGGTCACGTTCAGCTTGACGAACTCCACACCGGGCGCCTCATAGGACGGAGGGTTCATATCGGCGGCTATGGCCACCGCGCCCTCGGAGGCGAACAGCTTGCAGCACTCCGCTCCAATGCCGGCCGATCCCCCTGTTACCACCGCAATTTTCCCTTCCAGACGTTTCGACATAACAAAGACCTCCTGAATATAAATAAAATAAAATCCTCAAGATAAGTAAAATAAAATCCTGTGGGGCGCTAGATCCAATATTGCAGGTCTTTCGCGGCGGCCCGCAGCTCTTCCCGAAACTTCGGGTGCGCGATGGAGATCAGAAGCTCGGCGCGCTCCCGCAGGGTGGTTCCCCGCAAATTTACTGCACCGTGTTCGGTGGCGACCCAGTCCACGTCGTTCCGGGAAAGGGAGACGGCGGCGCCCTGACGAAGCATCGGGACGATCTTCGATATCTCCTCTTTTTCTCCGCTTTCCGCGTTTTTCACTGTGGCCGTACTGTAAAGCGCGATAATGCTGCGCCCGTTTTTGCTTCTCTGAGCGCCCACGGCGGTGTCGCTCTGACCTCCTGTGCCGGATATCTGCATGGGGCCCACGCTTTCGCTGCAGCACTGCCCCGTCAGGTCGATCTCCACCGATGTATTGATGCTCACCTGGTTGTCGTTGCCGGCGATGACGTAGGGGTCGTTGACCCAACTGCCCCGGCTCACCAGAATGTCCGGGTTTTCGTTCATGAACTCGTACATTTCCTGGCTGCCCAGCGCGAAAGCGCACACCACCTTCCCCACGTTCATCTGTTTCTTGCTGCCGTTCACCACGCCTTTTCTCATCAGGTTCATGATGCCCGTGGTCATCATCTCCGTGTGGATGCCCAGGTCTTTTTTCTCGGCCAAAAACTCGCAGACGGCGTTGGGGATACCGCCGATCCCCACCTGAATGCAGTCGCCGTCGTTGATGAGTCCGGCAATGTATCTGCCGATCGCCCGATCTTTTTCGTTGGGTGCCACGTCGGGAATGGTGGGGAGGAAATAGTCGCACTCCACTACGTAGTCCACGTCGTCCCATTCGAGGAAGTTGTCGCCGAAGCTGCGGGGCGCGTGAGGGGTGATCTCTAAAATGACGATATCGGCCATCTTCGCGATCTCCTCTTCGTAAACGTTGCCGCAGGAAAAACGGACGCGGCCGCTCTCCTCCGGCATCGAAGCCGAGCAGACGAATACGTTGGCCTTTTTGTGACAGTTGCGTTTCGAGCCCGCAAAGTGCAGGTGGTTGGGGATGAAGGAGACTCTGCCGGTCTTGTGCAGCTTACGCAATGCCGGGGTGTAGAACCAGGAGTCCAGCATGAAAGCCTTCTCCAGATACTTTTCCGAAAGGTATTCTCCGGGGGCCGTGGGGAGACAACTGGTGACGGTGACGTCCTCCACCCGGCCGGCGATAGTATGAAGGCGGGCAAGGAACTCCACCGGCTCCGCTCCTGCCATGCCCACGGTGATGTTATCGCCCGACTTCACCTTGCTCAGCGCCTGTTCCACCGTAATTTTTTTCGAACTGTAGTCAAACATCTGGGCCGTCCTTTCTCAATCATACTTTTCTCAATATATACTTTTTATGCTCTTCAATTTATGCTCTTCAATACTTTTTATAAACTCTTTATAAAAATGTCACCCTGATCCTTATCGCCGCGGCTCATTTGCCCCAGCGCACGCAGGTGGAGGCCCATACGTAACCGATGCCGGCCGCGATCATGGTCACCAGGGTGCCGTCTTTGATCTTGCCCTGTTCGATCCCCAGAGCCAAAGAAAGAATTTGGTCGATCTGCCCCATGTGCCCGTAGTCCTCCAGATAAAAGCTCTGTTCGGGTTTGAGCCCCAGCTCCGCGATCATGGACAGGTGCTGGCTTCGTTTGAAATGCAAGATGGCGAGGTAACCGATGTCTTTTCGGGTGAGGCCGCCGCTTTTGCGCAGGCTTTCGTCGATACAACGATACCAGTTCGAGACGCTCACCTCGTTCAATCGGGTTTTCATATGCCCGGGGTTCATCACCCGCAGGGACTTGTAGCCCTCCTCGACGTTTTCGGAGGTGAAAGGCCTTGCGATGCCGCCGATTTCCACACCGGCGTCCCGGGCCAGGGAGCCGTCGGCCATGACGTGACTTCCCAGAACGAGGTTTTTGTCCATGCCCTTTTGTAAAATGAGAGCGCCGCCGCCGGCCGACAGGTTGTACATCATGCTCATGTCTTTGTCGGTGTAGTCCACAAAATCGCCGTTACGGTAGCCCCCGGCAATCAGGACCGTCTTTATCTCGTCGTCCGCGTTCAGCATGTCTTTTGCCATTTTAATGGCGGTACAGGTGGTGCAGCAGCGGTTCGCCACATCGATGCCCCATGCGTTCACCGCCCCGATTTTGTCTTGGATGTAGAGAGCCGAGGTTGTGAGGGGATATTCTTTCCACTCTTCACCCATGCAGAGGATCACGTCGATTTCTTTCGGGTCCAGCCCCGTGCGCTTCAGGGCGTCCTGGGCGGCGAATGCTCCCATTTCCTGAGTTCCGTCGTCCGTCCCCGGTATCGTCTTTTTCACGATGCCCAGCTTCTCCACTACGGCGTCCTCGCTCCATACGCCCTTCGTCGCCTCCGATATCTCCTTCGCGGTCATGACCCGCCGAGGCAGATACAATCCGTAACCCAGAACTCCGACTTGCTCTTTCCCCACTCTACAAATCCCCTTTCCTGCATATTCTTTCCTGTATATTCTTCTCTGCATATTAATGGGCAACCCGGGATCGAATATGACATTGTTGTCATATTCATTTTTAGTATAACAGGGCTAATTGATGATTTCAATAAAATAATTCTCGGCTTATTGCCAAAAGCAAAATAGCAGTTATAATTATTTGACACATTCCTGTAAACGGTATAGCTTTTGAATTTCTTGGGGCGAGGCGTCAATGTTTCGCAGATAAAGGAGAGGATAAAGTGACAATATTGTCATTAAAGGGCGGAGCAGAAGGCTCGTGTTTTCGTGATACGGCCTCTTCCGGCTTGGGAGGGGGGACGTTGTGAGCAACGAGTTGGGGACCATCCTGCAATTGTTCATGCGGAGTTTGGAAACGGGCAGCGTATACGCCCTTGCCGCGTTGGGCATCATCATCATTTATCGAACCAGCAACATCGTGCATTTCGCTCAGGGTTCCCTGGGCATGTTCAACACCTTCGTGGTCACTTACGTTTTTTTGTCCTTCCGTCTGCCTCTGTGGGCCTCCACATTGTGCGGCGTCGCCGCCGCCATCGCCACGGGATTTCTGGTGGACTTCCTCATCATCCGTCACACCAAAAAAGTTTCCCCCTTGGCCAAACAAATCATCACCCTGGGGCTCATCATGGTCTTTCTCGGCCTGGCGCCGATGTTGTTCGGGGTGGACCCGCTGTCGCTGCCCCGTTTTCTTCAAAGCGGAGATTTCAGCCTGGGGATCGCGGCCATTTCCCACAACGCCGTCCTGAACATCAGCCTGGGCCTCGTGCTGATGGGAATCCTGTTTTACGTGCTGCAGAAAACGAAGATGGGCCTGGCCGTCCGGACCACCGCCTCGAACGAGCCCGTAGCCCGTCTGATGGGGGTGCCCACCCGACGGGTGACTTTGGCGGCCTGGGCTCTGGCGGGGGTGCTGGGTTGTCTTTCCGGGGTGATGATCGCCCCCACCACCACCGTGACCACCAGCCTGATGGACGCCGTTCAGGTGAACGCCTTGTTCGGGTGCGTGCTGGGCGGTTTCCAGACCTTCTACGGTCCGGTGCTGGGGGCCTACATCATCGGCGTGGGCCGCAACTTTCTGGTGTACTACGTCAGCTCCATTTGGGGCGAGCAAATCATGTACCTGCTCATCCTGATCTTTCTCATCTTCCGCCCCAACGGCCTCATTGGCACAAAATTCGTCAAGAAAGTGTAGGGGGTGCGATCTAATGAACGAAAGAAACGATTCGTCTCTCGCGAACGCAAAACCTGCGCTGTGGAAGAACCCTTACCTGGGCTTCATCCTCTTCGGCCTGCTCATCTCCACTCTGCCGCTCTTTGCGGGATGGGGGCTGATGAAGAACAGCACTCTGAACTATATCGGCAGCGTGCTGGTGTACACCGTGGCGGCCTTGGGGCTGAACCTCCTGCTGGGCTACGCCGGCCTCATCTCCCTGGGAACGGCCGGGTTCATGGGCCTCGGCTCCTACATCGCCGCCTACGTCACGAAGGACATGGGCATGTCTTTCTGGGCGGCGGCGGCGGCGGCCGTACTCATCCCCACCCTTATCGGGCTCCTCATCGGGCTCGTCTCCCTGCGCATAGAGGGCATTTACCTGGCCATCGCCACCCTGTGCGTGTCCGAAATTCTGCTGAAGAGCTTCGAGCAGGCGGACTCCATCACAGGAGGAATGCAGGGCAAGAGCGTCTCCTACCCCGTCATCTTCGGACACACCTTCAACCGCAGCACCACCTACCTCCTGTTGGTGGTGGTCCTCACCTTGGTGATGATATTGACCCACAACTTCGTGAACGGCCACAAAGGCCGCGCCCTCCACGCCATGCGAGGCAGCGAGGTGGCGGCCCAGGCCATGGGCGTCAACCTGCTGCAGTATCGCCTCATCGCCTTTTCTCTGGCCACGGCCTATTCCGCCCTTTCCGGAGTGCTGTACGTTTTCTTCGTCAAGTTCTCCTATCCCTCGGTCTGGAACCTGACCCTCTCCCTCCTGGTGCTGGCTGCGGTGGTCATCGGGGGTCTCCGCTCCATCTACGGCACCGTGGTGGGCGCCTTCGTGGTGTGGGCCGTGCCGGACCTCATCCTCAAGAACATCCCGGTGCTGGGGCGCATCAACGGCCTGCCCTACATTTTCAACGGCATTTTGATCATCTTGGTGGTCATGTTCGCCCCCCAGGGCATTTCCGGTTTATGGCAGGCGAAATTCGCCCGGAAGAAAAAAGAACGGGAAAACGGGAAGGAGGCCGAATGAATATGGTGAATCCGCACCTGCCTCTCGCCCCCGAAACGACCACCCGCACTTTGTCGGAGGGGGAGGCGCTGAGGGTGGAGCGTCTTTCCATCAGTTTCGGCGGACTCAGGGCGGTGGACGATCTGAGTTTCGCCGTCAGAAAAAAAGAGATCTTCGGCCTCATCGGGCCCAACGGCGCGGGCAAAACCACCGTCTTCAACTGCATCACGCAGTTTTACAGGCCCGACGAGGGCAGCGTTTTCTTCTCGGTCTGGAAAAACGGGACCGAAGAGGTGGTCAACCTGGTGGGAAAGCCCGTACACAGCATCATTGGCCTGGGGCTGGTGCGTACCTTCCAGAACGTCGAGGTCATCCAGGAGCTGTCGCTGCTGGAAAACGTCCTCATCGGCGCTCACATCGACTTCAAGGCCACGATTTTGGAACAAGCGTTCAAACTGCCCCGGGCCCGGCGCGAGGAAAGGTCGTTCCAAAAGAAGGCCGAGGAAGCCCTGACCTTCTTGGGTATCGCCGACCGGAAAAACTTGCCCGCAGGTGGTCAGCCCTACGGAGTCCTGAAAAAAGTGGAGCTGGCGCGCACGCTGATGGCGAATCCCCGCCTGATCATCCTGGACGAGCCGGCCGCTGGGCTGAACGACAACGAGACCCAGGATCTGGTCTCCATCATCCGCCAGATACGCGACGCGTACGACTGCACCATTCTTCTGGTGGAACACGACATGCGCCTCGTAATGGGCGTATGCGACAGAATCTGCGCGATCTCTTTCGGCAAATTCCTGGCCTGCGACGTGCCAGAGGAAATCAAGCGCAACAAGCTGGTGCAGGAAGCTTACCTTGGAGAGGAAGAGGCATGAACAAGACCGCTTTGAGCATAAAGGGTTTGAAAGTACGTTACGGAGCTATCGAAGCCGTCAAGGGCATCGACATCGACGTCCCCGAGGGGCGGGTGGTGGCGCTTTTGGGGGCGAACGGCGCCGGAAAGACCTCCGCGCTGCGCACCATCTCCGGTCTGACCCCGGCCGCCGGGGGGCGCGTCACCTATTACGACCGCGACATCACCAACATGGATGCCGAGAAAATAGCGGCCCTGGGCATCACCCAATCTCCGGAGGGAAGGCAGATTTTCGGCGACCTGACGGTGGAGGAAAACCTGAAGGTGGGGGCCTTCACCGTGCGGGACAAACGGGTGGTCGAGGCGAGTTTCGAGCGCTGCTACCGTTATTTTCCCCGGCTTCTGGAGAGAAGAAAGCAGATGAGCTACACCCTCTCGGGCGGCGAGCTGCAAATGCTGGCCATTGCCCGGGCGATGATGGCCAATCCCAAGGTGCTGCTGCTGGACGAGCCGTCTTTGGGCCTGGCGCCCCTCGTGGTCCGCGATATTTTCGCCATTATCGACGAAATCCGGCGTGAGGGCACGACGGTGATCATCGTGGAGCAAAATGCCCTGCAGACCTTGAAGATCGCCGACTACGGCTACGTGCTGGAGGTGGGAGAAATTCACATTCACGGCCCGGCAGCCGAGCTGATACAGGATACCCGCCTGGTGGAGGCCTATCTGGGCTCGAAGTGACATCCGGGCTGGAAGTGCGGAGAGTTTTTTATTTTTATTTTCGATGTTTACGCGGCGAGCGTTGACATATATTTCAAAATTTTGGAGGGAAAAGTCATGAAAAGAGCGTTTATTGCAATGCTGGCGGTATCGATGGTTTTCAGTTGGGCTGTCTGCGGAAGTGCTGCCAAGAAGTACTCCCAGGGAGTCAGCGACACCCAGGTCGTCATCGGCAATTCCATCGCCACGTCGGGGCCCTACGCCCCTGTGGGCGTGCCGTTTCTTGCGGGTATCCAGGCTTATGTGGACAGGGTGAACGCGGAGGGCGGCATCGACGGGCGTAAAATCGTCCTCAACCATATCACGGACGACGAGTTCGACCCCGCCAAAGGAAAGGCCGCTCTGGCCAATTTGGTGGAGGACGAAAAGGTCTTCGCCATTGTCGGGCACTTCGGCACTCCAGTGGTGGCCGCGACGGTCGGGGACCTGAAAGAATACGGCATTCCCGCCGTCTACTTTGCCACCGGTATCGGCCAGCTTTACGCCGACAACGCGAAGACCAACGACGAGGGCTACAACATCTTCCCCGTGCAGCCCATCTACATCACCGAGGGGCGCATCATGGTCGCCTACGCCGCCGGCAAGTTCAACGCCAAGAAAATCGGGATCATCTACACCAACGATGACGCGGGAGTGAATCTTTATCACGGCGCGACGGCCCAGATCCAGGAGACCGGAGGGCTGGAAGCGGTAGCCGCCCAGGTCACGGCCGGCACAGCCGACGTTTCGGCCGCCGTGACCACCATGAAAAACGCCAACGTGGACTTCGTGATCGTCGCCTCCATTCAGGGCACCATGCCCACCATCGTGAAAGAGCTGGCCGCCCAGAGCGTGAATAAAGACTGTATCACCACCTACGTCAACGAGGCCCTGGCCATGAGCGAGGCCGTCGTGAACGACATCAAGGGCAAGTTCGACGTCTATACCCTGGGTTGGGTCGAGTACGCCGACAAGGCCGCTCTGGATCTTTACATCAAATGGGCGCCCGAGAAATACGCGATGAACATCTACGCGCAAACGGGCTGGATCGCGGGGCATTTCTTCTGCGAAGGGCTGCGCCGCCTGGCCGGCAAGGACGAGATCACCTGGGAAAGCTACATGGCGGCTCTGGAGAACGGCGGACCCATCAAAAACCCCTTCGGCGGCGTCATCGACTACGCCAACGGCAAACGCCGGGGCACCCAGGAAATGCACCTGTCCAAGGCCGTCCCCGTCTCCGAGCAGTGGCCCTCCGGCTGGGAGCTGGTATTCCCTCTCGCCAGCGTGGACTCCCTGCTGGGTAAAGGCAAATAAGAGAAACCACCATAATAAATTTTAAATTGAGTTCGCGTTGAAATTCAAATTAAATTTCACAGAATTAAATTTCACATCGGATTCCAACTTCAAATCAGTTTCCAACTTTTAAAAATACCGTTTCAAGTTCAAGAAAGTTCAAGAAAGCGACACAGGGGGCAACCAAAAGGTTGTTCCCCTGTTTGTCGCGCCGCTAAATTTTATCCAGCGCCTGGGCGAGATCTTCCAGAATGTCCTCCGCCTCCTCCAGCCCTATGGAAAAGCGAAGCTGGCCCGGGGTGATGCCCGCTTTCGTCAGCGCGTCCCCGCTGTAAAAACGGTGGGAGGTTTTGACTGGGTGAGAGACGGTGGTGGCGGTTCCGGCCAGGCTGGGGACGAAGGCGATCATGGCCAACTCCGCGATAAGGGCGGATGCCTCTTTTATCCCGCCCCTCAAGTTGACGCTGAGCATTCCCCCGCAGCGCCCGCCGATGAACTGGCGCTGGGCTCTTTCGTAGGACGGGGAGGAGGCGAGCCCGGGGTAGAACACCTTCTCCGCCTTTGGGTGCGTCTCCAAAAATTTCGCGACGGCAAGGGCATTTTCCGAGTGTTTTCTCATCCTAAGGTCGAGGGTTCGCAGGCTTCGGGCCAGGAGCCAGCAGTCGGACGGGCTGGGGACGGCACCGTAAAGCACCTGAAATCGCTTGATCGTATCGATGATGCCGCCCCGGGCGACGACGGCGCCCCCCGTAATGTCGCTGTGCCCGCCCAGGTATTTTGTCGCGCTGTACAGCACGGCGTCGGCCCCGAGTGACAGAGGCTTTACGATGGCGGGCGTTGCGAAAGTATTGTCCACGAACAGAAGAGCGCCATGTTCGTGAGCTGTTTGCGAGACGGCGGCGATGTCGGGGACCTCCATGAGAGGGTTGCTGATGGTCTCGGTGTAGACCAGCCTCGTGTTGGGCCGAATGCGGGGAGCCAGGTCCTCTTTCAGAAGATCGACGAAGGTCGTCTCCACGCCAAAACGCGCCAGTTCGTTGGCGAGATAGTCATAGGTGCCCCCGTACAGAACGCTCGACGCGACGATGTGGTCGCCTGTCTTCACGAAGGACAAGATCGAGGTTGTGATGGCGGCCATGCCCGAGGAAAACACCAATGCCTTCTCGCCCTCGTCCGCCGCGGCCAGAATCCGGGAAACCGCGTCCATGTTGGGGTTCGCCATCCGGGAGTAGATGAAGCCCTCCGCTTCACGCTCATAAATCGCGTCCACCGAGGGGACGTCGTCGAAGGCGAAAACGGAGGTCAGATAGATGGGAAACGTTTCGGGCACGGACGCGACGTTCCTCATCTCTTTACATACTTGTCCGTCTCCCGTGTGGATCAGCTCGGTAGACAATTTTTTCTTGCGCGCGTTTTTATCGCTCATCGTTCCACATTCTTTCTCGATTCACAAACCCGATTCACAAATAATAATTTCACAATCAAGGCGGGTATGTTTCAGCCGCCCAGGTATGCGTCCTTCACCCGCGGGTCCTGGAGCAGCTCCTCTCCCGTCCCCTGGATCGTAATCGTGCCCACCTCCAG
This sequence comes from Synergistaceae bacterium, assembly GCA_031277095.1. Classification (GTDB taxonomy): domain Bacteria; phylum Synergistota; class Synergistia; order Synergistales; family Aminobacteriaceae; genus JAISLU01. The sequence goes on from JAISLU010000093.1 coordinate 74,206, forward strand.
GACGTAGGCCTTGTGGGCGATCTTCAGGGCGGCAAAGGCGTTTTGCTCCACAAGGAGGATGGTCTTTCCCTGACGGTTGATCTCGCGGATAATGTCGAAGACCTCGCCGACCAGCATAGGCGCCAGCCCCAGAGAGGGCTCGTCCAGCATGAGAAGGTCCGGGCGGCTCATCAGGGCGCGGCCCACCGCCAGCATCTGCTGTTCGCCCCCCGAAAGGGTTCCTCCCTTCTGAGAGCGGCGTTCCTTCAGGCGCGGGAAAAGGTCGTAGACGTAGTCGATGTCCCGCGCGATCTCCTCTTTGTCGTCACGGGTGTAAGCCCCCAAGCGCAGGTTTTCTTCTGCGGTGAGCTGCGGCAGAATTCTGCGTCCCTCCGGGCTCAGGGCGATACCCATCTTGACCATCTCCTCCGGCTGACGTCCGTTCAGACGAACGGGCTTTCCCTGAGAGCGGCTGTAGCCGATGTACCCTTTGAACCCTCGGACCAGCCCGGCGATTGCGCGGATCGTGCTGCTTTTCCCCGCTCCGTTGGCCCCGATCAGGGTGACGATCTCCCCTTTATCGATGGAAACGTCGATGCCCTTTACGGCGTGAATGCCCCTGTACCAAATATTCAGGTTTTGAATGTCCAGCATGTCCCGACTTCCTTCCTCTCGGCTTCCCGCCTCATTGGACTGGGGGGCTGGCCCCCACGGGGCCGTCGCCCACGGGCGCGTCCTTGCCCAGATAGGCCTCGATGACCTGAGGGTTTGTCCGAATGGTCTCAGGCGAGCCCTCGGCGATCAGCAGCCCGCGATCCAGCACCCAGATGTACTCGCAAACGCCCATCACCACCTTCATGTCGTGTTCAATCAGGAGAATGGTCAGGTCGAAGTCGTCCCGCAGCTTTCGGATGAAGTTCAAGAGTTCCACCGACTCTTGAGGGTTCATGCCGGCCGCCGGTTCGTCCAGCAGGAGAAATTTGGGCCGCGTCGCCAGGGCTCGGGCGATTTCGAGGCGTCTCTGGGCGCCGTAGGGCAAAGACGACGAAACCGCGTCGGCCTGTTCGGCCAGCCCCAGATGGGCCAAAAGCTCCAAGGAACCGGCGCGGATTTCCCGTTCCTCCCGGAGGGCTGCCGGGAAAACGAAGGGGAGGAGATTCTGCCACCACCTTCCCTTTTGACGCACGTAACTGCCGATCATGACGTTTTCGAGTACCGTTTCGTTGTGAAAAAGACGGATATTCTGGAAAGTCCGGGACAAACCGGCTTCGCACACTTTATGGGGAGGAAGGCCGGTCAAGGGTTTCCCCATGAAATCCACGGAACCCTTCGTCGGCTTGTAAAATCCGGTGATGACGTTGAACACCGTGGTTTTGCCGGCTCCGTTGGGGCCGATGAGCCCCGTGATACTGCCCTCGGGGACGTTCATGGAAAGATCGCCCACAGCGACCAGTCCGCCGAAACGCAGGGTGACGTCTTTGATTTTCAGAACGATATTTTGGGCGGCTTTTCCTTCGGGGTTCTTCATTGGCCTACCCCTTTCGTTTCGGATTTCTCTCCGGGGGCTCCGGTCGGGAAAAACCAGTCCCAGGAGAACTCCCGCGTTCCCATGATTCCCTCCCGCCGGAAGATGATGATCACGATCAGGAGGACGGAAAAAATGACCATGCGCATGCCCGGAATGCCGGGAATGTGGAAGGAGCCGATCGTGACCGGGTTCTCGACGAATCGAAGCCACTCCAACAGGGTCGTGACTAAAATCGAGCCTATGACGCTGCCCGTGATGGACCCCAGGCCGCCCACCACCACCACCATCAAAAGGCTGTAGGTCTGCGTGATCATGAACATTTTGGGGTCGATGGTGGTGATGAGATTTCCCATCAGCGCTCCGCCTACCCCTCCGCCGAAACAGCCGATGACGAAGGCCAGAACTCGAGTTTGAAAGGTGTCGATCCCCATGGTTTTCGCCGCGATCTCGTCGTCCCGGACAGCCCGCAGGACGTTGCCGAAGTTGCTTTTCATCAGACGTATCATGAAGAGCAGCACCACGAGGAGGCACCCGTAGCTCATCCACAGGTCGGTGTGGGCGGGGATGCCCTTCAGCCCCAGAGAGCCGTTGGTCAGGGGGGTCAGGTTGACGATCAGGATGCGGATGATCTCCGCGAAGCCCAGGGTCGCGATGCCCAGGTAATCCCCTCCCAAGCGCAGCACCGGCAGGGCGATGAGCCACCCCAGAAAAGACGCGGCCAGCCCCGCCAGCACCAAGGACACGATGAAGGGGGTGTGGAAGTTCAAAAGCCACGGGGCGATGGGGTCCAGTATCCACATGGTGACCTTTTGCTCGGGCGTCAGAATCAACAGGGCGGAAACGTAGGCCCCTATCGCCATAAAGCCCGCGTGACCCAGGGAGAACATGCCTGTCATGCCGTAGATGAGGTTGAGAGAAAGGCCCAGTATGGCGTTGATGGCTATGAGGTTGATGATGCGCAGCTTGTAGCCGTCTAGATTGCCGGGCGCCCACCACAGAAAATAGACCAGCACTCCCAGCGACAGCAGGTTCAAAATGCCGTTGCGGATCTTCGTTTTCATATTTTTTCCTCCAGCCTCTCGCCCATTAACCCTGTGGGCTTGACGAGCAGAATGACGATGAGAAGCACGAAGGCAAAAGCGTCCTTGTAGCCCGAGAGCCGCGGGAAAAAGGCAATGGACATGATCTCGACGAATCCCAGCGCCAGTCCTCCGATCATCGCGCCGGGAATAGAGCCGATCCCGCCGAAGACCGCGGCGATGAAGGCCTTGAAGCCGGGAAATATGCCCATGAAGGGCTCCACCCGGGGGTAGCGCAGCGCCCACATGATCCCCGCCAAAGCGGCCAACGCCGACCCCAGCGCAAAGGTGAGGGCGATGATTCGGTCCACGGAGACGCCCATCAGGCGCGTGGTTTCGATATCATAGGAGATGGAGCGCATGGCCAGCCCCGGTTTGGTTCTGTGGACGATCCACAAAAGCCCGCCGACGATGAGAAACGAGATGACTGGGACCATGAGCCCCAGGGGAATGAGGCGTATTTCCCCGAAGCTGGGACTTTTGATGAGAATGGGGTGCATCAGCCAAGGGGGCTGGACCACGGCCCGAGGCATTCCGGTGAAGACGACGACGGAGAGGTTTTCGAGAAAAAAGGAAACTCCGATGGCGCTGATCAGCGCGGATATGCGGGGGGCGCTGCGGAGGGGACGGTAGGCGATGCGGTCGACCAGCAGGCCGCAGAGGGTGGCTCCCGCGATGGCAATCGCCACGCCGATTCCCCAGGGGAGCTTGAACTGGATGGTGGCAAAAAAGACGAAATACGCGCCCAACATGAAAATATCTCCGTGGGCAAAGTTAATGAGCCGTAAGATACCGTACACCATGGTATACCCGATAGCGATCAACCCGTAAAGGGCCCCCAGGCCCAGCGCGTTGATAAAGTGTTGAACGAACATGTTCAAACTCAATAAACATTCCCCCTTTTCGGGTTCTTATATTCCCGATAAAAAAACCGCGGCTTCCGTCAGGGCAAAATGGCGAAGACCCGGGCGGGAAATCCGCTGCCGTTCAAAGGCTTGGGCCATGTGACGACGATCAGCGCACCCCATTCCGGAAGGGAATCCGTGTTGGCCAGCAACTCGATCTGGTAGCAGTTTTTCGAGAGAACGTAGGTCTCGCACTCCATGTTTCCCTTGTACCCGGCGTCGGTGTCGGTTGTTTCATGGCCGATGGCGCGAACCTTGCGATCTTCGAAGAGTACCTTCAGGAGGTCGAGCCCCCAGGCGGGGAAGTGCGCCACTCCCTTTTCGTCGGCGTTCTGGAACGCCTTGGCGTCCGGCCATCGCTTGTGCCATCCGGTACGGAGCGCCACGAAAGTTCCCTCGGGCAAGGGCCCGTTGCGGCTTTCCCACTCCTCCAGGTCCTTGATAGATGCCTCGTAGTCCGGGTTTTTCTGCACTTTCTCACGAATATCCAAGACGGCCAGAGGAGCGATCATCTCTTTCACGTCGATCTGGTCCGCCATCCGCAGCCCCTTGATGAAGTGGGCGGGAGGGTCCACGTGGGTTCCCCACTGTCCCACCAAGGTGTACCGATGCGCATAGAATCCGTCCGCGTCGTAATCGTAGATTTTTTCCATCTTCATATCGTCGAATCCGGGCCAGTGAGGAATGCCCAAAGTAAAAGCGTGGGTCATATCGACAAATTCCTTGCCCTTCAAAACATCGAAGATCTGGAGCAGACTCGCGTCCTCCAGTTTCACGTCCGCGGCAAACGCGCTTCCCGTCAAACATGCCCACAGAATCAAAACCGCCGATATCTTCGATAACTTACGCATCATAACAACACACCTCCGTCATAAAATTACGTAAACGAAAAAATAAAATCACTTGCGCACTCTTTTTTCACATCTTTTTTCAAATCTTTTTCCCACTCTTTTCTTGAATCTTTTCTTGACCTTTTTCGTAAATTGTCCCCGAACGCATGCCCCGAAATAAAATAATTCGCAATTATAAGCACGAGTATGCTATATTTCAAGTATCTGTTTTTTTATATTACTACAACTTCAGCGTCTTACGCGAAAGAAAAAATAAGAAAAAATAAAAGAAAATAAATGAATATAATGAAGATATACGGATCTTTTTTAAATATGAGCAACGTACTTCCGATATATGAAGTATCATCCGACAAAAGTACACTTGAATATGAAGATAGAGGCAGTAGGCGATGTCCGCATGAAAGGAAATTCGATGCAGTGGAAACGAATCTTTAGAATACATTGTCCGCAGTTGGCTTTTGTAGCCGTGTCGTTCTTTTTGATGGTGGGGGCCAGTTATCATTTCGTGAACAGCATCGTGCGTTCCCGTAACCTGAGTGACGTACAAGAGGTGTTTGCCGGCGCAGAGGCGAATTTCAAGGCAACCCTGGGGGCGGCCGGCGTGACGCTGACCAATGCGTCCTTCGTCATCGAGGGGATGATCGGGAACGGAGAAGCTCAGGAAGAAATAGAGCGATACATGATCGGCCTGACCAACCGGCTTTTGCAAGACAACGAACCCACGCTGGGATTCAAAAACCTTTACGGCGTTGTTCGCGGTCGATTTTTCGACGGGGCGGGGAAAAAGACGGAGGGCAAAAGCTCCTTTTCTGACAAAAGCTCCTTTTCTGACAACCGGGGCGGCCAGGCAGAAAATCTGCCGTGGTTCACCGCGGCAAGGGAAATGGGCGGGCAAATCGCCGCGACGACGTCAGAGCATCGGCCTTCGATTTCTCCCGTGGAAGCGACGGCCGTTTTCTCCCGGGCGATTTATGACGAGAAGGGGGACTTCCTCGGAGTGATCGCTCTCGATGTGGATATCTCAGGGCCTCTGGGATACGTGAGTTCCTTGGGCTCCGCATACGGCGGTTACGGCGTGATCTTGAACGGAGACGCAGTCCATAAAGACGGAGAACTGCGGGGTAAGCCGGAGCTGTGGGAGGACTCTCTGAAGGCGGCGGCGCTGGAGGTGTTCGAGAGATCCATCGTGAACTCCGCAGGGGAGCGGGAGATCGTGTTTTCCCGCCGGATCGCCGACGACTGGCACGTGGGAATGGTCGTTCCGTCGAAGGGCTTCTACCGGGACGTCCGGCACGCCACGTGGGTATTGTCGGTTTTGGCTGCCGTTCTGGCCTCGATCTCGGGCTTCATTCTGTTTCGATTGTCCGCGGCCAAGATGCGTCTGGACGAGAACAACAGAAGCAAATCCAACTTCCTGGCTCGAATGAGTCACGAACTGCGGACTCCCATGAACGCCATAATCGGCATGAGCGAGCTGGCGCTGCGCGAAGAGGGCGTGCCCGCCATGACCGGGTATGTGGAGAACATCAAACGGGCCGGGTATAACCTGCTTTCTATCATCAACGATATTCTGGATTTCTCCAAAATCGAGTCTGGGGACCTGCCGATCACTCCCGCTCCCTACCGCTTGGCGTCCTTGTTGAACGACGTGGTGAACGTGATACAGGTGCGCCTTTCCGAAAAACCCATAATCTTCAGCGTTCGCGTCGACGGAAACATCCGCAACAATCTGGTCGGCGACGAAGCCCGCATCCGCCAGATACTGCTCAACATCCTTTCCAACGCCGTACAGTACACCCAGAAGGGCTCCATCCAGCTCACCATCGACAGCGCCAGCGCCGGAGACGACGAAATACGCGTGACCTTCAAAATCGCGGACAGCGGAATAGGGATCGCGGAGGAAGACTTCGAGAATCTCTTCGTGGAATTCGTCAAGCTCGACGAAGAACAGGAAAAAGTACCGGGAACGGGCCTGGGGCTGGCGATCACCCGGCGCCTGTGCCGCGCTATGGGGGGCGACGTCACCGTCGAAAGCCATTACGGCCAGGGTTCCGTCTTCACCGTCGAGCTGACCCAAAAATTTATAGGGGAAGAACGCCTCGCGACCGTGGAGAATCCCGGGAAAAAGCGGGTTTTGTTTTACGATGAACGTTCCCTGTACGCGGAGTCCGTCACCGCGACCCTGCGACAGCTTGGCGTGGAGGTGTCCCAGGCGAGCGGGCCCGAGGATTGCCTCGCGAAACTGGGGAGCGGAGAATTTCAGTTCGTTTTTACCTCTTCCTGTATTTTGGAGCAAACGGCGAACCTCATAAAAAGCCTCCATCTGGAGACGAGGCCCGTGCTGCTGGCGGATTTGGGCGAAATTTCCTCTTTCCGAAAAGATATTTCCACTTTGACCATGCCGGCTTACGCTGTCCCCGTAGCGAACGTCTTAAACGGCTCGACGGCCCTGGATAAGGAAACGGCGGAGCGTTTTATCGCCCCGGACGCCAGGGTGCTGGTGGTGGACGACAACCTGACCAATCTTAAAATCACCGAAGGGCTTCTCATCCCCTACCGAATGCAGGTGGAACTCTGCGGAAGCGGGACCGAGGCCATCGCCCTGGCGAAGGTGAATACCTACGACCTCATCTTTATGGATCACATGATGCCCGGCCTGGACGGCGTGGAGACAACGGCGCGTCTGCGGGGCATAAAAAATTGCCGCAACCTGCCGATTGTGGCCCTCACCGCCAACGCCCTGTCGGGAATGCGGGAGATGTTTCTGGCCAAGGATATGAACGACTTTCTCCCGAAACCCATAGACCCGGCGATGCTGGACCGTATACTGCGCAAATGGATTCCGAAGAACAAGCAATCGGTCAAAGAAGAGGTGACGCTTTTGGCGGGCGACGTTTCCTTGCCCTGCGTGAAAGGCGTTGACGTCGAAAAGGGCGTTAGGCGACTGGGAGGCAGCGTCGAGGCGTACCTGAAGGTGATCCGTTCCTACGCAACCCACACACCCGCCATTTTGGACAGGCTGCGAACTCCCGGGCCTCTGAGAGAATACGAGATTGCCGTCCACGGCATCAAAGGAAGCAGCCGCAGCATTTGCGCCGACGCTGTCGGAGATATGGCGGAAGATATGGAAACTATGGCGCGGGCCGGGGATTCCGCCGGGGTATGGGCGAAAAACGACTCCTTCATCCGCGCCGTGGAAAGCGTGCTGGCAAGTCTGTGGATTTTGCTGGACAACGCCGCCGGAGAAAAAGAAAAGAAGCGGGTGCCTGACGAGGCTCTTCTTTTTGCTGTTTTCGCGGCCTGCGAGAACTACGACGTCAACGAGATGGAACGCGCCGTCTCGGAGCTGGAGCAGTACTCCTACGAAACCAAGTCGGAGTTGGTGACCTGGCTGCGGGATCGCTTGGAAGCCCTGGAATACGACCAGATCCGAGGACGGCTGGAGGGCGAGCTGAGCGTCCGATAATTTTAGAATTTTACGACTTGATCAGGGGAACCAGAAAGGCTTTCTCCACGTCTTTCGCGGCTTTCTCGCCTTGGAGGATCTCCAGGAGCCTCAAGGCAAAAAAGACGGCCGTGGCGGGCCCCTTCGAGGTGGTGATGTTTCCGTCCGTCTCCACCATGTCCTGACCGATGACGGCTCCCGTCAGCCAAGATTCCATGCCGGGGTAGCAGACGGCCCTCCGTCCCTTCAATATTCCGGCCTTGCCGAACACCGCGGGGGCCGCGCAGATAGCGGCCAGTTTTTTCCCTTCTTTGTCATAGCGCCGCACCCAGTCCAGAAGACCCTCGTGTCCGGTGTAGTCGGTGGTCCCGCCGGGGATCGCCAGCATGTCGAAGGGCTTCTCCCGCACCTGGTCGAACAGCGCGTCCGCGAACACGTCCACGCCGTGCTTGCCGTGTACGATCTTGTCGCCGGTCAAGGACACCGTCGTCACCTCCACTTCCCCGCGCCGCAAAATGTCCACCGTGGTCAACGCCTCCGTCTCCTCGAAACCGTCGATCAAAAACAACGCAATTTTCGCCATGATCATTCTCCTAAATTAATTTTATTTTCCCTTGAAGTACATTCCAGTCAATGGTTTTCCAGTATATTCGCCACCAGCTTCACAGCGCCCACCGCGTCGGGGGAGTACCCGTCCGCTCCGATACGGCGGCTGTAGTCGTCGCTGACCGACGCCCCGCCCACAATCACCCGGAGGCCCGGGATTTCGTTTTTGAGAGCCACGACGTCTTCCTCCATGCGGAACATCGTGCTGGTCATCAGGGCCGACAATCCCACGATCTGCGCCTGATGCTCCCGCGCGGCCCTTTCGATTTCCGCGCAGGGAACATTCTTTCCCAGATCGACAACCTTGTAGCCGTGGCTTCTCAGCATGGTTGCGACCACATTTTTGCCGAGGTCGTGCAGGTCGCCCTCCACCGTCGCCAGGACCACCGTGCCTTTTTCCATGTTTTCCCCCGAGGCGGCGATACGGGCCATCTCCACGTCGCAGACTTTCTGCGCCGCGCCCGCGGAGGACAAAAGCTGGGGCAGGAAATAACGCCCCGAGTCGTAGAGCTGTCCCACCTCCGTCAGCGCTGGGACGACACCCTCGTTAATGATGGTCGTGGGGTCCGTCCCCGCCTCGTCCAGCGCCCTGCCCAAGTCCCCCGCTTTGTCGGGGTCCCCTTGGACGATGGCGCGCCGAAGCCCCGCCCACTGGTCTTCTTTTTCGTATTCTTTCCCGTCTGCATTCCCGCCTTTTTCCGTTTTCGCGCCGCGGGGGGAGCCTCGGTCATCCGTTTTCAAAGGGGCGCTCTGGGCCTGAGTCTGGCTCTGGCTCTGAACGAAGGAGTCGGCCAGGGAAAGATAACGTCGGGCATCCTTGTCGTGGCCGCACAGAAGGTTGCCGGCGGCTATGGTCTCCGCGATGCCGCGGTCCAGGGGGTTCGCGATCGCCACGTGGAGCCCGGCGGCCATGGCCATGGCCAGCCACGCCTTGTTGATGACGCTCCTGGCGGGCATTCCGTGGGAGATATTGCTGAGGCCCAGCATCGTGCAGCACCCCAATTCCTCTATGCGGGCGAGAGTGGCGAGCCCCACCCGGGGTGCCTGAGAGTCCGCCCCGACCGCCATGCAAAGACCGTCCACCACCAGCATGGAGCGCGGGTAACCCATTCTGTCCGCCGTTTCCGCGGCGCGTTTCACAAGGGCCATACGCCCATCCACGCCCTCGGGAATGCCTTTTTCGTCGAGGGGCAGCACGGCCAGGACGGCCCCGTAGCGCTGCGCCAGACGGATGCCCCTTTCGACCTCCGATCCCTTCGCCGTGACGGAGTTGATCAACGGAATACCCGTGCAGGCCCTCAGCCCCGTCTCCACCACGTCGGGCCGGTCGCTGTCGATGGACAGGGGAAGGTCCGAGGAGCTTTCGACGGCGGCCACGGCTCTCTTCATCGCCTCGTTCTGGTCGATTTGAGGAAGGCCGATGTTGATATCCAGCAACTGGGCTCCCGCCTCGTGCTGTACCCGGGCCAAGTCCCGCACCGCCCCCCAGGAGCCGGAGGAGACGTGGGGCTTCACTGCGGGCCGCGAGGCGTTGATGCCCTCCCCCACCAGAGTCAGAGGGTAATCTCGTCCCCCCGGGACCAAGCGGCTGCGGCTGGCGAAGGGGAGGTAATCGTTATGGGTCCGGGGCAGGACGGAAAGCCCCTCCAAGCGCCGTCGGAGCGCCGCAATATGCGCGGGCGTCGTGCGGCAGCATCCCCCCACCACCGCGGCTCCGGCCTCCACCAGCCGAGCGCTCGCCTCCGCGTAGTCCTCCGGTCCCCACTGTTCGGGGTCGTCGGGCAACCCGGCGTTGGCGTAGACAAAAACCGGAAGCCCCGAGTGCCGGTACAGCGCGGAGACCACCTGGACGTAAGCCCCCGGCCCCATGCCGCAGTTGGCTCCCACGGCCATCGCCCCCACAGCTCGGGCCCAGTGTGCGGCCACCTCCGGCGGAGTTCCCGTTACGGTGCGGCCCTGCTGTTCGAAGGTGAAGCTGACCACGAAAGGAAATCGCCCGTTTCCCAGATCCTTCAGGGCGGCCACCGCGGCCTTGACCTCGCGCAGATCCAGCGCCGTCTCGATCAGGATGAAGTCCGCGCCTCCGTCGATCAGCCCCTGAAACTGCGGGCGAAAGGCCTCCATCGCCTCCTCGAAGGTGAGGGACCCGAAGGGCTCCAGCAGTTCCCCCAAGGGCCCGGCGCACCCCGCGACAAGGTGCGTCCCGCCAGCGGCCTCTCGGGCCAGGCGCGCCGCCGCGGCCGAGATCTCCGCCGCGCGGTTTCCCAGCCCACGGTGGGCGAGTTTCAGGGAACTTCCTCCAAAGGAGTTCGTCTCCACAATGTTCGCGCCGGCGTCGATATAGGCCTTGTGAATGGCGCGCACCACCTCCGGCCGCTCCAGGTTCATCTCCTCGGGAAGCATGGGGGGAGCCCATCCCCGCTCAGCCAGCATGGTACCCATCCCCCCGTCGAGGAACAAAAGAGACGAGCCTTCCTTCAACTGCTCCATAAGAGCTTCGCGCCCAGACAAACCCCTTGCTGTATTCGATATGTTCGATATATTGGGCATATTTTTTATGTCCCCCATACCTTCGCCTCCTTTTTCGCCTTTTTTTCGCCTTCGCGATTCATTACCTTTCCCACATATTTGCTAGGGTTATTATAGCGGACCGATTTTTTAATCTTTTGATTTTTTGATAATAATTTTTTTGAAGGAAGCTCTTGACCAGGATTTTTCTGTAATATAATATATTAGCGTGATAGCCGAATGAGCAAGAGAATTTGGGCAGAGCAAATAAAAGAGCCAATAAAAGAGACAGGAAGTGCGGGATTTATGAATATTTTAGAAAAGTACAGTCTGGCGGGGAAGGTAGCTGTCGTTACCGGCGCGTCCCAGGGGCTCGGCAGGGGGTACGCGGCGGGCCTGGCGGAGGCGGGGGCCAGAGTGATGTGCTGCGCCCGCAGCGTGGGAGAACTCCGGTCGGTCGCTGAGGAGATCGCCGGGAAGGGAGGAAGGGCGGAACCTATCTCTTTGGACGTGACGCGGTACGAGGAGACGGGGAAAATTTTCGAGGCCGTCAGGGACAAATGCGGTCGCCTCGACATCCTCGTCAACAACGCGGGCACGGAGGAGGTCGCCGATTTCGTGGACGTGACCCCGGCCCAATACGACAAGATCATGGACGTCAATCTCAAGGGCGCCTTCTTCACGGCTCAGGCCGCCGCCCGGATCATGAAGGAGCAGAAAAAGGGCAAAATCCTCAACATCGGCTCCCTGGGAAGCGCCATCGGGCTGGCGCGGTCCTCGGTCTACTGCGGAACGAAGGGGGGCGTCCTTCAAATGACGCGGGCGATGGCCATCGAGCTGGCTCCGTACAACATTCAAGTCAATGCCCTGGGGCCGGGCTATTTCCGAACCCCGATGACCGAGCCCTTTTTCCAGGACCCGACCCACAAAAAATGGATAGAGGAACGCATCCCGGCAGGGCGCGTGGGAACCGTGGAGGACCTGCTGGGGGCGGTGATCTTTCTGTGCAGCGACGCGTCCGACTACCTCACCGGCCAGATCCTCTACGTGGACGGCGGCTGGCTAGCCAGCTAGCTGCCAGTTGAGAAACACGCTCATATCGTATAAGTGAATCCTGTGAGTGAGAAGAAAGGAAAGGAAAGAAACGAAAGAAAGAGGAATTTTTACGATGATCGTTTTCAAAGACGCGAAAAAGAAGCAAAACGCCGGTGAATCGGTGGAGTCCGTGGTAAGGGACATCCTCGACGCCATCAAGAGATGGGGGGACGACGCGGTCCTGGATTACGCGGAAAAATTCGACGGGTGCAGGCCCTCCTCCATCAGGGTGGAGCGGCGGGTTATCGAGGAGGCCTACTCCAAGGTCGATCCCCAAACCCTAGAAAGCCTCCAATTCGCGGCCGACCGAATAGAAACCTTCGCCCGGCTCCAGCGCGAAAGTTTGAGGGAGCTGCGCTGGGAGATCTCCCCGGGTGTCCTGCTGGGGCATCGCCTGATCCCTGTGGCGTCCTGCGGGTGCTACGTGCCCGCCGGGCGTTATCCACTGCCGTCGTCGGCTCTCATGTCCATCATCCCCGCTCGTGTCGCCGGCGTGGAAAGAATCGCCGCGGCCTCCCCGGCCGGCAGGAGCGGGGGGAGCATTCACCCCGCGGTCCTCGTGGCCATGGATCTGGCGGGAGCCCAGGAGATCTACTGCATGGGCGGCGCTCAAGCGATAGGGGCCTTTGCCTACGGTACCCGGTCGGTGGCTCCGGTGGACATCGTCGTGGGGCCCGGCAACCAGTACGTAACGGAGGCGAAGCGTCAGGTGGGGGGCACGGGGGGGGTGGGCATAGACATGCTCGCCGGCCCCAGCGAGGCGGTCATCATCGCGGACGAGTCCACCGACCCTCGATGGATCGCTGCGGACGCGCTGTCCCGCTGCGAACATGACCCCAATTCCTGGTCGATCCTGCTGCTCACCAGTGTGAAATTGGCCGAGGCCGTGACGGCGGAGATCGCAGAGGAGCTGAAGAGCCTGGAAACTGCCGAACTCGCAGGGCAGACATGGGAAAACAACGGCAAAATTCTGGTGGTGGAATCTATCGACGAGGCGGTGACTTTGAGCGACTCCATCGCCCCGGAACACCTTCAGGTCATGACGGCGGACAGCCCCGGCGCGGCGGCAAAGCTCCGCAACTTCGGCTCCCTCTTTATCGGCCGCTACGCTCCGGTTCCCTTTGGGGACTACGTGTCCGGGCCCAACCACATCCTGCCAACCTCCGGCGGCGCCCGCTTTTCCAATGGCCTCAACGTCAATACCTTCATCAAGGTCAGCACTTTTCAGGAAATCACCGCCGAGGGCGGGAAATTTTTGTCTCCCCATTGCGTTCGTCTCGCGGAGATGGAGGGCCTGTATGGACACCGAAGGAGCGCGGATTTGAGAAAATGAACGGGATCGGCGGCGATTTTTCGGCCCTCAGGCTCGAAAAAATAACGAAGGTGTACCCCGGGACCATCGCTCTCGACGAAGTTTGTTTCGAGGCGGCACAGGGCGAGGTGCATGGTCTCATCGGGAAAAACGGCGCCGGCAAATCCACCCTCGTGGGGATCGTAGCCGGCTTGATCACTCCGACGTCGGGCTCCGTCAGCGTCGGAAACAGAACGTACCGCGCCCTGAACCGGGCCCAGGCGAAAGAGGCGGGAATCGCGATCGTCACGCAGGAGCCGGAGGTCATCCTCGACCTCTCCGTGGCGGACAACCTTTTTCTCGGAAACCCCATAGCCTCCGGGGGAATCATCGACCGGCGGGCCATGAACGGGAGGGCGGAGGAGATACTCTCCCGCTGCGGTCTCGACATCGCCCCCGACTACAGGGCGGGGGATCTTTCCCTGAGCGAGCGTCAGCTTTTGCTGGTGTTGAAGGCCTGCGTGCTGGAACCCTCGCGGGTGGTCATTCTGGACGAGGCCTCCGCCCCCTTGACGCCGGAGGATGCCCGGCTTTTGAGGAACATGGTGGACGAGCTGCGGGGCGCGGGCAAGGCCATCGTGTACATTTCCCATCACATCGACGAGCTGCTGGGGGTCTGCGACCGTTTGACGGTACTCCGGGACGGGAAAGCGGTGGCGACCGACAAAGCCGCGAATTTCACCCACGACACTCTTTCGGAGTTGGTCGTGGGAGAACCGGCCTGGAAAACTTTTTTGGGCAAAAATATTTTAACTCCAATTCCAATTCCAAATCAAAATTCAAATCAAAATCAAAATCAAAATCAAAATCAAAATCAAAATCAAAAACCTGCCGCAGGGGAACATGAGGAAATTTTGAGGGTTTCGGGTTTTACGAAATGGGGTTCCTTCGAGGGTATCCGTTTCTCCCTAGCGAGGGGGGAAATCGTCGGGTTGGCGGGGCTGCGGGGAAGCGGACGCACGGAGCTGATGAAGGCCATCGCCGGGATCGACCCGCCGGACGAGGGAGTGATGATTTTCAAAGACCGCCCTTGCTCCTTTTCCGCCCCCGACCAGGCTCTTGCCGCCGGCATCGGCTATCTTCCGGAGGAACGGGAGACCGAGGGCCTGATCAAGGGATTCAGCATCCGGGACAACCTCACGCTCAACTGTCTGCGGGAAATTTCCGCCCGGGGAGTGGTGGACGACGGTGCTTGCCGTGCCTTGTCCGAGAGGATTTTTCGGGCGGTGGAGTGCAAAGCGTTTTCGACGGAGCAGGATATCGACGAGCTGTCCGGCGGGAACAAGCAAAAAGTCCTCATCGGGAGAATCATGGCCCTGAAGCCGGACCTGTACCTGCTGGACGAGCCCACGAAGGGGATGGACATCGGCGCCAAAAAGAGCATTCTGTCGCTGATCCTGGAGGAAATTCGAGGCAATGCCGGCGTTTTGCTTTCATCCCCGGGGCTCGACGACTTGATCGAAATATGCGACCGAATCCTGGTTCTATACAAAGGAAAGATCATCGCCGAAACCCGCCGCGGGGACTTCGACGAGAAGCGGCTTTTTATGGAAATTCAAGGCGTGGCTTGAACCGCGTATAACAGGGGGTTGCGATGTCTTTTGGATTGAAATTCAAGCTGACGCTGCTTGACAATATCGTATGGTTGATGCTTCTGGTTTTTTTCGCGGTATGTTCGGGCATACCGACCTTCGCGTCCACCGGGAACGTGGTGAACATTTTCTACCATTCGTCGATCATGAGTCTGCTGGTTTTGGCGGAGGGGTTCATTTTGATAAGCGGAAAGCTGGACCTCTCCGTGGACGGTACCTTGGCCTTCGCCCCCGGCATCGTCATCCTCGCCGCCACCCAGTGGGCGCCGGGCGTTATCGGAAATCCCTGGCTGTGCCTGGCGCTGACCCTGGTCATAGGGGGTTCGATCGGTTTTTTCAACGGGTTCTGCGTGGCAAAACTCAAGATGAACGATTTCATGCAAACCCTGTCGATGTCCATCGTCTTGCGGGGGATGGTGCTTTTTTTCATTCCGCTTTCCATATTTCCCCTGGATCCCGTTTACTCCTACATCGGCAAGATGCGCTTCACGATTTTTGGGAGCAGTATACCCGTGGCGATTGTGGTGGTGCTGATCGTTTACGGGGCCTTCAGTTTTTTGTTGAGGCGCACGGTGTTCGGGCGCAACTACAAGGCGACGGGCGGTAACGAGCGCGCCAGTTACGTCGCGGGGATCGACACCGGGAGGATGGTTATATGGGGTTTTGTCATCGCCGGCGTACTCGCGGCGCTGGCCGGGATATTGACGGCAGGTCGTCAGGACTCGGTCTCCAACACCATGGGAAACGGGTCGGTCATGCTGGCCTTCGCCGGCGCCCTTCTGGGGGGAACGTCCATGAGCGGCGGCAAGGGGTCGGCCTTCGGTATGCTGGGAGGTGCGCTTTTGCTCGGCATGTTCTCCAACGCCCTGAACCTGCTGGGAGTGACGGTCACGCTGGTCCACGCGGCCCAGGGCGCTCTGATCTTCGTCGCAATTCTCGTGGACCGCTTCAGAATACACGTTCGCGCCCGACTTTTACGGAGCGAGCAAATGAAGAAACTCAAACGCAAACAATAGTGTTCAAATTTTATAGCAGTTTTTCAAACGGGGTCAGGGGGCGAGTCCCCTGCGGGGTATGGGGCAGCGCCCCAGTGCTTTTGTTCAGCTTTGATTTTATGTTTTAAATCGAAAGGGGTAAGTGCAATGAAAAATTTTGTGAGGGTATGTGCGGCAATTGCGTTGTGTTGGGCATCTGTGGGTTTCGCGGCGGAGGCGCAACCCTTCAAAATCGGCATGATCATCAAAGAGCCCTCCGCTCCCTACATCCAGGCCTTTGTCAAGGGCGCGACGGATAAAGGCGGCGAATTGGGCGTTGAAGTTCTGATCAGGAACGGCGAGGCGGACACCATGAAAATCATGGAGATTATCGACACCTTCATTTCCCAGAAGATCGACGCCTTCATCCTGGGCGGTGCCGTGGACCTTCGGGCTCTCGTGCCGGGGATCGTCAGGCTCAACGAGGCCGGTATCCCTGTTGCGGCCATCGACACGTCTCCCGAGGGGGGCAAGGTGGATTTTTTCCTTTCTTTCGATCTGGCGCAGTCCTCGGCCAAGGCAGCCGAGCTATTCATCGAGGGCATACGACAGCGCAACGGCGGGACCGTTCCCGAGGGCGTGGTGATCGAAATCATCGGAGACAGCGCCGACATGTTCACCCGCGCGTGTACGGAGGGCTTCGGCAGCGTCCTGAAAAACTACGCCCAGCTTCAGGTGGTTCAGGGCGAGGGCAAGTGGAACAACACCGACTCCCACGCCAAAGCGTCGGATCTGCTCACCCGTTACGGCAAAAAAGTTCTGGGCATTTACGTCCAGACTCCGGATCTGATGGCGGCG
Source organism: Synergistaceae bacterium (assembly GCA_031277095.1). Classification (GTDB taxonomy): domain Bacteria; phylum Synergistota; class Synergistia; order Synergistales; family Aminobacteriaceae; genus JAISLU01. Next base: position 90,977 of record JAISLU010000093.1, read on the forward strand.
GGGGTGGTGTCTGCCATCGAAGCGGCGGGTCTCAAAGCGGAAGATTTCGGCATTTGCGGTATATGTATCGGCCCCGAGGGCATCGAACTCATCAAACAGAAGAAGGTTCTAGGGATCGTGGAGCAGCCGGCGTACGACTCCGCCTACATGGCTGTGGGCTATCTTTATGACAAGTTGAAGGGCAACCCGGTTCCCAAGATCGGCGACGTCATCGAGGAAGAGGGGGCTCTCTGGTCCCCGGCCAAGGTCATCGAGAACCCCTGGACCGAGGAGGGCGCGTTTATCGTTCTCCAGGGGCCGCTGGTTCCTCAGGAACTCAGCCCCGACGACGAACGCCTTTGGGAAAACAAAATAAAATAATCCGATCTCAAGGGAACCTCAAGGGAACGGGGATCTTTTTTCCCGGAAAGTCCGTTCGTAGATCATGATCACGAGGGTCGTCGTGACGGTCAAAATAATGGCCAGCGCGTCGGCCTGAGCGATGTCCGAGGACATGTCGGACACCTGGGTGTAAATGACCATAGGCAAAATTTTCACGGCGGTTCCCGTCAGGGCGAAAGCCGTGCCGAACGCTCCCATGCTCACGGCGAAAAGAAGCGACGAGCCGGACAAGATCGCCGGTCCCAGCATGGGCAGGAGTACTCTGAATAAAATGACCCTCCGCCCGGCTCCCAGGCTCGTGGCTGCCTCGATGAGGCTCCAGTCGGCGTTGCTCCAGGCCACGGTCATGGTGAGGATCATCCGTGGAACGAGGAAATAGAGATAGGCCACCACCAGCCCTCGCCACGTAAAAAGAAAGGCGGAAAATTCCAGGGGGTTGATATCGACGAACCGCTTCAGCAGCAGGGTGAAAAATCCGCTGGTCCCCAGCAGGACGATGAAAGCAAAGCCGACGACAAGCCCGCTGAAGGTCAGGGGCACGGACGTCAGAGCCATCAAAAAACTCTTGTACCGGCCGCTCCTGTGGATGGCGTAGGAAACGGGGAGCCCAAGGAGCGTTCCCAGAAAAGCCGTGCTGACGGAAAGAGCGAGGCTGGTGAAAAAGGACTCTCGATAGAGGTTTTTGACGAAAAGAGACGAGTAATTGGCGTGGGAGAGGTTGCCTTCGACGAAAAAACTCTCCCACAACACCAAAAGCAACGGCCACGCCAGAAAGGCGGCCAAAAGGGCCGTCTCCGGCAAAAGCAGTAAATAAAGATAAAGGCGCGTTTTATTCAAATTTTAAGTTCTCAAGTTTTAAAGTTCCCAAATTAAAAATGCTCAAGTTCAAAGTTCCGGAGGCTTTGGGCCCGAGGCGCTAATTTTCGCCCAAGACCTTCGAGCCCCAGAGGCCGGCCAGTTTGGTCTGCACTTCGGCGGCTTTCACCCAATCCACGTCCTTGACGCGCTGGTAATCCGCGGCGGGCAAAAATTTGTCGGCTACCTCCTCGGGCATCTTAAAACCTGGAATAATGGGAAGTACGTACCCCTTGGCGAAAAGCCCCTGCCCCTCGTCCGACATGATGTAGTTCAGCCAGAGCTTTCCGGTGTTGGGGTTCGGCCCGCCCTTGACGAGGCTCATGGCGTAGGGGGAGGCGATCGTGCCCTCGGCGGGGATCACGATGTCGATGGCGTCTCCCAGGCCGGCGATGTACTTGGCGCGGTAGGCGTTGGCGTCATAGGTGATCCAAATGGGGATCTCGCCCTTCACGAACTTGTCGAACTCCGTGGTTTTTTCGATCATGCGGACATTGCCGCTCTGCTGGAGTTTCGCCAGGTACTCGATGCCCGCGTCGGGGTTGTCCAGGTCTCCGCCCTGAGCGTAGGCGCAGGCCAACACGATGGCATACCCGATACCGGCCGTGCGCGGGTCCAGGTAGACGACGGACTTGGAGTACTCCGGCTTCAGAAGATCCGCCCAGCTCTTCGGCGTCTCTTTCACCAGGTTCTTGTTGACCACGAAGGCGATGGTCATCTTATGGACACAGAACCAGTTTCCGTCGGGATCTTTGAGGATGTCGGGAACTTTGTCGAAATGGACGGGCTTGAAGGGCTCGGTAACCTCTTTGCCCTGGGCCGCCGCGGCCGACGGCATAAAGTAATAGGCCGTGTCGCCCTGGGGATTGTTGCGCTCTTTGTCCAGCCGAACCACAGTAGCGCCGCTCCCCAGGTCGTTGAACGTAACCTCGATCCCGTATCGCTCCTCGAATCCGTCGAACAGCGCCTGCCAGTTGGCCCAAGTCGGGCCCGTGTCGTAGCTGTTCACCTCGCCCTCTTTCTTTGCCGCCTCCGCCAGCGCGCTTTCTCCTTCGTAAAGCTCCGCGGCGCAGACCGCGCCCGTCAAACAAAACACGCCCGCCACTGTCAGCGCAAGTTTCCTCAGGATTCCGCTCATCGTCCCATTCGTTGTCGCAATCGTTCTCGCACTCATCGTTACAATCTCCTTTACGTTTCAAATTCGGCGCGATCATTCGGCTCGATCGAGCCGTGTTTCACAAAAGATGGGCGTCCGACGCATCAAAATACGCCTTCAGCGGATCTCCCACGTTCAAGGGCTCTCCGGCGGCGCTCAGAATATCCATCAGGAGCATCTCGCCGTCCACGGAAAGAGCGACCCGGGTCAGAGGCCCCAAGAAAACCTTGCCCACCACTTTTCCCTCCAAGACGTTGAAGGGGTCTACGCGGCGGTCCTTCAGGTCGAGACCGGCGGGGACGAGGCGCTCCGGCCGCACCGTCATCGCAGCCGGCCCGGGTGCAGTCCCTCTGGGTGTAGCCTGCCTGGACTCTCGCTGGGCCTCGACGACGAAAACACGGCCGTTCCAAGCAAACCGCCCTTCGCCCAAGTACGTTCCGCGGAGAATGTTGTTGACGCCGATGAAGTCCGCGGCAAACTCCGAGACCGGCGCGGCGTAAAGCTCCGCGGGCGTCCCCACCTGCTCCAGCATTCCTCCGCGCATGAGGGCCACCCGGTCGGAGATGGAAAGAGCCTCCTCCTGGTCGTGGGTCACGTAGACGGTGGTGATACCGCTGTCGCGCTGGATGCGCTTGATTTCAAACCGCAGAGTGTTGCGAACCTTGGCGTCCAGTGCTGACAAGGGCTCGTCGAGGAGCAGAACCCGAGGTTCGATGGCCAGGGCGCGAGCCAGGGCGACGCGCTGCTGCTGCCCTCCGGAGAGCTGCCGGGGATAGGCTCCGGCCCGGTCTCCCATACCCACCATTTCCAGAAGCTCCGCGGCCTTGTTTTCGATTCGGGCTTTCGGCCAATTTTGGGCCTCCATGCCGAAAGCCACGTTTTCGTAGGCCGTCATGTTGGGGAACAAAGCGTAATTCTGAAAGACGATACCCACGCGGCGCTCCCGCACCGGCACCCCTTTCATGGGCTCGCCGCCGATCCGCACCTCCCCGGAGTCGGGCACGGCGAAGCCCGAGATCATGCGCAGCATCGTGGTCTTTCCGCAGCCGGAGGGCCCCACCACGGACAGAAATTCCCCTTCCCTCACCGCCAAAGAAACGTCGCGGACGGCGTAGGTGTTCCCGTACAATTTACTGACCGCAATCAATTCGACGCCGTTTTTCCAGCCGTTCATGAAGAAATTCCCTCCAGCGCCGCAGTCACGGCCTCGAGGGGAGTGGCGGCACACACCACGGCGGAGGGCTCGCCTTTTTCGTCCCGGATCTGCCACGTGCGGAGCCCCACCACGGGTTTGCCCTGCCGCATGGCGAAACCCAGCTCGGAGAGGGTCCCATAGGCCCCTCCTATGGAAATGACGGCCTGGCCCGCGGAGACCACGGCCACGTTCCGTACCTCCCCCAGCCCGGTCACGAGAGGGATCGAGACGTAGGGGTTGGCCTCGGAAAGAGAAGAGGGCAGCAGCCCCACGGAAATACCGCCTCTCTCGGCCACCCCTCGGCAGACGCCCTCCATGACTCCGCCCCGCCCACCACAGACGACGATGCAGTCCCTTTCCGCCAGCAGACGGCCCGTCTCCCGGGCCAGCTCGTAAAGATCCGGGGAGGCCGTCGAGGTCCCGATCACGCTGACGATCCTCCTGCCTTTATATTTGTCGATTACTTTGCTGTCGCTCATTACGCTGCCGCCCGTTTTGCTTTCGTCGATTTTCTTTTCATCTATTTTTCCATGTATGCTGCAATCCCATTCTGCAATTTCATCCGCGCTCCTTCAACTGCCCGCGATTTCTTCGGAAAACGAGCGCCCCAGCAAGGCCAGCCCCACCAGGGACAGGAGGCTCGTCAAAATCAAAAGCGCCGTGGCGGCGCACGCAAAACCTGTAGAAACGTAAAACGCTTGATAGAGAACGACGGGAAAAGTTTGTGACCTGGATCCGGTGACCATGACGGCGAGCTGGAATTCCCCCAGGGACATGGCGAAAGTCATCAGAGCGCCCGATACGACGCCCGGCAGCAGGTTGGGAATCAACACCCGGCGGATGGTGGTCCACAGGGACGCTCCCAGCGAAACGCAGGCCTCCTCCAAGGTACTCCAGCGGATCATTTCGATATTGGCCATCAAAGGGCGCATCATGAAGGGCAGGGTGTAAACGATATGCGCGCCCAGAAGGAGCTGCCACGTGCCCACCAGGGAAAAGCCCTTCCAGTTGTAGGCCTGGATCATTCCAAGCCCCATTACGACCGGCGGAATTGCGATGGGAAGCAACAGGCAAAAGTCGAAAATAGCCCGTATTCTCCGACTGCCCAGAACGTGTACCGCGTAAACCGTCAAGATGGAAATCGCACCGTCGATCACCACGGTCAAAGCCGCGATCCACAGGCTCATGGTCATGGCGCGCACGTACATGGCCTTGCGGAAAAGCTGGGCGTACCAATCCAAGGTGAACCCCGTCGGCAAAAGAGTACCGAACCACTTCTCCCCCAAAGACCCGATCATCATCAAGAGGATCGGCGCCAGGACAAAAGAAAAATAAAGAAGAATCAGGCAAACCGTAAAAGCGCGGCGCAACATTCGAGCCTACTCCCTCCATTTTCTTCAACCATGATATTATAGCGCGCGTACAATTATTTTCACCCAGAACCATTTTCATGCAGGATCATTTTAACGAGGATACGTAAAAGAAAAGTAACTGTCGATTTGAGCTATTCATTTTAAGCTATTCATTTTGAAAAGAGGGACTGGACCATGGAGAGTATTGGAGCAAAGGCGAAGGCGCTGAACGAAACCATCGTGGAGCTACGGCGGGAGCTGCACGCGCACCCGGAACTGGGACACGATCTGCCGTTTACGGAGAGCGTGATTGTTCGGGAACTGACAAAATTGGGACTGGACGAGATCAAGTCCGGACAGGGTCAAGGGCACGGGGTTTTCGCCACGTTGAAGGGGAAAAAGCCCGGAAAGGTTCTGGCCTTGCGCGCGGATATGGACGCGCTTCCCATTCAGGAAGAGACCGGTCTTCCCTTCGCCTCCACCAACGGCAACATGCATGCCTGCGGACACGACGCTCACGTGGCGATACTTTTGGGCACCGCGAAACTTCTGGCGGACGCCCGGGAGGAACTGGCCGGAACGGTCCGCTTCATCTTCCAGCCCTCGGAGGAAACGGTCAACGGCGCGCTGTCCATGATCGAGAGCGGGGCTCTCGAAAATCCCCAGGTAGACGCGATCATCGGACTGCACACGGGCAATATATGGGACGGCCTGGAGCCGGGGCAGATCGGATGGCGAGTGGGGCCGATGATGGCCTCCACCTCCACTTTCTCGATAGTGTTCGAGGGCAAGGGAGGCCACGGAGCCACGCCTCATCTGACGGTGGACCCCATCGTGATCGCCGCCGAGACGATAGTGCAGCTCCAAACTCTGGTCAGCCGGGAAATCAACCCCTTCGAGCCAGCGGTGGTCACCATCGGAAAGATATTGGGAGGATCGGCTTTCAATATCATCGCCGGAAAATGCGAGGTACACGGCACGATCCGCACCTTCGCCCCGGAGATCGACGGGTTCTTGAAAAAACGCATCCGCGAGACGGCCGAGGGCGTGGCCGCCTCCATGAGGGGACGCGCCGCGGTCGCCTTCACCGTCAACCTGGCGGCGGTCATCAACGACAAAACCTGCGCCCTGAAAATGCGAGACATCGTAGCGAGCAGCCTGGGGGAGGAGTGGGTTCGGGAAATTCCTCTGCCCTCGTCCGGGGCCGAGGATTTTTCGTTTTACCTGGCGAAGGTACCGGGGGCATTCTTTTATCATTGTTCTACCTTCCATTGCTCCGGTTCTTCATCGGAGGGCGCGGTGTGCAACTATCCCCACCACAATTCCAAGTTCGACGTGAACGAATCGGTGCTGTGGACGGGCTCGGGGGCAATGGCGGCTTATGCCCTCCGTTGGCAGGACTGAGGCTCGGGAGAAAAAGACATGCGTTTTTTGAATTTTCCCGACGGGGAGACCCAAGTGCGCGGCGAGATCGTGTTCGAGGACACTTTTTTCGATAAATTTTCCGTCAAGTGCGGGGCGCCGGGAGTTTGGGGCAGAAAAGGCAAGATTTCCTTGATCTTCGATGAATCCGGCAAAGGCATGAGGGCCCTGGTCGGCGGCGGTGAACGGGCAAAATTTTCCGGCCCCACCCTTCGGGAGGTGACGGCGGAGTTCGTGCGGACCTGCCGTGCCCATTCGTGTTCCCGACTTTCACTGGAGTTTTACAATGATGGGAAGGGGCAGAAATTTTCCCGCGCAGCCAGCAGCGCGGCGGCCGAAGGCGCTCTCGCAGGAGCCTACCGGTTCGACAAATACCTGGAAAATAGCGATAAAGCGCCGCCTCTGGAGTCTTTCGCGTTAATTGGAGGGGACGAAGAGGGCCTCGAACGCGGGCGTATCATAGGCGAGGCGGAGTCCTACGCCAAAGACCTCTGCAACGAGCCGGGCAACGTCGTCAACCCGCTGACCTTTGCCTTCGTCGCCACCAAACTTTCCGCCCGACTCGGCCTCGACTGCTCCATCTCCGACGAGAGGGAGATCGCCGAGGCCGGCATGAACGCCCTGTGGTGCGTGGGGAAGGGCTCCGCGACGCCCCCGCGGCTGGTACACCTAGTCTACAGGCCCCAGGGGCCCGTGCGGAAGCGTATCGCCATCGTCGGCAAAGGAGTTACCTTCGACAGCGGGGGCCTTTGCATCAAAACCCGGGAGGGAATCAAGACGATGAAGCACGACAAAAGCGGTGCCTGTATCATGATGGGCGTCATGAAAGCCGCCGCGGAGCTGAAGCTGCCCATAGAGGTGAACGGCATAGCGGGGCTCGTGGAGAACATGCCGGACGGCGGGGCCTACAGACCCGACGACATTATCCGCGCCATGAACGGCAAAACCATCGAAGTTCTGAACACCGACGCGGAAGGGCGTCTGACCTTGGCCGACGTGTTGACCCTGGCCTCCAAGCTGGAGCCGGACGCGATTATCGACGTGGCAACTCTCACCGGCACGGCCAAGGCGGCTCTGGGGAGCTACACCGCCGCCCTTCTATGCGAGGACGACGACCTCAGCGCGGCGCTCTCCGCCTCCGCCGCCATCGCCGGAGAACGGCTGCATCGCTTCGAGATGGACGACGAGCGCCTCCGAAATGGGCTGAAGGGCATCCACGCCGACCTTCGTCAATCGTCGCCGGACGGGGGCGGAACCATCATCGGGGGAATGTTTCTGCGGGAGTTTGTGGACCCGTCCATTCCCTGGGCTCACATCGATATCGCGGCCACCGCTTGGTACGACAAAAACTTCGGCGTGTACTCCACAGGCTCCTCGGCCTACTCCCTGCGTACCCTCGTGGAGTATTTGTCGAGCCTCTAAAATAAACATTAATAAACATTCAAGCTCAAGGGAGGCGGAACCCGCTCTGTCCCTGCGGGATTTCTCTGCCTCCCTGAACCCCCAATCGAACACCCTTCCCTTTACCCGATAGAAGGGTCGAGTTACTATTTACCCAGGATCATCAGGCAAAGGGGATAGTCTTCCTCCGGGAGCGAGAGGGCCCTGCGAATCTCCTCCAGGTTCATGGCGTGAATATAGCGCGCCCCTATTTCAAGCGCCGCGGCGGCGAGGTAGATGTCCTGGGTCATGGCCCCCGCGGCGACGGCGGCGAATTCCGCGCTGTCTCTTTCATTGAAGTTGTCCGACAGCGCCTTCCCGTCGGCTACGACAATCAAAATACAGGGCGCGGTTTTGACGAAGTTTTGGGAACCGACCTTCGCCCGGATGTTTTCCTTAGATATTTCTATCAAGCCATGAATTTGCCAGTCGTACAGAAAAATCCCCTCGTCCTGGGCCACGTAGATTTTGCAATAGGGCTCCAAACCCTTGGACATAGGCACGGTCCATCCTTTTTCTCCCCGGTTCAGGCCCGTCGCGGCCCAGAGTATCGTGGAAAGCTCCTCTGGCTCGATTGGGGCGATAGGGAAATCTCCCCCCGGCGCCGAGGCTCGTTTTTTGAGGGATTCGAACAGACTCATCCCTCCCTCCGTCTGGGGCGGCGGCAACTTGACGTCCGCGTAGGCCCATGTTCCAGCAGAAAGTAAAAGCACAGAGAGCAAAAGCAGCGACAAAAGACATTTTTTGAGAATGAAACCCATGGTAAACCCTCCTTCGATCTTTATCTGTCGTCCTGAAAACTGAAATTCCCAGACTAGAATTTCCGGCAGACACATCTACACAATACTCTCGATATGTAAATTTGGCAAAGCAAACATTGTAGACTCAACCCCTAATAATTCATAGACGACACCCCTCGTCGCCACCTTCCTCAATCACTCAATTAAAACGAACGCAAAACGAATCAAAACGTGTAAAAGTCCAGATTGCAATTTCAACTTGAAATTTAGTAATGATCGTGGTGTAATACTTAATGAAGATACAGTCATTTTGCTGTTGTATAGAAAATAAAGAAAACTATCACAAACATATGTTTTGATAGGAGGGTTGGTATATTTCGTTGGTATATTTCAGATAGAAGGGTTAGATAGAAGGGTTAGATAGAAGGGTTAGATAGAAGGGTTAGATAGAAGAGTTGAATAGAAGGGTTGTGAGTACAGGCGGTGGCGGGATAATTTTTGAAAGCATCGTCAAGTTCATTTTGGGGAGTTATTGTGGGTGTGTTGCATATTTTGATTTTTTTGCAGGAAACACTGATCGGCAATAACGGGAGTAAGACTCTATGTCCACCTTGATCAAAGAGCTGGGGAAATAAGAGTGTGAAATAAAAGGTATGATTCACAATTGGTCTATTTTCTTAACTAAGGTCGAATGTATCAATGAATGTATTAATGGTTGATATAGCTTAGTCTTAGTCAAGGGAATAGGCCAGTTGTTGGAAGTGTGAGTATGCGCTGTTGTTTTGCGCGTCAGGGTTGGCCTGGCGCGAGGGAGTCGCGGCAAATACGCGGCGTGAAGAGGAAAGGTGGGATAGTGGTGAAAAGCAGCAGTTACTCAGGTTTTTTCAAACTTTCGCCGGAAGATCGTCTGAAGGAGGTGAAAGAGTTTGCCGGTCTCTCCGACGATGAATGTGCCCGCTTCTCGGACCCTGCCTCGCTGGATATGGGGAAGGCGGACCATATGATCGAAAACGTAATAGGCCGTTATACCCTTCCCATGAGCGTGGCGCTGAATTTTGTGGTAAACGGCAAAGACTATCTCATTCCAATGGTCACCGAGGAAGCCTCCGTTGTGGCGGCCGCCAGTAATGCCGCAAAGATGGCCGCAGCCAGTGGAGGCTTCACAACCAGCTACACAGGTTCCATCATGATAGGGCAGATTCAGATTATCAACGTCCGTGACCCCGAATATGCCCGCGTCGCAATCCTAGAACAAAAGGACAAGATAATATCCCTTTGCAACGAAAAAGATCCGGTGCTGGTGAAATTCGGAGGCGGCGCGATCGATGTTGAAGCCCGCGTCCTTCCAACCGCTCAGGGGCCGATGGTGATAGTGCATCTGATCGTGAACACTCTGGACGCTATGGGAGCAAACGCGGTCAACACGATGGCGGAGGCGACGGCACCGATGCTGGCGGAGCTGACGGGGGGCACATCCTACTTGCGCATCCTCTCGAATCTCGCGGTGCGCCGTTTGGCCAGGGCTCGCTGTGTCATGAGCAAGAAGAGCCTGGGAGGAGAAGACGTCGTCGATAAGGTGCTGGCCGCCTATGCCTTCGCAGCGTCCGACCCCTACAGAGCTACGACGCACAATAAGGGCATCATGAACGGCATCTCTGCGGCGGTGCTTGCCACAGGCAACGACACCCGGGCGATCGAGGCGGGTGCTCACGCCTACGCCGCGCGCTCCGGGCAATATACATCCCTCTCTGTCTGGGAGAAAAACGCAAATGGGGATCTAGTCGGGAGCTTGGAACTTCCGATGGCTGTCGGACTTGTGGGAGGAGCGACGAAAATTCACCCTATTGCGCAGGTTGCGGTCAAAATTTTGGGCGTCAAGTCCGCTGGAGAAATGGCCCAGGTCTTTGCGGCCCTTGGCCTTGCGCAAAACTTGGCGGCCATCCGGGCCCTGGCGACAGAAGGGATTCAGAAGGGTCACATGAGCCTGCACGCTAGAAACATAGCGACAGTGGCAGGGGCGGAAGGGGAGCTGCTGGAGCGAGTCGTGAAGCAAATGATCGCCGATAAAAAAGTGAGACTGGATTACGCTCAAGAGCTTGTTGAGAAATACAAGGGTTAAGCGACGCGAGGAGGAAGTTGTTTTGAGGCGTTGACACTTCCTGCGGACGCTGGATGCAATTTGGACCGGCGAAGCGGCAATAACGAAGAAGGAGAAACGGTCATGAGTCTAAACAAAAAAACCAAGCCCTATGTCGAAGTATGGGGCGACACGGTAAGTCTGAACCATCTGCTCATTTCGTCCACGCTTGGCGTCGTGCTTACCCTGGGAATGTATTTGATCGGCAGAAGCATCTTCTTGAATATTCCTGATTTGGAGCCGGGGTTGGCAAAAGGCTATTCATTGTTGGTCGGTATAATCGGCTGTCTGGCGGCAGGGACAATTTCGTCCATCAAATTCAAACCGAAACGCATTATCGAGGAGAAATTCGAGAGCAGCAGCATAGAGGATATCCTGGCCGCCGCGGGCATGACGGTAGAAGAAGAAATAGAAGGATTGCGTAATCTCGACCCAGATCTCATAAAGGAGATGGAGGAATTGGAGCTTTACGGCCTGCTCGCTCTGATTCCGGAGGATTCCCCAAATTATAAACCCGAGTACAAAACAAAGTTGAAGTAGAAGGCCTTATCGAAAGAGCAATTTAAAAATCAGTTATGACCGAGGTTTTTGTCTCAATAACTGCAGAGCTGAGAGGATGCACTGACTGCATTGCCCGATCCAGCGTATCGGACGATTGGCGAGAGCCACGTCAAAAGCGCGAAAGGAATGGTATAAAATATGGAATCAATCGATCTGTTTCTCTATGCACAGGCTTTTATCGCGGCGGTAGGAGGGGGCATACTTTTTACCATCATAGGTATCATCCCCGGTACAGACGAAACTGCCACCATGGCTCCAATTACCCTTATACTCGTTTTGATGGGCCTACCCGGGCCGGTTCTGTTTGCGTGGTTCATAGGCATTATCGTCGCCATGCAGATCAGTCACACTGTGCCTACGGCTATGGCCGCGCTTCCGGGCAGCACTATGGCGGTGCCGATGGTGCTGTATTCGTCTCTGGCGAAGAGGCTGGGTATTCCCCACGTCGCTATGCGCAAAATGGCCGCTGGCTCCATGATTGGCACCATCTGCGCTTTGCCCGTGTCCCTGGCGTTCGCACTGCTGTTGGCGCCTATCGGTCAGAAGATCAGCCCGTACATCGGTTTGGTGTTCACCATAGGGACGGTCATCGTGGCCTATCTCTCCAGCGCGAAATGGGCCGCAATCATAGCCATCATACCCTTCGCCTTTTTGATTCAGGGGTTTCAGCGGCTGGCGGTGGAAGGCGTCGGACACACGTTATTTATTTCCATATTTATGGGAATAACCATCGGCCCCATGGTCTCGGAAATTTTTACGGTATTTACCCCCAAGCTGAGGGATGAACTGGGCAGAGATAAGCCCAACGAAATTTGGCTTGCCCCGGATGCGAAAAGTGGCGGTCTGATTCCCAACCCATTTAAGCTCGTGACTCCGAAACAGGCTCGTCAGGTAGCTCTGTACTCCTCTATAGGCGCCTGTACGTTCACCTTCTCGCCTGTAGGCATGACGGTCATGTTGGGGGAGATAGCGGGAGGGCGCTGTAAAGAATTGTATCAGAAGATCACGAGCGCCCTCAGCGTTCAAGACGGCGTAAGCAACAGTACTTATATAGGCGAATTCATAATCCCCCTTGTGGCCTTGGCGGGCTTACCCTTAAGCGCTGTTGCAGCAGGACCGGGCGCTTCGCTTTTTAACGCTCCGCCCCGCTTTTCAGTCGAGCCGCTGAACAATTTGGCCCAGCTTCTGTCGCTCTCCGACTACATCGTCTTCGGTATCATCGGTATAATAGGGGGCGCGCTGTTTGCCTTTCCCATATCCGTTAAAAAGGCCCGTTCCTGGACGGAGATCATGTTCCGCAAAATAAGCCACGAGGCACTGATAGGGGCTTTCTTAGGTCTGATCTTCATGCTTGCGTTTTACGAGGCTGGCCTGCTGGGCATAATGATTGCCCTCGCTATAGGCATATTTGGGGGATTTTTGCACAACCGTTTCGGTGTCCACACCGGCGTGCAATTTATGGGCTACTACGCCTCAGCTTGGTTGGTTGCTCAAATCCTCTCCGTGGCGGCCAAAATCATCTGAGCCTTTCAAAATAGATTTTCGGATACGCCCGATTTATGTGCGAGGCTCCTATGTTCCACGAGGGGCCTCTTTAAATTATTGTTTGTTGCGAGAAATGCAGCCGTTGCTAGAGATGCTGCCATTGCAAGGATATTTTGTTTGGCGGGTATTTCGGCTGGATACATAAGGTTATGAAAGGTGAGTGCGTTCCAATGAAATTCAGTTTCGATTATCCTAAAAAAGTGACGCTTGGCGATATCACGGTAAGGGACGGTTTCCAGCACGAAGAGAAATTCATTTCCACCGACGCGAAGGTTTACTACGCGGAACAGCTGGTTCTGGCAGGTTTTCGAAGGATAGAGGTTACAAATCTTGGAAACCCCGCCGGGATGCCGCAGTTCAAGGATGCCGAAGAGGTCCTCAGAAGGATCAAGACGAGCAGAACTCTGGAAAAGGCTGGAATCGACGTGAAGAACGACGTCGAGGTAACCGCCGTCACCATAAGAGAGAAGGCGGTGGACAGGGCCATTGGGCTGAAACGTGCCGGCATTGGCCCGGACAGGATACTGATGATGGTCTCGACCGACGAGGAACATCACTTCGCGAACTCGGGCACGACGCTCCCCGAGTACTGGAGAGAGTGCGAGCGTTGCATCGCCAAAGCAAAAGAAGCAGGACTAAAGGTGAACGGCACTGTCAGTACGATATGGGGCAGCCCTATATCCGGGCCAACCAAGATGGAGGATGCTGTTTTGTTCACGAAGCGGTGGCTCGAAATCGGAGCGGACGATGTGGAACACGCCGACCACGACGGCTCCGCATCACCCGACCAGGTATATAGGTACTATTCGATGCTGCTGGAAGCAATACCGCGCCCGGAGGTACATCTGGCACACTTCCACGTCACAAGGGGCTGGGGGCTTGCCAACGTTCTGGCTGCGCTTCAGGCTGGAGTGCGTCTCTTCGAGAGTACCCTCGGGGGAATTGGAGGCCAGCCGGCAAACTTTATCGATGACACGCCCGTGGCGGGGACAGGGGATTATTATTACAACTCGAAAGGGGTAGGCCTCGTCAGTACGGAGGATATGGTTCTCATGATGGAAGAGATGGGTATAGAGACCGGAGTCGATCCGGACAGGCTCTTCAAACTGGGCCGTAACCTGGAGCGCACCGTGGGCCGCAGGCTGAGGTCATACTCCATCCTTCACGGACGCATCCCGAAAGCGCCTAACGACGCCTACAGGCGCAAAGGACTCAAAGAGAGAAAGATATCCCTGGGGGAAGAAGAGGGCCAACGTTTTTGAACAGGATGAAATTTCTGCGCCAGGCGGCTTCACAGTTCAGCGTAAAAGGCGGGGGTCGTTGTGAACGGCGCAACAGCAGGTCATAAGAATCCGCACGTTGCTGGCCTGAAGCAAGAAGGGATCGTGTGAAATGGGTTCTTTGGATTTTTCATCATTGCCCAAGCAGGCGGAAGTGATTGAGGTCTGTCCCCGGGATGGATTTCAGAACGTTCAGGTCCCCATTCCCACGTCCGAAAAAATCGCCATCCTGGACGCCCTGGCCGAAGCGGGGTTCAAGACTATCGAGGTGACGTCTTTTGTGGGTCCGGCGGTACCCCAGATGGCGGACGCGGCGGAGGTCATGAGGGACTTCAAGCGCAAGCACGGCGCTATCGAGGCCATGGCCCTGGTTCCCAACGTGAAGGGAGCGGAGAATGCGTTGAGCGCCGGAGCGGACACCTTGAACTTCGTGCTGTCGGCCAGCGAATCCCACAACCGGGAGAACACGCGGCGGACGGTGGAGGAGTCCCTTTCGGAGCTGGCGGAGGTCTGCCGGATAAAGGGAGAGAAGAAAGTACACGTGAGCGTGGCCACGGCTTTCTATTGCCCGTTCGAGGGAGAGATCGCCAAAGAAGCGGTGCTGAAAATCATAGAGCGGGCCCTGTGTTTGGGCTGCGGGAGCCTGTCCATCTCCGACACCACCGGAACGGCGCATCCCGTCAAGGTCCACGACACGTTGAGCGCGGTGCGCAGGGAGTACCCGAGGGGGAGAGTCGTCCTGCACCTGCACGACACCCACGGTATGGCTCTCGCCAACACTCTGACGGCGCTGTTTCTGGGGTACGACGCCTTCGATGGCGCCGTGGGCGGTCTCGGAGGGTGCCCTTTCGCGCCGGGGGCCGCCGGAAACGTGTCCACCGAGGACCTGGTGAATTTTTTGGAGCGCCTTGGGGTAAAAACAGGGGTGGATCTTCCGAAAGTACTGGCTATTGCCCGGGGCATTCCCGCCCGGCTGGGCGTTCCCCTCTGCAGCCACTGTGGTCAGGGCTCCTGGACTCTTCTGAATATAAACGAGTCAGGAGACAAGGCATAAGGGCGAGTCTATAAAGAAGGCGAGTCCTATAAAGTTGAGGCTTATGCCGAAGGGAAATTATTTTGAGGAATTTTGAGGAGGTTCGTGCGTTGTTGAAAACAGCAAAGTCAACACAGCCGCCTTATCCGTCAGGCCACGACACGGCTGTAGGTTCGGCTGCGGCTGTTTCGGGGGTGATCCGTTGTGTCGTGCTGGTTCACGGGTTTATGAGGACAGGGCGCAATATGCGTTATCTTGCCCGGGAGTTGGGACGGCGAGGATACCGCCCCGTCGCCCCCACTTTGCCGACACCGTTCCGGGATATCCGCACGTGCAGCGAGGCACTGGTCTCGACGGTCGAAACCCATGTCCCGCAGGGGAGCGTCGTGCATTTTGTGGGCCACAGCATGGGAGGGCTCATCGTCCGCGACTATTTGTCACGCCGGGTTGTGGCGGGGCTGGGCAGAGTCGTTCTCATCGGAACACCCAACGGAGGATCCCCTTACGCCAACATGCTGTTGGGGATTCCTCTTTCTCGGGATATTTTCAAGGGACTCTCGGACTTGGCGGAGCCCGGCGTCCAGATCCCATCGCCTCTCAACGACCCCCCTCCGGAGATGGGCATCATCGCCGGGACGCGCCCGGACCCCGTGAGAAATTTTCTGCTGCCCGACGAACACGACGGCCTCGTCACAGTGGAATCCGCCCGACAGGTAACCGCAAAAGACGAGATGCTGATCCCTTGCGCTCACGAACGGCTTCACTGGCGCCGCGATACCGCCGAAGCCGTCGCCGCGTTCCTGGAAACGGGAAAGTTTCGCAGATGCGAAGCGCAGCTTAAATTCTGAAACGAAGCAGAGTCGCCCCGGGAATCTCCCCCCCGTTCACTGAAGCGAACTTGAACGCCCCGCTGGCCTTTGCTATCTCTTGCCTTTACTATCGAGGGCTCGTCATCGCGTATCCCCCCAGGATGGCCGTGAGAGGCGCGACGGCGACGAGCCCTACGCTGCCCACCAGGGTGTGGAGTACCTCCGCCGCCACGTATTGCAGGTTCAGGATGTTCACGACCGGCGTTCCCTGGGCGATGAAAACCATCAGAAGCGTCATAAACCCTCCGGTGTAGGCCAGCAACAGGGTTGTCGTCATGGTTCCGATGACCATGCGCCCCACGGCAAAACCCGATCGAATCAGCTCTCCCCGCGGGATTTTCGGGTTTTTCAGCACGATCTCGTTCAGCGCCGAGGCGATGTCCATGCCCAGGTCCATGACGGCTCCCGAGGAGGCCAGAAAGATTCCTCCCAAAAAGATGCCCGTCAGGTCCAGGTGGGCGAATCCGCTGTAGAGCAGGGCTTCGGAGAAGGGCTTCACGGCTCCGTGAATGGAAAACTGACGCCCGAAAAAAAGCGACAGGGCACAGGTCAGAGCAATGCCCGAGAGGGCTCCCAAGGTCGCGACGACGCCCTTTTTATCTATGCCGCTGACAAGAAAATTGATCACGATGGTGAGAAGCGCGCTGACGGCAAGGGACGCGACAATCGGATTCCAGCCGCGCAAGACCCCGGGCAGGAGGATTTTCCAGAGTACGGTTCCCGTGAATACGAAGGAAAGCAGTGATCGAAGGCCCGTCCAGCCCGCAAACCCCAGCAGGAAAACCGAGAAGACCGCAAAAAGCAACATCTCCGAACCCAACCGATAATAATCCACAACGGTTATTTTCAGAATGTCCCTTCCGTTCAGGTCGAGGGTCGCCAAAGCCCTATCCCCCGGAGAATACATGCGATCGAATTCCAATTTTCCGATCAAGTGATTGACGGCTTCCACCTCCTGGCCCTCGAAGGTTCCCCTCAGCACCCTGACCTTCAAAGACTGGTCGCCGGTCTTGACGATGCCGAACTGCCGGACGGCACTGTTGTTCGTCTCCAAGACCTCCACTCCGACCCGTTCGCCGGAGTACTCCCGCTCGAACCCCGAGGACAGAAAAAGCATCCCGGCGGTGGCCAGGATGCAAATCAACACGACCGCTTTGTCGCGTCTGTTTCGCATGATCGTTATTTCTGGGACTTGAAGACCGTGGGCTCCAGAGCGGGCAGGCCCATTACGGACAATGTTTTCCAGGCGATATCCGTGTTGTCGTAATAGCCGTTGAAAAGTTCCGCCCCTTGCCCGTGGGCGAAGACGGGTACAGGAATGCCGGTGTGGGCGTAGGTTGTCCAGCCGATGCCCGCCTTCTGATTCAGAACGTGCGTTACCTGGACGGAGAGCGGCTCATACCCTCCGTAGAGCAGGAACATCTGTTCATCGCCCCGTACTTTTCCCTCCGTCATGCTGCGTTGGAAGGCTCCTCGAATGGCGTCCAGCTCTATAGAGCTGAGGTTCATGGCGAGGCGTCGAGCTGCCGCGGCGTCGCCTGCTTTGGCTTTCTCCGCCAAATCTTTGGCTTCTGTCTCCGTCAGGCGAAGGAGGCCGAAACTTTTCGTGATCTCGGGGAAAAACCCATCGAAAGATTTTTCTCCAGATTTCCCTTCAGATTTTCCTTCTTTACCGGCTTTACCGGCACGATACGCGGCGATCTTTTTGTCGAACTCCAAAAAGGACTCTTTCTGACCGGCGATTTTTTCAAAAAACGTCTCGTACTCGGTTCCGGCAAATCCAATGCTCATTCCGCCCGTTTCATGGTCGCCGACTATGACGATCAGGGTCTCCTCCGGGTGCTTTTGGGAGAACTCCACCGCTTCTTTCACGGCGTCGTCGAAGGCGAAGGTGTCGATGATGGACGTGGCAGCGTCGTTGGCGTGGCATGTCCAGTCGATTTTTCCACCCTCCACCTGCATAAAGAAGCCTTTTTCGTTGTCCAGCAGCTCTATGCCCTTGCGGGTGAAGTCCGCCAGGGAAAGCTCGCCCTGGGTGCGGTCGATTTCATAGGGCATGGCGTTGTCCGCGTCCAAAATCGGGTTGATCGCAAAGATCCGGCCCTCCCCTTTTTTCGCCGCCAGAATGGCGTCGCGGCTGCGCAGCACTTTGATTCCTCTTTCCACGGCAACATCGTAAAGGCTCTTTTTATCTTTCTCTTTCCCCGTGGGCTGGTTGAATCCGCCGCCGCCGAAATAATCGACTTCGCTGTCCAGAAGCTGAAGCCCTATGCCGTAGTAGTCGTTGCGCGAGGGAACGTGAGCGTAAAACGCGGCTGGCGTGGCGTGGTTGATGGATACGCTGCTGACGATGCCGACCTTCATTCCTCGTTCCTTTGCCAGCTCCGCGATGGTGGCGAACTTCTTCGTCTTGCTGGGATCGACGCCGATCACTCCGTTGTCCGTCTTGTAGCCGGTGGCCAGGGAGGTTGCCGCTGGGGCGGAGTCCGTGATAAAGGAGTTCGCCGAGTAGGTCGTGATCATTCCCTGGTTTTCGAAGCGGCTGAAAGTGAGCTTTTCGATGCCGGGGTTGCTGTTCGTAGCGTTGTTCTTCGTGGCCCCCAGATAAATTTCGGCGGCGCTGACCTGCTGCAATCCCATTCCGTCGCCGATGAACATGAATACATATTTCGCCGTTTTCCCGCTCCATACGTTGTCCGCGTCCTGGGGACCGGCCGCCGCCATGCCTGCGATCGCCAAACTGATAATAAAAAATCCGACGATAAAAAATCCCAGACCCTGTAAAACCTTCGTTATTTTCTTCGTTTTCATGTCTTAATCCCCCTACAATGTAATCTTGTCAATGCGCACGACACCCTTCGCACGTCACCATTAAGCAATAGATACCGCGAAATCCGTTACCAATGGAGGGGGAAGATCAATCGTTGAGTCGAACTTTAGTTGTAATCAGGGTTTGACCCCTTGTTTCACTGAGAAATTTTAAGAGGAACATCGAAACGGAAAGCAACGTGAGCCTCGGATGATTCAGGGCGGCGATTTTAAGAAATCCTTCCATGAGACGGTGCAGGGCATTCGAGACACCTTCCATCTGAGCGCAGGTGGAACAGGTTTCGCCGGAGCAGTCATGATCGGCGTGTATAAGCAAAAGGGCGCCGCCCGCAAAAAAACCTGCAAGCACACAGAAAAAAACGACCAATGCCACAATCCGCCGAGATCTCACGTTCCGATGCCTCGTGTTCATGAGCAGCTTTCACGTTCCGCTCGCAGACCTTTTGGAACACGGCACATCGTCATCAATTCCCAATCTCCTCCCCAAACAGTACAAACAGTGGTTTCCCTTCGTCTTCATCCGAAACACTTCATCCAAAACAAGCCGTATTATTGCCCCTGTATGTCACATAAAAATCAAAGAAAAGTAAAAATTATGTAACGGCCTATGGTTACGTAGTTTCTGCAATCCTGCTCTAAAGCCGAGATAGTATAATAATTCAGTTATACCAATAATGAACGGACACAGATGACCGTGTGGCTTAAACTGAGATTTATGGCCGTTTCAAGTGTAAATAATGAATGAGAAAATAATGAATGAGAAAGGGGTCTTTTTCGTCTTGAGGCTTTTAAAACGGGGTAACAGGACAATCGTGAAGTTGCTGTTTTTTGTCTTGATTGTGGCGGACATTTCGGCGGCCTGGGCAGGGATTGTGACAATCGACACCAGCGAGGTGGTCGCGGCATATTTCGAGGAGGCAAAAACAAACGAGGCCCTTTTGATCGCTTTTCTCCATAAAATGCCTAAAGGGGCGGATCTCCATAACCATCCCAGCGGCGCTATCGAGACCGAAACCCTGCTCGACAACGCCATCGAAAGGGACCTCGTGTTCGATCTGACGGAGAAAGCCTTTGTCCCTTCTACGACAAACCCGTTTTACACGTCGATGGATTTGAGGTTCGATTTTTGGAAAACAGACACGGTTTTGGACGCTCTCGGTATGCGCAACATGACAAAAGAAAAGGAGGATGGACACGACCATTTCTTCCGCTCTTTCGCACGGTTCGGCCCGGCAATGCCCAGCGACGAAAAAATTATGGCAGAACTCCTGCGCCGAGCTGCCTCACAGAGAATTTCATATATGGAATTGATGATAAACGTGGTCAAGTTTCCAGAGGATGGCACCGTCGATTACGATGCGCTGAAAAAACAGTTGCAGCACCTGGACGACATGCGCAGAGATACGCTGGCGAACCTGGATGAGCGCGACAAGGGCTGGAACGTGGACGTCTCCTATATCCTGACGCTGAACAGAGGCGAGGGCATTCCGATGGAGACGCGGGAAGCCTTTGACGAGAAAGCCTATGAAAAATATTTCGGTAAACGCGTCAAGAACGCCATGGACCTGTTGGTCAACTTGCACGAGTGCGGGGTCAGGGGCATTACGCTGCTTTCCCCGGAAGATTCATGGTTTTCCAGAACCTACTTTGACCTTCAAATGAGGATTATCGACGAAAACTGGAGGTCCTTTTCCGAAAAAGACCGCGCAAAATTGAAACTCAATCTTCACGCGGGGGAACTCACCATCGGGTACTCGCCCTACGAGGCGATGAGGAACAGAATCAGTAAAACGATCAGCAAAGGGCACTCCTCGCGGATTGGACACGGAGTCGACGTTATGTGGGAAGACGACGTTTACGGACTCCTCAGAGACATGAGGGAGAAAGGCATAGCCGTCGAAATCTGCCTTTCGAGCAATGAAGGCATATTGGGCGTCTCAGGCGGGGCCAGGCACCCGTTCCGCCTTTACTGGGACGCTGGAGTACCGGTAGCAATCTGCACCGACGACGAAGGGATCTCCAGAAGCAACCTGACCCTGGAGTACGCGAAGGCGGCCAAGTGGTTCGACCTTCAGTACGGAGAGCTGAAATGGCTCGCCTTCAACAGCGTCGAATACTCTTTTCTTCCTGGCGAGAGCCTGTTCGTGAATGGCGATTTCAACAAGCGCAAAACGAGAAGAGACTCTTTGTTCCAATCGCCGAAAGCCGTGAAACAAATGGAACTCTGGGATGCCTTCTTGGAATTCGAGAGCCGGATGGAACGGAACATCGAACTGTTTCATCAAGGCGAACCCCATCGAAGCGAACCGGGCCGCGGACTCCGGCCATAAAGCAAAGCGACGAACCATCCCTAAAGCGAGGGGCGATTCGCCGCTGTTTACTGGGTTCGTTTTGGTGTTTACGCTGGGTCAGATTTGGCTTGAAACGGCAAGCTGCTCTTGCAGCTCGTCGACTTCGTGGGCTATTCTATCGAGAATTTCCTGTTTTTTTGCGGCAGGCAGCCTCGAAAGTTTGGGATCGGTCTCGATACGCTCCCGTTTTTTTATCAACATTTCCAACAAAGCCATACGCTTTTCCGTCAAAGTCTGAGCTTCCAAGCGCGCAACGCGCTCTTCATCGTCCCTGACGAAGGCTCCGCTCACGATGATCCCTCCTTTCGGTCGCTTTTCGGCCGCTTATTGCAGCAAGTCATTCGAGAATTATATCACGGTCCCCGGATGTTTTAACGAATGCGAAATGTTTGCACTTGAAAAAGCGTGCCAAGTTCTGTAAAGTATGGGATCGGACATGGAAAATGACAGGTAAAAATCCGGACTGGAAAAGGTTTTCGAAAAACTGGGAAACAGGCGGACGTGTATATTGCGCTTGGGCTGAGTTATAATCCAGAAGATCGTCATATTTGCGAGGGTGAGAGGTGATTTTTTTGAACGACATAGCCGAGCGTATTGGTATCTATGCGGCAAGCCGGATATCCGCGCAGTTGTCGGGATTGATATTCCGGGAACAACGAAGTGGGGACACTGGACTGAACGCTCATTTGGAAATTACGGAAGATTTTCCTAAAATGGGGAAATCGATCGGTCTTCAAATCCGCTCGGACGAGAGCGCATGGATGGAACGGGGCGCCCGGGGATACGTATGTCGAGGCGAAATGTCTCACCTGGCTTATTGGCTTCAGCACGCCATTCCCGTGCTTGTGATGATCTACGACCGCAAAAGCGACCGCATTCTATGGGAATTCGCCAGCGCCGATACGATAGAGGTCGATGGGCCGAGTTGGGAGTTGGTGATACCCAACGATCAGATATACGGACCTGAAGCCGTCGCCGCCATATCGGCCTTGCCCTGCTACAGCCCTTACCTGTCTCGTCTTGCCCTGGATCGCCCGTGGATGGAGCTTGTCGAGGCGGGCAGGGACGTCGTTCTGGAGCTGGAGGAATGGATCAACAGGCCGTCGGCGAGAGGAACCCTGAGGCTTTGCGTGTGCAACATCGACGGAAGCCGGGAAGCCGTTTACGACTGGATGTTCCAGACCGATGCCGACATGCCTTACAGCCTGCGGCTGCCCTCGCTGTTTCCCTGGGCCAACCTGTCCATCGACGAAGAATTTTATCGGGAAAAGGCCTCGGACGGTGGCCAGGAAATGAATTTTTCCGGCCTCGCGTCCATACGCCCCTGGACCATCGAGGCCGGGGAGATCGCCCGTTTTCAACTCAAACTCTCCTTGAACGAGCTGGGAAAAGCGTTTTTGATCACCGAACGTTTTTTGAGACGGGGAGAGTTCCCGAGGCCCTCTATCATGGGCAAAATAGACGACGCTTACGAAAACAGCATCAAGTTCAAGCTGCATAAAAAACCTTAATATATCGAGAATATGGCGATTTTAGACGATTTTTTGAGATGTTTTATTTGAATTTGGAATTTCAAATTTAAAATTCAAATTTAAAATTGAAATTGAAATTGAAATTGAAATTGAAATTGAAATATAGAGATTTAGAGTCAACCTCTTGAAAGGTAGTCAAAATTTTGTGACACCTCGAGGTAGTACCCTGAAGGGGTGGGGAAATGTCTCCCGAAAAAAACTCCGTTGACCGCACCATTAAAAGACGCATCTCTTTAGCCGAGATGCGCGAATATTCCCTGACGCCCGCGATAGTGGCCGAAGACGTTCTCACCTCCAACAAGAGCGTCCTTTTGCCCCACGGGACGGAACTGGCCTCACTGGTGTCCTCCGTGGACAATTTGGAGATGGTTTTACGCCGTTGGGGGATTTTTTCCATTCCTATCGTGATACACAACGAAGTGAACGTCGAAGAGTTGGAAAAATTGCTGAAGGCCGCCGAGACGAATTTGTCGATCATCGACCCCCAGTTGGCCAGAGAGACCATCGAGCAGGTGGAAAACGTCTACGGTCGCATCGCCCAGGGGACGTGCGGCCCTGAAGATATTTCCCACCTGGCCATACAGGGGCGAACCCTGGCCAAAGAGGTGTCCTCGGCGCCTCAAGTGATGCTCTGCCTGGGGAAAGTGCGGGGATGGGACGAATATACCTACGTACATTCCTTGAACGTCGCGCTTCTGGGCGGGTTTCTCGCCAACCGGCTTTTCCCCGGTCAGCCGGAAATTGTCGAACGGCTGTCCATGGGCGGTATTTTACACGACCTGGGAAAGGCGCTGGTCCCTAAAGAGGTTTTGAACAAGCCGGGTCCTCTGACGGACGAAGAGTTCGAAATCATGAAAAAACACCCTGTTTACGGAGAAGAGCTGGCGGTCGCCAACGGTGTGGACGACAAAGGAGTTTTGGCGGTCATCGGCGGGCACCACGAGCGCTACGGAGGCCGAGGTTATCCCAGGGGCCTGGAAAAGGACGACATCCCCATGGAGGCGAGAATATCGGCCGTGGCGGATGTTTTCGATGCCCTCACGGCGAAGCGGGTTTACAAGGAGCCGATGGAAAGCCGCGTCGCCGTCTCCCTGATGCTCGAAAATATGTCGGCCCATTTCGATCCCGTGGTGGTCCGCGCCCTTTTGGTGTCTATAGGCCTTTACCCGCCGGGGACTGCGGTGGAGCTTTCAGACGGCAGTATGGGCGTGGTGGTGGGCGCCAGAGACAAGGATTTGCTGCGTCCGGAGGTTCTTTTGCAAATCGACCACATGGGACGTAAAGTGGAAGAAATGAAAATCGTGGATCTCAGCACGACTCAATCGCTTTTCGTGCAGCGATCGCTGCATGATGTGGGCAAGATAGCTTTTTGAGCCCAGAGGGGTAGCGGTAACACATTGGAGAGGGTGTGCGGCTGTTGTCGAAGAAGTTCAAAGTGGGGGTCAATACTGCATGGTGCAAAGGCTGCTCTTTATGTATGGGAGTATGCCCCAAGTCCGTCTTGGAGATGAACGATCGTATGAAATCCACTCCGAAGCGGGAAGACGACTGTATTGGGTGCAGACAATGCGAAAATATCTGCCCCGACCTCGCTATAACGGTCAAGGAGGCCAGGGAGAATGTTTAGTGACGAACGGGATCGGCCGGAACAACGCCCTGCGGGGCCGACGGCGCGGGACGTGGCCTTCTGGCAGGGGAACACGGCGCTGGCCCACGGGGCGCTTTTGGCTGGATGCAACTTTTTCGGGGGATACCCCATAACGCCCTCCACCGAAATTGCGGAGGTCATGGCGGAGGAGCTGCCCAAGATCGGCGGTAAATTCATTCAAATGGAAGACGAGATCGGGGGTATCGCGGCGGTCATCGGCGCGTCCATCGCGGGGGCCAAGGCGCTCACCGCCACGTCGGGGCCCGGATTTTCTTTGAAACAGGAAAATCTGGGACTGGCGTACATCGCGGAGATCCCCATCGTGGTGGTGGACGTCATGCGGGGTGGGCCCTCTACGGGGGTTCCCACGAAAACGGCCCAGCAAGACGTGATGCAGGCCCGCTGGGGAACTCACGGCGACCACGGGACGATTTGTTACGCGCCCTCGTCGGTGCAGGAGTGTTACGACTTGGCTATCAAGGCCTTCGACATGGCGGAGCGATTTCGTCAGCCCGTGTTGATTTTATCCGACGAAGTGGTCGGCCACATGCGGGAGAAAGTGACGAAAAAAGATCCCAATAAACTCAAGATTGTCAATCGCGTCCGCCCTTCCGTGCCCCCCGACAAATTTACCCCCTACGAGGCGGACCCCGTCACGAAAGTGCCGGCTATGGCCGCCTTCGGGGACGGTTATTCCTGGCATGTCACGGGTTTGACCACCAACGATTGGGGGTTCCCCACCAACAATCCCTCCGAAATAGAAAAAAAGATGCTGCGCTTGGTGAACAAGATCGATAAAGGGCGTAAGGAAATTGTGGAGTACGAGATGGAGTACATGGACGGCGCGAACGTCATCGTCGTGGCCTACGGCAGCGTCGGGCGCTCGGCCCTGCGCGCCGTTCGGGACGCGCGGACGAGAGGTATCCCGGCCGGATTTTTCCGCCCCGTCACCCTTTGGCCCTTCCCCGGCGAAGAATTGGCGAGAATGGCCTTGGGCGCCAAAATAATTCTGGTGCCGGAGCTGAACTGCGGGCAGATGGTTTTGGAAGTGGAGCGCGTCATCAGGGGCAGGAGCGAAGTCCGGGGCATGAGCCTGGTGAACGGAGAGCTTTTCAAACCCTCCGCGATCCGGCGAATGATCGAGGAGGTGGCTTGACGATGCCGAGTACGGAGGTTTTAGGCTGGCTCAGGACCCGCTTTATGCCCCATATCTGGTGCCCCGGGTGCGGGCATGGCGTTATCATGCACGCGCTGATTCGGGCCCTGGTGGAGCTGAACAAGGACAAAACTCAGACCGTGATCGCGTCGGGTATCGGCTGCTCCAGCCGGATGGCGGGGTATATCAACGCCTGCACGCTGCACTCCACCCACGGCCGTTCCCTCGCCTTCGCCACGGGCGTCAAGTTGCACAAACCCGAGCTTACGGTGGTGGACGTGATGGGAGACGGAGATTGTTCCGCCATCGGGGGCAATCACTTCATCCATGCGTGCCGGCGCAACATCGACATCACAGCGGTCATCATGAACAACAATATCTATGGAATGACCGGAGGGCAGGCCAGCCCCACCACCCCCGCCGGAGCCTGGGCCTCCACGACGCCCTACGGCGCCATCGATCCTTCCTTCGACCTGTGCAAACTTGCGGAAGGAGCCGGGGCCTCCTATGTGGCGCGAACCACCATCGCCAACCCCAAACAGGCCGAGACCTTCATCATGAACGGCATCAGAAAAAAGGGTTTCTCGGTCATCGAAGTCGTCACTCACTGTCATACCCAGTTCGGACGAAAAAACGACCGGCGGCTGCCGATCGACAACTACCGCTACTTCAAAGAAGTTTCCGTGCCGTTGACCAAATCGAAGACGATGACCCCCGAGGAGCTGGCCGGTAAAGTGGTGTGCGGCGAGTTTGTGGACAAGGACGTTCCGGAGTACACGGAGCAGTACGCCAAAGTCATTGAAAGCGCCAGGAAGAAGGGGTAAGTATGGCGGAAAGGTTTGAAATTAGAATTGCGGGTTCCGGCGGACAAGGGGTCATCCTTGCCACGGAACTCATTGGGCAGGCCATTACCCTTTACGAGCAGGGGCTTTACGTCGTTCAGTCTCAGGCCTACGGCCCGGAGGCCAGGGGAGGAAAGTCCAAGGCCGAGGTGGTGGTGTCCCGCGAGCCCATCGACTACCCCAAGGTGGTGGCGCCGAACCTGCAGGTGATTCTGACCCAAGCCGCGGCGGAGGAGTTCGCCCGCGACACCATGCCGGGAGGACGGATTGTGTACGACGATTTTTTCGTCACCGATCTGCCGGGGATCAGCACAGCCTACGGCAGCGGGAGCGTGGAAGACGTCAGCCGTATCGACGCGCGAGTCTACACGCTGCCCATCGTTCGCACAGCACTGGACAAGCTGGGCAGGGAAATCCTCACCAACATGGTGGCCCTGGGCTGTATCGGGCGCATTCTGAGGCTGGAGAAAATCGCTTCTCCCGACTCCCTTCGCAGGGCCATCGCGGACCACTTCCCCGTCAAGAAAATTGCGGAAATGAACATTCAAGCCTTCGACGAAGGTTACGAACTCTTCAGGCAGAGTCCTCTGCCCTGACGCCGACTTCATAAAAGGAGGACATTCGGACATGGAACGCATGCTGTCGAGCCGGAGGATCTACGAAGGGCATATTTTGAGCCTTCGGGTGGACGAGGTAGAAGTGAAAGAGGGACGCAGCGCGACCCGGGAGGTCGTGGAACACCGTTCCGCCGTGGGCATTCTGCCCTTGACCGGGCGGGACAGCGTACTCCTGGCTCGGCAATTCCGCTACGCCGCCGGGCAGGAAACCCTCGAAATCTGCGCGGGGTTGGTGGAGAAGGGGGAGGATTTGAAGAACGCCGCTGCCCGCGAAATGCAAGAGGAACTGGGTTACTTTCCCGGTATTTTGCGAGAGATCGGATGTTTTTACTCCTCGCCCGGTTTCTGCACGGAACTATTGACGCTTTTTCTAGGAGAAGACTTGAGCGCCTCCCGGCTGCCCCAGGACAGCGACGAGGACGTCGAACCCGAGGAAGTTCCCTACGAGAAAATTTCCTCGCTGTTGGCGGAAGGCGCCATCCGGGACGGCAAAACCTTCGCCGCCCTCTCTTGGTTCCTGGCGTGGAAGGGCCTCGGGGCCGGCTTTAAAGCGTGAAGGCAATGGCAGTTTTCGAGGCGGACGTCGATGATCTCATCCGAGACTATGAACTGGAAGACGACAAAGGGTTCCTCTTCTGCCTCTATGAAGCGGTATCCAACGCCCTCTATTGCTGCCTGGGGAAAAAAAGGATCAGCATTGAAGTACGGCTGTCCAGAGAATACCGGGCGAATGAACTGGCAAATGACGAAGACCATTATATTCGCTCCTTTTCCATCACGGATAATGGCGTCGGGTTTACCGACGACAATTACGCAAAGTTTACAAAAACGATTTTCAAAACGAACCATGAAGGAGGCAAAGGACGCGGACGCCTTGCTTTTCTAAAAGTATTCGAAGAAGTGAAAATCGAAAGTTCTTTTGAGGAAGGCGGAGAAGTATTCAAACGCTCCTTCTCTTTCAATAAAAAAACACACACAAAAACAGCTCGGAAAATTCCCATGCCCAATGGAACGCCTGCCGGGACAACTTTGACCTTTTTCAACATAAAAAAAAGATACGAAACCTATACGAAAAAAACACTGGACTATTTCAGCAATGAAGTGTTGCGTCATTTTTATATTTTTTTCTATTATTTACTGGAGGAAAAAAAAGAGTTTGAAATCAAGATTATCGACGACAACGGTATGACGGAAGGGATTATCAATACAGCGAAATTGCGGCAAGACGAGACGAAAAAGGATACTTTCACCCTGACAGATGCAAACCGGCTTCCAGGGATGAACACGGCTTCTTTTGAACTGGTTCATATCAAATCGACGAATCTCTCGGAAAACAATGCTTTCTATGTCGTTGACGAGCGCTCTGCGGGTGAAATCAGAAACCTCGACTTGCCGCCGGGCAAACTGGAAGACGAAAACGGCAAAGCCTTCTTTTATTATGCCTATCTTAAATCAGAGTATTTCGGACAGTTTCTGAATGAGTCGAGGACAAAACTCTCCCTGCCCAAAAAATCGGAGCGGACTTCCTTTGTTACGGAGGCTTTGCTCGAACAAGAAATCAGCCGAAGAATCGACGATTTTCTGCAATACGAGATCGCTGTACTCGACACGAAAAAAGAGCAAAAAATCAAAGACACTCTCAGCGATGCGAACAATAATATCACCGCTCATAACAAGGCGTATCTTTATATACTGGGTGATTCAGACACTAAAAAGACGCTCCTGGAAAAAATCAAGTACAGTGATGGCCCGCAAAATATCCTGAAGCAAGTGAAAGAATTTCACGAAGAATTGCAGAGCAAAACAGTGGAACATATCAACCACACTTTGGCAATGCTGCAAGAGGGCAACGCAAATATAGATTTTGCGGAACTTGACGCTGAAATAAGAGGTCTGATTGAAAAAGTGAACGGGCAGAACCTGGTCAATCTCTCAAGTTACATTATGTACCGCAAATACGTTTTGAACCTTTTCGACAAGGGACTGAAAAAATATCGCGCGAGCGAAATACAAAACGAAACGTTTTTTCATAATCTGCTGCTGCCAAAGAGGACGGACAATAATATCGATTCCAATTTATGGCTGCTGGATGACCTGTTTCTGTATTTTGAAGGTACCAGTGAAATGGCTATAGAGGACATTACCATCGGCGGCAAAAAGATCATTCGTGCCTTGAGCGCAGAAGAAAGGCGCCAAGTCGATGAATTCAACCAAAAACGTTTACGTCTGCGCATTGACCTCTTGTTCTTCCCAGACGAGAAAAAATGCGTAATCATTGAATTGAAAGATCCCAAAGAGAAGGTATCTGAGAACGTTCATCAGATGGACAGATATGCTCAGCTCATCGCCAATTTTGTCAAACCGGAGTATTCCCTCGAGCATTTCTACACGTTCTTGGTTACGGACAACTTCAATAAATATGACCAACCCGGTAACGGTTACCGCAAAATATACGGCATCGACGGATTTGTTCGTCCTGCTGCCGACATCAAAAGCTATGAAAACGATTTGATCATTGCGAACCAGTATTCCGAGGTCATCCGCTATACGGATATTTACGAGCGGGCGCGGAAAAGAAATGAAGTTTTTTTCGAGAAACTGAACAACTGAGAGCAGAAATTATTTCCTTGTCGGTACGCTGAGTTGACATGGAGAGTAACATTTTAAAAAATACGTCAACCTGATAGAGTAATTTTCGAGCTGGGGGCGTCAAGATCGAGCAAGATCGAACAAGATCTAGGAAAATCTAGGGGGGGAATATGCAAGTGGATGTATCGAAAGTTTACTTTACCGACATGCGGTGTAAAGTCGGAGTCAGTTTGCTGGATAAGCTGGACAAGCTGATCCTCCAGGCCGGCATTGAACAAATCGATTTTAAGCGAAAATATGTGGCTATCAAAATTCATTTCGGCGAGCCGGGAAATTTGTCTTTTTTGCGCCCGAACTTCGCGAAAAAAGTGGCGGACCGAGTCAAAATTTTAGGCGGCAAGCCTTTTCTCACCGACTGCAACACCCTTTACGTGGGCAGGCGGAACAACGCCCTGGTCCATTTGGACGCGGCCTTCGAGAACGGATATTTCCCGCTGTCCACCGGCTGCCAAAACATCATTGCGGACGGGCTGAAGGGCACCGACGACGTGGAGGTTCCCGTGGAGGGGGGGATCTACTGCAAGACCGCCTTGATCGGGCGAGCCGTAATGGACGCCGACATCCTCATTTCCCTCAACCACTTCAAAGGGCACGAAAGCACAGGCTTCGGCGGCGCCATCAAAAACGTCGGCATGGGATGCGGAAGCCGCGCCGGGAAAATGAACATGCACAGCGCCGGCAAGCCGGAGGTCAACCCCCAAAAATGTGTAGGCTGCCGAGTCTGCAGCAAATATTGCGCTCAGGACGCCATTTCTTTCGAGAACGAGGGCAAGGCTTTCATCCATCACGACCCATGCGTCGGATGCGGCCGCTGTATCGGCGCCTGCAACTTCCACGCGATTTCTCTTATGAATTGGAGCGGAACCGAGGACCTCAACTGCAGAATGGCGGAATACTGCAAAGCAGTTCTGGCCGGACGGCCTCACTTCCACATCAGCGTGGTGAACCAAGTCTCGCCCTACTGCGATTGTCACGGCGAAAACGACGCCGCGGTGGTGCCGGATATAGGGATATTCGCCTCCTTCGATCCGGTGGCCCTGGATAAAGCCTGCGCCGACGCCGTCAACGCCGCCCCGGAGATCCCTGCCAGTCTCCTTGCGGAGCGCGAACACACCCACCACGACCACTTCACCGACCTTCACCCCAGGACGGATTGGCGGTTCCAAATCACCCATGCCGAAAAAATCGGCCTGGGTACAGGAAATTACGAACTTGTCACCGTTGATTGATGCTAATGATCCAACAAGCTCAGGGGACGGAGAACGGTTACGGCTGATTCTCACGGGGATTCAGCCGTAAATTTCGGTGCCGCGGCGCGTAAAAAATGTTCGGAATAGGTCGTGATAAAAGCAGGCTTGGGATATCCCATGAGATATAAAAATGAGGCATGAAAATAAGATCTGAAAATAAGATCTGAGAATGAGATCTGAGCATGAGATCTGAAAATGAGGTATGAAAATGAATCGCGCATCGAAAGAAGTGAAAGAATCGCCAATTTCAAAGCAAGCGATAGGCCGATTCCCCTATTATTTGAAGTTTTTGAATGAATTGAACCGCGACCACCACGAACATATTTCCGCCGCGACCATCGCCGCCAGTCTTCAGCTTTACGAAGTTCAGGTCAGAAAGGACCTTGCCGCCGTCAGCCGTTCCGCCGGCAAGCCAAGGCTGGGGTTTCCCGTTGCGGAACTCATCGACGACATCAAACGCGCCCTTCGGTACGACAATCTGGATCAGGCCATCCTTGTGGGGGCCGGTCACCTGGGCACGGCCCTGCTGTCCTACAAAGGGTTCAGCGATTATGGGCTTGAAATCATCGCGGCGTTCGACACGAAAGCCTCCCTTCACGAGACGGAGGTCAACGGAAAGAAAATTTTCCCCCTGGAAAACCTGAACGGCCTGTGCCGCCGGCTCAACGTGAAGATCGGCATCATAACGGTCCCGGCGGACGCCGCGTCGGGGGTATGCGATCTTCTCGTCGGAAGCGGCATCCTCGCCATCTGGAATTTCGCCCAAACTCACCTGAGTGTGCCGGAGAACGTTTTGGTCCAAGACGAAAACATGGCGGCCTCACTGGCTCTTTTGTCGAAACACCTGGCCGAAAAAAACTAGAAAAGAAAAGAAAAAAAGAAAAAAAAGAAAGAAAGGAAAGAAAAAGAAAGAAAGTGAATACTTTATACTTGAAATACGCCGTGGAGGTGGAACGCACGGGTTCCATCACCAAAGCGGCCGAAAAACTTTATATGAACCAGCCTCATTTGAGCAAGACCATACGCGAATTGGAGGAAATTTTGGGCTCTCCTATCTTCAAGCGCACCGCCAAGGGGATGCTGCCCACCAAAAAAGGAACGGAGTTCCTGGCTTACGCGAAAAATATCCTCGCCCAGGTGGATAAGATAGAGGGTCTGGCAAACGAAAGCCGCTGTCCCAAAACAGCCCTCAGTATTGTGGTGCCCCGGGCGAGTTACATCTCTTACGCTTTCACCGAATTCGTCAAAACCCTGCCCCTCGACAGGCCGTTGGAGATCAACTACAGAGAAACCAATTCCCTCCGCGCCATCCGGGACGTGGTCAATGGGGATAACGACCTGGGTATCGTGCGTTTCCCCGCAAAGTACGACAGTTATTTCATCGATTTCATCCAGGAAAAAGGCCTGCTCTTCGAGCTCGTTTCCCGTTTCGAATACCTGATACTGTTCTCGAAGGAGCATCCTCTTGCCAAAGAAGACGTTATCGATTCCTCCAAACTCGGGGACCACATCGAGATCACCCACGGGGACACGAACGTGCCGTCCCTGGAAAAGCCCAAAAAATTTCTCGAAGAGGGCGGCAGCAGAAGAGAAATAGCCGTTTACGAGCGAGGGAGCCAGCTTGAGCTTCTGGGGCGCATTCCCTCGACTTATATGTGGGTCTCTCCCATGCCGGAGGAGGTTTTGACGACCTTCTCCCTGATTCAGCGCCGGAGCGACATGCCGAAAAATTACTGCAAGGACCTTCTCATCTACAGGGACGGTTATCGTTTTACCGAGGAAGACATGGGATTCGTCGCAAAATTGAAGGAGATCGTGGAAAACATTTTGTTTTTCCAGGAGGGGTGCAGGAGAGGTGAGAGAACCCCGGGCCGCGAAAAACTTTGACGCGGGGCTCCCGGCCCGATGCGGCCTGCAACTGCGGTCTACAACAAGGCCGAAAGCGCGTCTTCCAGGGTATCGAAATGCAGAAAACCCTCGCGGACGGCCTCGTCTTTCAAAATCGGCCCGATCGCCACGAACGCGCCTTTGCGAAAAGCCAGCCACGCGTCTTTGTCGCTGACCGTATCTCCGAAAAAGAGAGGGCTTTTCGTCCCGGATCGCTGGCACAGGGTCTCAAGACCTAAAGGAGAGGGCTTCAGTATCCTGTCGTCGGAGGTGATCAGCATATCCTGAGGGAAATCCAGCCAGTTCAGGTGTTTTTGGGCCAAGGACATTTCCCGGCGTGTGCGACCGGTGTATATGCCTACGGGCAGGCCCAGGTCTTTCCAATTTCTGGAAATAGCGGGGTTTTCCTTTTTCCAAAAACCATCCTTGTTCCAAAACCCTTCCTTTCGCCAAAACCTTTCTATTTTCCCAAGCCCCTCCGTTTTCCCAATTTCTTCTCCTTTAAAGTTAGAACGGCGGGCAGCGTTGGGTCCAGCGCAGGTCTCCTCGCCATAGTAAATTTCCTCCATGACGGAGCGGACTTCCGCCAGAGAGGGGGGGGCCGTGTCCAGGCGGGCCGTGTCCTCGACGATCTCGCTACGGCGGTAGGTATTCAACTCATTTTTCCAAGTCTCCAAATCGGGGAAAGCCTCTTTCATGCTTTTAGTCATGCTTTTACTCATGCTTTCGCCGGCCGTCTGGGCCATGCGGCGTTTCATGCAGCGGAGCAGCGCCCACGCCACCACTCCGTCGTCGTTGAACGCGGGATGAGCTTTGCAAAGGTTGAAATACTCCGGGGTATAGCCCTCGCAGTCCGCGGTGCCCCCAAGAAGGTTCTCCCAGCACCAGCGCACCGTCTCCGCCGTGGCCAGCAGGAACGAGTCGCGGTTATCGATCAGCACTCCGTCCACGTCGAAAATGAGAATGTCCGGCGTCGTTTCCTTCATCCATCTTTTCCAAAGCCACGTTGCGGCCGCGCCGCATAAAGTTCCTCCCACCAGCCCCCAGACGACGTAGTCTCCCCTGCCCCGCCCGAAAGAATAACCGGCATACCCCGCCAAAGCGTACCCATACAGAGCCACGCAAGCCATAGACAACATCAAAATGAAAGACCTCATCTGTTCACATTTCCCTTCAGGTTTGAATTTTCAATTTGAATAAAACTTAAATAAAAGCAAACATGAACGATATGCAAAAATTTCGAGTCCGGAAGGGATGATAACATAGAATGACCGTATACAAAAAATTGAGGTGTTGCTCATGGCCGGCAAGCTGCCGATTCTGGATTTGAAACGAAGTTACGCAGCCATCAAAGACGAGATCGAGGGGGCGCTCTTCCGTGTTCTGGAATCGCAATCCTTCATTTTGGGGCGAGAGGTGCGGAGTTTCGAGGAACACGTGGAGAGCTACTTGGAGAAGGGCTGGGCTGCGGGTTGCGCCTCGGGCACGGACGCGCTGCTTCTGGCGCTGATGGCCCTGGACGTGGGCCCGGGGGACGAGGTGGTGACGACGCCCTACAGCTTTTTCGCCACGGCGGGCAGTATCGTGCGTCTGGGAGCGACCCCTGTCTTCGCGGATATCGACCCGGCGACGTATAATATCGATCTGAAAAACGCCGTTGCCCAGTTCGGGCCGAAAACGAAGGCGTTTCTGCCGGTACATTTGTTCGGGCAGACGGTCCCCCTGGAGGAGATCACGGACCTGTGCCGGGAGCGGGGGATCGCCGTCGTCGAGGACGCCGCCCAGGCCTTCGGCTCCTGGCGCAGGGTGCGCCGAAACGGCGAGGACAGGATCGTTCGGGCCGGGGTGATGGGGGACGTGGGGTGTTATTCCTTCTTTCCCACGAAAAACCTGGGAGCCTGCGGCGATGCGGGAATGGTGGTCGCCGCCGACGAAGAACTCGGAAAACGCGTCAAAAAACTGCGGGTACATGGCGAAGGAGCGGCGTATTTTCACGAGGAGGTGGGGTTGAACAGCCGACTCGACGCCCTGCAGGCCGCGATTCTGGACGTGAAGTTCCGCTATCTGGAAACCTGGAACGCGGAGCGCCGAGTACTTGCCGACCGCTACCGCATGTTTTTTGCCATGAAAAAACTCGAGGACTTTGTGCAACTTCCCAAAGAAGAGGAGGGCAATTTCCATATTTATCACCAGTACGTCGTCCGCGTTTCCCGGCGGGACGCGCTGATGGCTCACTTGGAGGAGCGGGGGTTTTCCACGAGGGTTTACTATCCGCTGCCCTTGCATTTGCAAAAGTGCTTCGCGTTCTTGGGCTACCGGCCAGGCGATTTTCCCGAGTCGGAGCGTCTTGCCCAGGAGGCTTTGGCATTACCTATTTTCGTCGGACTTTTGCCCGAGGAACAAGAAAACCTGGTGAATGCCATCGCTGAATTTTTTGTAAACGTTCAAGCTCAGGGGGGATAAATCAAATCCCCTGCGGAGTATGTCCAGGACTTGGCCCAGATGGTGAAAAATGCCGATGTCCTTTCCGAATCATTGTTGCTATGCTCCTACGAGTCGGTCTTCATAGCATAAATATATTATTATATTGAAAGTCTCATAAGGGGGAGATACACGATGCTTCCGTATCTTTTCGACTCTACGATGGTTCTCTTGCTGCCGGCGCTGCTTCTCGCGGGGTGGGCACAGTTCCGGGTGAAATCCACTTTCGAGCGGTACAGCCGGGTGGGGACCCGGAGGGGCGTCACGGCGGATCAGGTGGCGAGGATGCTCTTAGACCGTTTCGGCTTGACCTCGGTTTCCGTGAATCGTGTGGCCGGGCATCTGACGGACCATTACGACCCGCGAGACAACACACTCAGCCTCTCGGACTCCGTTTACGGCAACGCCAGCATCGCGGCAATCGGTGTGGCGGCCCACGAGGTGGGACACGCGATCCAAAAGAACACCGGTTACGTGCCTTTGGAGGTTCGCAATAATATCGTTCCGGTGGTCAACATCGGATCGGCGATGGCTATGCCGCTCTTTTTCTTTGGGCTGTTCTTCAACGGCTCCGCGTTGATGGATATCGGTATTTTGTTGTTCCTGGGCGTGGTGATTTTCCACTTGATCACTCTGCCGGTGGAGTTCAACGCCAGTTCCAGGGCCGTGGCCGTCCTGGGGCAAACGGGCGCTTTGGGAGCGGACGAGCTGCAAGGCGCCAGCAAGGTCCTCAACGCCGCATCCTGGACCTACATCGCCGCGACTCTCATGGCCGTCATGCAGTTGGTGAGACTCTTGGCGCTGAGAAATTCCCGCGACTGAAAAGGGAAAAAAGGGATCGAAAAGAAAAGGATTGAAAGGAGAGATCGGTTTGAACATTCAGTACTTGGGACATGCCTGTTTCCTGATTACGTCCAATAAAATCACGCCTAAAACTACGTCCGGGGCCGCGTCTGATCATTACTCGCTGCTGATCGACCCGTTTCTGAACGGGAACCCGGCGGCAAAGGCAAGGGCCGAGGACGTCACGGCCACCCACATCTTTGTCACTCACGGGCACGACGACCACCTGGGAGACGCGGTTTCCATCGCGACCCGGTGCGCCTCCACGGTTTACGCCACCGTAGAAACCGGCGGCCGCTTCCCTCAGACGGTCAAGGTCGAGGTGGGACAGATCGGCGGGTTCATCCGGTCCGACTTCGGGGGCGTGAAGTTCACGGCGGCTGCCCACGGCAGCAACGTACCCGGCGGCTTGGCCTGCGGTTTCCTGATCGAGCTGGAGGGGAAGAAAATTTACCACGCCGGCGACACGGGCCTGATTATTGACATGATGCTGTTGGCGGAGGAGAACGTGGACGTGGCTTTGCTCCCCATCGGAGACCGCTTCACCATGGGCCCCAGGGACGCGATGCGCGCCGTGGGCTTCATCAAGCCCAAAAGGGTTGTCCCCATGCACTACAACACGTGGCCCATCATCGAGCAGAACCCGGAACTTTTCAAGAAAGAGGCGGAAGCGGTGACGGGCGTCCCTGTGTCCGTCCTGGCCGTCGGCGAAGAGTTGCAGTGCTGAGGGGTAAGCGGCATTTTAAACGGAGACGTCCGGTTTCGTAAGCGGGGGGGTCCCCGGGGCGGTTTAATTGTTGTTTTGTCACATCTAAGACATTGCAAAATATTCGGTAGTGTAACCAATTTGTTGATGGCTTATTTTCAGCCCTTTATTGATAAGGGTTTACAGATGCTCATCAACACATTGGACCCACGACCCAAAACTTGCACTCATAAATGAGTCCACGCATTCATTCAGCGGGATATGGTTTGTGCATGAAATTGAAACCCACTATAAAGTTTTAATGCTCGAAATGCTGTTTTGTCGATAAAAATGTTAGTGTTCATGTCCTGACTATTGGTAGTAGGTCTAAAGTGTTGATGTATTTTTTTGAAGACATTGATATGTGAAAGACTAAGATTTGTTCATCAACACGTTAGACCCTTCCCTAAAAGCCCTGGATGTCGACAGCCATTTCGATCACACACCCAAAGACAATCACAATATTTCGTTCCCCCTCAACTCTTTGTTCCTATCGTAAATCCCCGCAAAAATTATAGGTGTATCATCTGATATCCCTCAGGCCCAGCGCTTCCAATATTACCCGCTGGGACTTCGAGCAGGGCAAACGCATCGGGAAAGTGCATGGATAGTTACTTAAGCGCAAGCAAGTAGGTCAAGCATAAATTGATTATCCCAAGCGGCTAACAAGCGTTTGCTCCTTATGCTCACCTTTTTC
>JAISLU010000045.1 GCA_031277095.1 Synergistaceae bacterium
GAAGCTTGGAAGCATTCGCCGCAATCGGCAGTTATTTTTCTACCCTGAAAAAATCTTCTCGCAACCTACTCGCCTCTGTTTTATCTATTCTACACCCCTCCCCCACTGTACTGTAACGGTCGGGTGGGTCGGGTGTCCCCCATAGGGCCTCGCGCGAGTTGACAATCGGGAGGTGTGGTTATATCATTTTGAAGCGATTGAGTCGCGATACTGAAGCTCCGCCGATGACGATGAAACAGTCAGAAAACAATGGCTATCCTTATAGGGAGGATAGCTATTTTTCGTAAAAGTCACAGGCAGGGGCAAGGGAGGATTGGGAGTTGTCACCAAAAGGGGTTCATTTCATTGTGGAAGCTTCAGGGTGCGGAGAGGTCATAGCCGACGTCTCCAAGTTGCAGGATGTTCTTGTCGAGGCAGCAAAACAAGCAAATGCTCAAGTTTGGTCGGTTTCATTCAATCGTTTCCCTCCCAATGGAGTCAGTGGTGTGGTAGTCATCAGTGAATCTCATCTGTCGGTGCATACGTGGCCGGAAGAAAATTACATGGCCCTCGATATCTACACCTGCGGAGAGAAAAGTATGCCCTTCAAAGCCGTAGAATACGTCCTCCATATGATAGACGCGAAGCGCAGCCATATCACGGAGATCACGAGGGGACTCGACGACAATGACCAGATTTTTTACCACTCTTTTATCACGTGGGAAGAAATTCTCAAGAAAGGCCCAGCTTCCAACGGCTCGGTGTGACGCCGGACATTTTTATTGATTTCATCGACGTTATCGCCTTCATCGACTCGATGCCCTATAGCCGGGGAAACGTCCCCGGAAGCGCTCCGCCCTTGTTCCAAACGCCAACGTTGGCGTCAACGTGGCGGCGCAAGTTGTTCTGCGTATCTTTTCTTTACTAATCGGCAGCGATAAAATAGAATGAGAAACCGAGACAGGGTGAATGGATGAATGAACGGGTGAATGGCTTTTTCGAGTGTTCGAGTTCCAGCTTTTCGCATTTCAAATAAGGAGGAGTCCGTAATGAAGAAGTATGTAGCACTTTTTGCGGTTCTGGGAGTACTTCTGGCGGTTCCTGCGTTTGCTGCGGATACGATCAGGTTCGGAGAGATCGCGACGGTGACGGGAGATTTTGCGGCTTACGGTGTGGCCGAGGTCGAGTCGGTGAAAATTGCCGTCGAGGAGATCAACGCGGCTGGCGGAGTTCTCGGAAAGCCTCTGGAGGTGATTATGTACGACTGCCGGACGCGTCAGGAGGACATGGTCAACGCGGCCAGGCGTCTCGTGGATCAGGACAAGGTCGTCGCCGTCATCGGGCCGAGCGGAAGCGGGCTGTGTATCTCAGCTGCCCCGATTTTCAACAGAGGGCGCGTTTCTCACATCGGGACTCTTCCCACCAACCCGCTGGTCACGGTGGACGAACAGGGCAAAGTTCGCCCCTGGAACTTCCGTATCTGCTTCCTCGATCCCTATCAGGGACGGATGATGGCTTATTTCGCGGCAAAAGATATGAAGTTCGGGAAAGCGGCTATTCTGCACGACGTATCCAGCGACTACTCTCAAGGACAGCGTGAATTTTTCATTGCCGCTTTCAAGGAATATGGCGGAACAATCGTAGCCGAGGAAGGCTTTCGCGGAGAAGACGTCGATTTTCGTTCCCAGCTCACCAACATTAAGGACAGCGGGGCGGACGTCCTGATTTTCCCCTATATGGGCAAGTCCCTGCCTCTGGCGGTGAAGCAGGCGCGCGAGCTGGGCATCAACCAGGTCATCATCGGGGGAGACGGATACGGCGACTTCATGTGGGAGGTCGCGGGCGACGCACTGGCCGACACCTACTGGGTCAGTCACGTGGACCGCTACGACCCCACCCTCGCGTCCTTTTTCGACAAATACAAGGAGAAGACCGGCACCGAATGCCAGGAGTTCATGAACGCCGTTATGGCTTACGACTGCGTCTATTGGCTGAAAGACGCCATCGAGCGGGCGGGGTCCGCCGATCCCGAGAAGGTGCGGGACGCTTTGGAGGCCACGAAAGGGCTCCAACTGTTGCACGCCGTCCTGACCATGGACGAATTCCACAACCCCAAAGATAAGGACGGGGTCATGCTGCGATGCGACGCAACCCAGAAAAAGGCCCTTTTCTTCAAGAAGGTCAAGCCGGAATAGAGACCGAACCCAATGACCAACCCAGCGGCGGACGCGAGTCTGCCGCGATTTTTTTGCTTTCTTACTTTTGTCCCTTTCCACCTTTTGCCCCTTTTCCCCTTTCCTTAACGCTTATTTAACTTTTGTTTAATTTTTACCCATTCGAGGTTTAGGACTTTCTATTAATATAGGCTCATGCAAATCAGGTTTATGTAACTTGCAAATTTATGTAACTTGAAGGAGCGATCGGCATGACGTCGAAGGGCAAAACGCGAAAAAATCCGCGGCTTTTCTGTTACCTTTTCTGTTACCTTTTCTTCGCTGTTTTAGGAGCGGGGTTGGGGTCTTCCAGACCCAGCTGGGCGGCGCCGGTTTTGAGTTTGGCGGACTGCCTGGCCATAGCGGAGGCGAACCACCCCAACATCGCGGGGGCGGCGGGGCAGGTGGCCACCCAGCGGGGGCGGCTCGCTCAAAGCGCCGCGGCGGACCGCCTGGAGGTGTCGGGCAGTGTCTCGGCGTCCCGGGCAGGCACGAATTACGACGAAAACGCCAGTTACTCCATCGGCGCGACTACCAGCATCAAGGTTTTCGACGCGAACCGCAACAAATATTTGGTGGATTCTCAGCGCATCACTCTTTCCGCCACCGAGGAAGAGGGCCGCTCGACCCTGATAGATGTCCGGGCCGGCGTGAAATCGTCCTATATGACCCTCTCCCTCAACATGGAAATCGCGCAGCAGCGCCTGGAATCGGTGAGGGCTTTCGAGCATCACCTGGAGCAGGCCAAGGGATTTTATCAGGTGGGGAGCAAGCCCTGGTACGACGTGACGAAGGCCGAGGTGGACCTCGGCAGCGCGCAGCTCGCCCTGGTGGAGGCCGAGGGGAACATCGAGACGGCGCGGGCCGCTCTTTTGAACGCGATGGGGATCGACCAGCAGGAGGAATTCGACATCGTGAGCCCCGATATTTCGAGTACACCTCGAGAACTTCAAGAATCCGCGTTTTTGGAGAATTTGGCGGCCCTGGCTTTGGACAACCGCCCCGACTACCGGGCGGCGGCTCTGAGAATTCTGGCGGGCGAGGCGTCTTTGAGCGCCGAGGCGAGGGCGTCGTCACCCAATATCTCTTTGACGGGAGGTTACAACAGCGGAGGCGACGACGTATTCGATCTGGAAAAAGCCTGGAACGCGGGACTCAGGATGTCCGTGCCCATCGTGGACGGAGGGGCGGCCAAGGCCCGGATTCATGCGGCCCAGGGCCAACTCCTGTCCCTGACGGCTTCTCGGGAGAAACTGCGACAGGACATCATGCTGGAGGTACGCAAAACCCTCACCGATTTGACGAAGGCCCGTGAGCGCATTCGAATTTCGGAGCTGACGCTGGTGAGCGCCGAGGAAAATCGCAAAATGGCCACCGGACGATACGAAACCGGGGTGGGCGACTCCCTGGAGGTCACAGACGCCCTGCTCTCCTTTGCCGACGCCCAGCTTGCCCATCGTCAGGCCTGCTACGACCTCCAGTTGGCGATCATCGGCCTGGAAAAGGCGGCAGGCAAAGAATTTATTGAATAATTGGATATGAAAGAATTGGGGTCTCAGGGGGACCCCTTTGGAGGTGTTCGAATTGGAGGTGTTCGAAAATGAAGAAAAAAACGAAAATGTTGTTTTTTGTGTCGATACTGGCCGCCGCAACTTACGCGGGATTTCAATTTTTCGGCCCCGCAGAGGCGGTCTACGTCTATAAAACTCAGCCCGTAACGCGGGGGTCCATCACGTCCAGCATCAGCGCCACGGGAAAGGTGAACGCGGTGGAGATGGTGGAGGTGGGTACTCAGGTGTCCGGGACGATCAAGGAAATCTACGCCGATTACAACAGCCCGGTTAAAAAAGGACAGTTGCTGGCCCTGCTGGACCCGGACGTGCTACTGTCCAAGATCGAGGAGAACAAGGCCAGCCTGGCCGTGGCTCAGGCCGGGGTCGCCAAAGCCAAAGCCGAGGTCATCGACGCGCAGAGGAACGACGCCCGCAACCGCGAGCTGTGGGAGCGCAAACTCATCGCCCGAAGCGACAGGGAGAGCGCCGAGACCAAGCTCATGGTGGCCCGGGCGAATCTGACGGAGGCGAATTCCCGGGTTCTCCAAGCGCGAGAGTCCCTGAAACAGGCCGAGACAAATTTGAAGTACACGAAAATCACGTCCCCCATCGACGGCGTGGTGATCTCCCGTCAGGTGGACGTGGGACAGACGGTGGCGGCCAGCCTCCAGACGCCAACGCTTTTCGCCATAGCGAAGGACCTCACCCAGATGCAGGTCGAGGCCAACATCGACGAGGCCGACATCGGCCGCATCCAGGAGGGGCAGAGGGCCGTGTGCCGGTTCGACTCGTGGCCCCAGGACTCTTTCGAGGCGGTGGTGGCGCAAAAACGCCTGAGCCCCGAGACGGTCTCCAACGTGGTGACCTACGTGGTCATTTTGAAAATCGAGAACGAAGAAAGGAAACTCATGCCGGGCATGACGGCGAACATCTCGGTCATGACCGAGGAGCGGGACGACGTCCTGAGAATCCCGGCGGCGGCCCTCAGGTTCGCGCCTCCCGCCGACGCCGCAGTGGGCTCGCGGAACGAGGAAAAAAATGGGAACAAAACGGCCGGGCTCTTCCCCATGCCCCGGCGCAGGCCCGGGAATCGTGAAAATGGCAGAAACGCCGAGCAAACCGTGTGGCTCGTGGAGGACGGGCGGCTTGCGGGGAGCGTTGCCGTCGATGAAACCGGAGTGAGCGACAGATCCTGGGTCGAGGTTCGCGGCGACGCGCTCTCGTTTCTCCGCGAGGGGCAGGAGCTGGCGGTGGCCTTCGTTCTGGAAAAGAGCGGATCCGCCGCGGCGGGGGCACGGCGATGACCCCCCTCATCCAGGTCGAGGACCTGGTGAAGACGTACCGGTCGGGAGATTCGGAGCTGCGGGCGCTGGACGGGGTGTCCTTTGCCGTGGAGCGGGGCGAGTTCGTGGCGATCATGGGACCCTCGGGCTCCGGAAAATCCACGACGATGAACATGCTGGGGTGCCTCGACTCCCCGACCCAAGGGGTTTATAAGCTGGACGGCAAGGACGTGTCGAGGCTTTCCGGCGACGAGCTGGCCCGTATCCGTAACGTGACCCTGGGATTCGTTTTCCAGGGTTTCAACCTCCTGCCGAGGCTGGACGCCCTGGGCAACGTGGCGCTGCCTCTGGTCTACGCCGGTGTGGCGCCCCAGCAGCGCGCCGCCCGCGCGGCCAGCGCCCTGGAAAAAGTGGGCCTCGCCTCGCGGATGAAGCACCGCCCCAGCCAGATGAGCGGCGGGCAGCAGCAGCGCGTCGCCATCGCCCGGGCACTGGTGGGAGACGCTCCCTTGATTCTCGCGGACGAACCGACGGGAAACCTGGACACCAAAACCAGCGACGAGATCATGGGCCTTCTAGCTCAGATCAACAGGGACGGCAAGACGGTGATCCTGGTGACCCACGAACCGGACATCGCCAGATATGCATCCCGGGTGCTGCGCTTCAAGGACGGAAAGCTGGTGGAGGATAAAAGACAAACGCCTGTGAAAAGAGAGAATGTTGGAGAGAACGCCGGAGAGAATTATGGAGGTGGGGCGGATGTTTGAGACGATACGCACGGCGGTCTCCTCTCTGTGGGCCAATAAGATGCGCTCGGCACTGACCATGCTGGGGGTCGTCATAGGCGTCGGCGCGGTTATCGCCATGGTCGCCATAGGGAACGGGGCCAGCGGCCAGATGGAGGGGGTCATTTCCAGCATGGGGGCCAACATGATCGTCCTTCGTCCCGGCGCTCCCCGTACCGGCGGAGTCCGTCAGAGCGCGGGCAGCGGAGGCACCCTGACCTTGAACGACATCAGAGCCATAGAGGAGGAGTGCTGGTCCATCCAAAACGTGGCGCCCCAGGTGAGTACCAGTTCCCAGCTCATATTCGAAAACCGCAACTGGCCGTCTCAGGTCATAGGGACGACGCCGGGTTTTTTCCGCATCCGCGAGTTTCAAGCTCAAAAGGGGCGGCTTCTGGATAAAGAAGACGAGCGCGGCGCGGCCAAGGCCGCCGTCATAGGCGAAACGGTGGCGAGGGAGCTTTTCGGGAAAATCGACCCCATCGGGCGGAGTATCCGCATCAAAAGCATCCCCTTCGAGGTGGTGGGGGTGCTGGCGCCCAAGGGGCAGTCGGCCATAGGGCAGGATCAGGACGACACCGTGATCGTCCCCATCACCACGGCCCAGCGCCGGCTTGTGCGCAGTTCCTTCGCGGACTCCGTGAACATGGCCTTCGTGCAGGCGAAGGACGTCAGCATGATGGACAGCGCCATAGCCGAGATGAGGGCTCTTTTGAGGCAGCGGCACCGTCTGTCCTCCGACAAGGAGGACGATTTCGACCTCCGGAACATGACGCAGATGCTGGACAGCATGGCCCAGGCGACCCGGGTGATGTCGCTCCTGCTGGGGGCCGTGGCCTCGATTTCCCTTTTGGTGGGGGGAATAGGGATCATGAACATCATGCTGGTGTCGGTGACGGAGCGCACCCGGGAGATCGGTATCCGCATGGCCATTGGGGCCCGGGCGGGGGATATCCGAACGCAATTTTTGCTGGAGGCCCTGCTCCTGTCTCTGACGGGGGGAGCCGCGGGGATACTGCTGGGCTTTCTGGCGTCTTTGGGGGTGACGGAGTTTCTGAAGTGGCCGACCTCGGTATCGGGCGGAGCTGTGGCTCTCGCGGCGGGCTTTTCCTGTCTCGTGGGTATTTTCTTCGGCCTGTATCCGGCCTGGAAAGCCTCTCTGCTGCGTCCCATCGACGCCCTGCGTTTCGAATAACCCGGATAAGATGGACGACACAGGGTGAACGTTTTGAACATCAAACGCCGTTTGATCGTATCCAACTTTCTCATGATCCTCATCCCCCTGACCGTCAGCCTGGCGATGTTTTTCGGAGGGCTGCACCTGTACGCCATGATCGTGGACCTGAGGGACGACCGCAGGAGCAGGGGCGAGCTGTACTTTGTGGACGCTCTGGAGCAGGTCCGAGCCTTCGCCGAAAAATGGCGCGCAGACCCGAAAATCGCGGCGATGGTGGAGGACGTGGAAAAATTCAACGACCGATACGCCAGCGACCGCCTGGCTCTGGCGATTTATCGAGACAGAACCCTCCTCACCCGGACCGTGTTTCCCGAGAACGAGCCCCTGGTGGACCAGGCGCTGCGGCAGAAGGAATCCGTCACCCTTTTTTCCAGAACGGCGGTTCATGCCCAAACCTTCGGCGATTATCGGGTCGTCCTGTACGGCACTTCC
Source organism: Synergistaceae bacterium (assembly GCA_031277095.1). Classification (GTDB taxonomy): domain Bacteria; phylum Synergistota; class Synergistia; order Synergistales; family Aminobacteriaceae; genus JAISLU01. The sequence goes on from JAISLU010000045.1 coordinate 7,483, forward strand.
CGCTTCGCAAAGCCCACCAGAAACTACAGGGAGATCATGATCAACGGAGCCCTGCTGTCCTTGGTCTGTTCGGTGTTCATCATCCTGCTCACCAACCGTTTTCTGACCCGGTTCGTCTTCGGGAAAATCGTCCACGCCCTCCACACCCTCACTTTCGGAGTTCACCAGGTGCGAGACGGAAACTTGGGTTTCCGCATCCACTATGGCGAAAACGACGAGTTCTCCGAGGTGTGCGGGGATTTCAACGAAATGGCGGGGCGCCTCCTGGAGTCGGTCGACGCCCGGCAGCGAGACGAGCGGAGCCGTAAGGAGCTGATAGCGGGAATTTCTCACGACCTTCGCACGCCCCTCACGTCGATCAAGGCATACGTGGAGGGTCTCGAGAAGGGGGTGGCGTCTACCCCCGAGGCGCGGAAACGTTACATCGACACCATCAAAGACAAAACAAACGACCTGGAGCACATTATCGAGATGCTTTTTTTGTTCTCGAAGCTGGACACCGGAGAATTCCCGTATCATATAGAGCGGGCCGACCTGGCGTCCGTGGTGTCAGAGGTGGTGGAGGGCCTGAGGGAGGAATACGGAAGCCGGGGGCTCGAAATCTCTCTGACCCGCGAGCGCGACTCAGCACCAGCGACGGAAGCACCTGCGAAGGGCGTTTGGGTCGAGATCGACGCCCTGCAGATGCGCTACGTCATGATCAATATTTTCGAGAACAGCGTGAAATATAAAGACAAAAAACTGGGGAAAATGCAAGTGGTCGTCGCCGAGGACAGAGCCGAGGACAGAGCCGAGGATAGAGGCAAGGACAGAAGAGACGGTAAAGACAGCGCGTCGGTGACCTTCACCGACGACGGCCCGGGTGTTCCCCCGGAGGCGCTTTCCAAGCTGTTCGACGTCTTTTACAGAAGCGACCCCTCCCGCAACAACCCCAGCAAGGGCAGCGGACTGGGGCTCGCCATCGCCGCGAAGATCGTGCATCGTTTCGGCGGGACCATCGAAGCCGTCAACCCGCCCCAGGGAGGGCTCTCTATAGTGATGACCTTCCCCAAAGCCGATAAACACGGTTGAGAAGATAAAGAAATATAAAGGAGGCGGACGTTGTGAGCAAGAAAACGATTCTGATTATCGAGGACGACATTTCCATCGCCGAGATCGAGCGCGATTTTCTCGATATCAACGGGTTCGCCAGCTTCATCGCGACCAATGGGACCGACGGCCTGCGGGAGGCTGTCTCCGGCAAGTACGACTTGATTCTTCTCGACCTCATGCTGCCCGGCCTCGACGGGTACGAGATCACCCGGAGAATCAGAGACTCCATAGATATCCCCATCTTGATGGTGACGGCGAAAACGGAGGAGTTCGACAAAATACGCGGCCTCGGCCTCGGCGCCGACGACTACATCTCGAAGCCCTTTTCGCCCACGGAACTCGTGGCCCGAGTGAAGGCCAACATCGCCCAGTACGAGAGGCTGACAGGAGACCCCTCCGTCCAGAGCGGCGAAATCGGGGCGGGCAACGTCAGGATCAACCCAAAAGCGCGCCGGGTCTACGTCGAAGGCAATGAAATCGACCTGAAAAACAAGGAGTACGAGCTTTTGCTGTTTCTCGTCTCCAACCCGGATACCGTGTTCAGCAAAGAAGTTCTTTACGAGCGCATCTGGGGCATGGACGCCCTGGGGGACATTGCCACGGTGGCGGTTCACATCAACAGGCTGCGGGAAAAAATCGAGAGCAGCCCCGCCAACCCCCTCCAGATCCAAACGGTCTGGGGGGCGGGATATCGGTTCAAGCCTCTGCCCGAGCGGAGCCAAGCAAGGGCATGAGTGGCAAGAACATGAGTACGTCCGAGGGTCATCGGTACGAAGAAGCCGTGAAACTCTGGCGGAGTTACCGCGTTGCCACGGAGGCGGACATGGACCTCCGGCTGGAGAATTTTCGTATTTTATTTGCGTACAACTCCAGTAAAATCGAAAACGACGCCGTCACATACGGCGACACCCGAGAGATTTTCGAAAACGGGCGCGTTCTGAACTACACCGGAAGCCCCCGGGGGATGTTCGAGCTTTTCAATCAACGGGTTTGCTACGAATTCCTGAAGCCCAAACTCGCGTCGAAAGAACCTCTGACCCTTGCGCTGATCAAGGAAATCCACGGCGTTTTGACGGGGGGTACCTACGACGAACGCCGTTATGTGGAGCTGGGCGAGCGCCCCGGCGAGTTCAAAAAGCACGACTATGTAACCGGTGCCGCCGAGGTAGGCTCCCTTCCGGAGAATGTGGAAAACGATCTCGCGGAGCTTCTGGAGGAACTCGCCGACTACGAGGACAAGGATACGCTGAAGGTGGCGGCATACTTTCACGCCCGCTTCGAGTACATCCATCCCTTTGCGGACGGCAACGGGCGCGTGGGACGGACCTTGCTCAATTATTATTTGATGGTTCGCGACCACCCCCCCATTGTCATTCACGATGAAGACAAGCTCGCTTATTACCACGCGCTTTCCCGTTACGACGAGGAGGAAGATTTGAACCCCATGACCGCGTTCCTCAAACAGCAGACAGAGCGGACGTGGGGTAAGACGCTGGAGCGCAGCTCTCGAACGAAAGGGTACAGAGAACGATTTCGCTGTCGGTGACGGTGCGCAGCGGCATGGTCCAGAGCCCGGCCCCCGACGAGACGTATACGGTGGTGTTTCCCATCTGCCGGAATCCGGAGGAGAGGCCGTATATCCATCGCATCATCAAGTTGAAGGGAAAGACCTGCCCTCCGTGAGTGTGTCCCGAGAGCTGCAGGGCGACGCCGTTGGATTGGGCTTCCTCCAGATTTTGGGGGGTATGGTCGGCGACGACGAGGGGCAGTGCCCCAAAATGCAGCGCCCCGCCCTGGAGACCGCTCAAGACCGACGCCAGGGGCGCGCGGGGCAGTCCGAAATGTCTGCCTCGAGGGTCGTTGCGCCCGACGAGAACGAAGGCTCCGGCGACGACGCGGTATTCGTCCCGCAGAACGTCGATGCCGGCGTTTTCCAGCAGGCGGACTGCCGCCTTTTCTCCCCCGTAGATGTCGTGGTTCCCCAGCACGGCGTATTTCCCCATAGGCGCGGAAAGAGAGGCTAAGGTTTCCTGGAGCCCCGCCTCGGCGGCGCAAGAAATGTCGCCGTCGGTGACGTCTCCCAGAAAAAGCAGAACGTCCGGCCGGCATTGGGCGATACGTTTTTGCAGGCGTTTCAGGTAACGCCCTTCGACGACGCCTCCCGCGTGAATATCCGCCGCCGCCACGAGCCGGATGGAGGGCCGCGGAACCGGCGAGGAAAGTTTCACATGGAAGGTCCGCAGGGCGATGCGCTGGGCGCGGGCGGCGCCATAGGCGATCCAGAGAAGCATGGCGTTGATGGCGAGCCCTGCCGCGCCGGGAGACGGGGCTTCGAGAGACGTTCCGGTTGCCAGAAGCCTCCAGGCGTCCAGAAAAAGGAACACGGCGGACAGGTGCAGCACGAAGGCGAGAGCGACGCCGCCGGCCCGCCGCAGTTGATGCCTGAAACGCCTGTGAAAGCGAAAGCCTCGAATCTTGAATACCCCCAGGGGCAGTGACGACCCCAACAGCAGCCACAAGACGAAAACGACCCTTTTCCACTCTCCCCAGACCTCAAAGGAGGCCAAGTTGACCGCGCTGTAAAGAAGGGCGCAAAAATATGCTCCCATAAAAACGGCCATGCCTTTCGCGTTGTAAAACGTCCCCCTCACTCCTTCGTGTCTCCCGGTAACCCGTACTCCCTTGAATTTTACAGTACGTCACTGGGTCCTGTGCATTAAGAAGCACGGGGCTTTTTGCCTCTTGTTTTTTCCCGATCTTCATTTATTATGCTTCTTGTATACAAGAAGACTTCCATTAATTAAATCACAATTTCAACGGGTATTGTCACGAGTATGGTCAATGAGCATTGAATATATTCGCGCGAGGGTGGGCACATGAGGAGTGGCACCAAGAAAGACGAGGCTTATCAGCGGATAAAGCAGATGTTTTTGGAGCGTCGCTTCGAGCCGGGGAGCATGCTGTCGGAAAACGGCATCGCGTCCGGCCTGGGAATGAGCCGCACCCCTGTTCGCGAGGCGCTGCAGATTTTGCAGAACGAGGGATTTGTGGATGTTCTCCCGAAAAGAGGTGTTGTACTCAAGGAGATCGACGCCGCGGCCGCAAGGGAGATTTTGGATCTGAGGGCTGCCGTGGAGGGGTACGTGGTGGTCAAATGCGTCCCTCTCGGCGGAAAGAATCTCTCGGAACTCGAGAAAATGCTGGAAGTGCAGCGCGGGTGTTACGAAAATGGCGATATCTCGGGGTTTTTGCGTCATGACGTGGTTTTTCACGCCTATTTCATCGAATTTTACGGCAATTCCCTGATCGCGGAGATCATTCACTCGATCAACGAGCGTTTTATGAGTGTGGGGTTCGCCATCTTGAAAAACCTCGCGGCCGTGAAAACCTCTTACGAAGGCCATCGAAGCATTTTCGAGGCCGTGAAGTCGGGAGACACATCGAGAATATGGCACGCCGTGTACGATCATATCAATTTCGGCAAATCGCAGCTTTCCCAGGTTTACGATTCCTGAGCAGAGTGTGCGTTACGCGTAAATTATAGGGAGGTTTGAAAATGGAGGCGCCAAATATCGTCAAAATTTCGGCGGAGGTTCCTGTGGAAGAGTACGGGAAGGAACGGCTCTCGTCTTTTTACGAGACGATGTTCAAAATCCGCAAGTTCGAGCGCACGGTGGAGGAGAAATTTTTAGGGGGCGAGATTCCCGGCTTCGTACACCTGTACATCGGAGAGGAGGCCGTTGCCACGGGAGTGATGGCCAATCTCACCGCCAAGGACTACATCGAAAGCACCCATCGGGGACACGGGCATACCATCGCCAAGGGCGCGGACCTGAACCGCATGATGGCCGAGATCTACGGGAAAAAGACGGGCTACTGCCAGGGCAAGGGAGGCTCCATGCACATCGCCGACTTCAGCGTGGGGATGCTGGGGGCCAACGGCGTGGTGGGCGGGGGCTACAACCTTGCGGCCGGCGCGGCCCTGGCTTTGAAACTCCAGGGAAAGAAGGACATCTCCGTGGTGTTCTTCGGAGACGGCGCCAGCAACCGCGGGACTTTCCACGAGGCCGCCAACATGGCCTCGGTCTGGAAACTGCCTCTGCTGTTCGTCTGCGAGATGAACGAGTACGCCTCCACCACCCCCTACCGTACCGCGACCTCCGTGGCCGACATCGCCCAAAGGGCCTACGGCTACGACATGCCCGCCGTGATCGTGGACGGCAACGACGTCTTTTCCGTCTATGAGGGCGCGCAGAGGCTTGTGGAGCATATCCGAGGAGGAAATGGCCCGGCTTTCCTGGAGTGCAAAACCTACCGCGTCAAGGGCCACTTCGTGGGAGACCCCGAGAAATACCGCACCCGGGAGGAAGTTCAGAAAAACATCGACGAACGCGACCCCATCATGCTTTTCGAGAAAAAGACGGCCGGCGTGTTCGGACCCGACGAATTGAACGCAATTCAGGCCAAGGTGGACGCCATGATCGCCTCCGCTTTGAAATTTGCGCAGGAGTCGCCGGAACCGGCCGCGTCCGAGTTGTTCGCGGACCTTTACGTGTAAATTCGAGGTGAGTATTATGAAAAACATTACGTTCTCCCAGGCTACACTGGAGGCGATGGAAGAGGAAATGAGCCGCGACGGGTCGATCTACGTCATGGGCGAGGACATCGCTAGGCAGGGCGGCATCTTCGGCCAGTTCAAGGGACTGCCCGACAAGTTCGGCGACCGGGTGAAGGACACCCCCATCAGCGAGACGGCCATCATCGGCGTGGCGGTGGGCTCCGCCCTGGCGGGGATGCGGCCCGTGGCGGACATGCACTTCGCCGACTTCATGGGCGTCTGCATGGACGAAATATTCAACCAGATGGCCAAGGTCCATTACATGTTCGGCGGGCAGAAGACCGTTCCCGTGGTGGTACGGGCCCCGGACGGCATCATCAATCAGGCGGCGGCTCAGCACTCTCAGTGCGTCGAGGCCTGGTTCGCGCACATTCCCGGACTGAAGGTCGTCATCCCCTCCAACCCGGCGGACGCCAAGGGGCTTCTCAAATCCGCCATCCGCGACGACAATCCCGTCATTTATTTCGAGCACAAAGGACTTTTCTCCATGAAGGGCGACGTTCCGGAGGGAGAGCACCTCGTGGAAATCGGCAAGGCGCGCATCGACCGGGAGGGGACGGACCTGACCCTCGTGTCCTGGTCCATGATGATGCACCACGCCGCTAAGGCCGCGGACAAGCTGGCCGCCGAGGGAATCAGCGTGGAGCTCATCGACCTTCGCAGCATCTCCCCCTGGGACAAGGAGGCTGTTTTGAAGTCCGTCGCGAAGACCGGCCGGCTGTGCGTCGCCCAGGAGGCCGTGAAGCAGGGGGGATTCGCCGGGGAGGTGGTCTCCACGATCGTCGAAGAGGGATTGGAATATTTGGACGCGCCCGTCGCCCGGGTAGGCGCTCCCTTCAGCCCCATTCCCTTCGCCCGTCCCCTGGAGCAGGCTTACCGCGTCACGGCGGACACCATCTACGACGCCGTCAAGAAGATTTTGTAGTCCGGAGGTTCGACTATGGCAACGACGATCACCATGCCGAAGCTGGGGCTCACGATGAACAGCGGTTCGGTGCAGCAATGGAAAAAGAAAGTCGGAGACGCCGTCAAAAAGGGAGAACTGCTCTACGTCGTCGCCACGGACAAACTTACGGTGGACGTGGAGAGCCCGGCGGACGGGGTTCTGCTTGCAATTACGGTCAAAGAAGGGGAAGAGGTGCCGGTGGGCGCGCCTATCGGCCTCATCGGCGCTCAGGGAGAACAAGTGGAAGGACAAGCTCCCGCCGCCGCTCCAGTTTCCGTTCCATCCGCCGCCCCGCAGCCGGATTCTTCCCCCCTCCCGTCCACGGCCGCGAAGCAAACGGGTGCAGGGGCTCGCTCCTGCTCGCCGAAGGCAAAAAAACTTGCCCGGGAGAAGGGCGTCGACCTGTCGGCTCTCGCAGGAACGGGCCCCAGGGGCTGGGTTGTGGCCCGGGACGTTCTCGACGCGGCCCGTGGCGTGAAAGCATCCCCCGTCGCCGCGAAGATGGCGGCCGAGGCGGGCATTCCTCTGGAGTCTTTCGACGCGGACAAGCGCGTGATGAAGGCCGACGTTCAGGCCAAGACGGCTCTTTCGGGAGTTCCGTCCGCCGGAGACGGCGATTTCCGCCGCGTTCCCGCCACGGCCATGCGGCGCATCATCGGCGAAAGAATGCTTCAGAGCGTTACCACGATCCCCTCGGTCTGCTATTACGCCGACGTGGACATGACCGCTTTGAACAAACTGCGCGCCGCCTACAACGAAAGACTGGAGAAGAAGAACGCGAAGGTCAAAATCTCCGTCAACGACATTCTGATGAAATTCTGCGCCAAACTGCTGCTGGAGAACCCAATGGTCAACGCCTCGGTGGAGACCGCCGAGGGCGAGATCAAAGCCTTCATCCTCCACGACGCCGTCAATATCGGTTTTGCCGTGGCGCTGACGGGCGGACTGCTGGTCCCCAACATCAAGAACGTGGAGTCCAAGAGCCTGACGAAAATTGCGGAAGAACGCCTGGAGCTAGTGGAAAAGGCCCGGGGCGGGGGCCTCGCTCCCGACCAGATGACGGGAGGCACTTTCACGATCTCGAACCTGGGCATGATGGACATCGGCGCCTTCACCCCGATTATCAACCCGCCGGAGGCCGCCATCTTGGGTGTAGGAACGACGACGGGCAAGCCCGTGGCCGTGGAGGGAAGCGTTGTCGTGCGCCCGGTGGCGACTTTCTGCCTCTCCGCCGACCATCGTCTCGTGGATGGAGCGGACGGCGCCCGCTTCCTGTCTCAGCTTAAAGAACTCGTCGAAAATCCCGACCTGTTCCTTCTCTAAGCGGGGTGGCACCGTGAGCAAACGTGTGGTCGTCATCGGCGGAGGGCCCGGAGGGTACGTGGCCGCAATCCGCGCGGCCCAGTTGGGTGCCGCCGTGACCGTGATCGAGAAGGAGAGACTGGGGGGAACGTGCCTGAACGTGGGCTGCATTCCCACAAAAGTGTTGTTGCACTCGGCGGAGCTCTACACGGCCATGAAGAACGAGGGGCCGGGTATCGGCATTTTTGCCGACAACCTGCGCTTCGATTGGCCGACTATCGAACGGCGCAAAGAAGGTGTCGTCAACCACCTGGTCAGTGGGGTGGAGGGCCTTCTGAAATCCAACGGCGTGGAGTGCGTTTATGGAGAAGGGCGTTTGACAGCGCCCTCCGCGGTCGAGGTCGCGGGGAGCGAGGGGCGCCGGAGAATAGAGGCCGACGCCGTGGTTCTCGCCGCAGGCTCGGAGTCCTCGATCCCTCCCATTCCGGGACTCGACCTGAAGGACCCGGATATCGTCACCAGCGACGGGGCGCTGTCCCTGGACACTTTGCCCAAAAGTATCGCCATTGCAGGCGGCGGCGTCATCGGGGTGGAGTTCGCCTCCGTATTCGCGTCCTTCGGCGTCTCCGTCACCGTGGTGGAGATGCTGCCCCAGATTCTGCCCAACGTGGACGGAGAGGCCGCCGCGATCCTGCGCCGCTCCTTGGAGTCGAAAGGCGTGGTCTTCCACACGGGGGCGCGCCTCGAAAGGGTGACCCGGGAGGGAAAGGCGCTGGTGCTGGACGTCACCGCCGCCTCGGGGCCGGTGAAAATCGACGTGGAGAAGCTGCTGGTGGCCACGGGCCGCAGACCGAGAACTTCAGGGCTGGGCTTGGAGGCCGCCGGTGTGGAGACCCAGCGAGGACGTATCGTCGTCAACGATCGTATGGAGACCGGCGTTCCCAACGTCTACGCCATAGGGGACTGCGCAAGCCCCATCATGCTGGCCCACGTGGCCTCCCGGGAGGGCGAGGTGGCCGCGGAGAACATCATGGGCCATCCGACGGTCATGGACTACAAAACGGTGCCCAGCGCCATCTACACGTTGCCCGCCGTGGCGTCCGTGGGGCTGTCGGAGGAGGCCGCCCTCAAAACGGGGGGCAAAGTCCGGGTCGGTCGTTTTCCCCTGGCCGCCAACGGCAAGAGCGTTCTTTCGGGAGACGCCGACGGCATGATCAAGATCGTCTCGGAAGACCGTTACGGGGAGGTGCTGGGCGTTCACATCGTAGGAGGGCCCGCCACCGACATGATCGGAGAGGGAGGTTTGGCCCTCCGGCTGGAGGCGACCTTGGAGGAAATCGTCTCCACCCTCCACGCGCACCCCACAGTGTCCGAGGCCGTCGGCGAGGCCGCGCTGGCCTCCTGGGGAAGGGCGATCCACTTGCCCAAGACCTCGAAAACCGTTTAAGGCTCGGGGGGACGTAGCAGGTCCTCACGTAAGTCATACCGAGAAGGGCCTTCGCGCTCTTTTCGGAATATTATCGGGGAGGTTGTGTACTGTGTTGAAGAAATTCGGTTTTGTTCTGTCGTTTGCGCTGGTGTTGGTTTTCGTCGCCTCGTCCGCCTGGGCGGCGCCTATTGTCATGCGTCTGGCCAACGTCACGCCCTCCGGCGATCCTCGGGACGTGGCCTCTTTGAAGCTCGCGGAACTGGTGGAGAAAAAGACCAACGGAGCCGCCAAAATAGAGGTGTTCTCCGGAGGTACGCTGGGAGATTGGCGAGTCACCATTGAAGGATTGAAGCCCGGGATTGTCAACATCGTCATCGAGAGCGTGGGGACTATTGAGCCCTACACGAAATTTGCCGCGGTGGACCCCTATCCCTACCTTTACCGCGATATTGAGCACTTCAAGAAAGTTTGGTACGGAGAGACGGGCCTCGCTCTTCTCGACAAAATCGGTTCCGACGGGGGCTTCAAGCTCCTGGGAGCCCAATATCGAGGGGCCCGTTACGTCACCAGCAAGAAGAAGTTCACGAGCCTGGAGGAGCTGAAGGGCCTTAAAATCCGCGCTCCGCAGCTCAAAATGTACCTGACGACTTGGGAGCTCTTGGGCGCGGCCCCCACGCCCATGGCGGCGACGGAAATTTACACGGGCCTGCAGCAGGGGACCGTGGACGCCCAGGAAAACCCGTTGGATTACAACTACAGCAACGCTTTTTATGAAGTTTGCCCCTTCCTGATCGAGACGCGCCACGTCTTCAGCAACGACGTGTTCATTTTCGACCTGGCCTACTTCAACGGGCTGCCCAAGGAGATTCAGGACGCTCTGATCGAGGCGGCCAACGAAGTCGGGGCTTGGCGCACGAACTACTCCATCGAGCAGGAGGCCGAGTACGTCAAAAAATTCCAGGAAAAGGGCGTGGAGGTCGTTCCTATCGACACAGCGCCCCTTCGGGAAAGAGTGAAGGGGATCATCGAGTCCTTCCCCGACCTGAAAGAGATCGTCGCCGAAATCCAAGCCGTGAACTGAAGACCAGAATCTCGGGGCTCCGCGCCCCAAACCCCGCCAGGGGTCATGGACCCGGGTCGTGGGCCCCTGGACCTTCTAATTTCGTGGCCAGGAAATTGTGGTCTGTAAAGGAGTGGTGTGAGTGTTCACCCGCATTCTGGACGTGCTGGAGAAAATTTTGAGAGTTTTGGCTTCCTGCTTTTTTGCCGTCATGGTTTTTTCCATTTCTTATCAGATCGTTCTCCGGTACGCCTTCGCCGAGGCCAACGCCTGGTCGGAGGAGCTGGCGCGTTATTCTTTCGTGTGGCTCGTCATGCTGGCGGGTTCGGTGGGTACGCGGCGCGCCCGTCACATGAACATCGATTTTTTCTTGAACAAATTGCCGTACCCTTTGAAATTTGCCGTCGAAATGGCGATGCGCGCCCTCGCTCTGCTTTTTTTCGTCATTTTGGGGTACAAGGGCGCCGATCTTTCCCAAATGACGATGCTTCAAAACTCCACGGGCCTGGAGATCCCCATGGGTTACGTCTACGTGGCCATCCCTGTCGGCGCCGCGTCCATGATCCTCTTCACTCTGGAAGACACTTGGAATATTTTCTGGAATCTTTTGCGGAAATCCCCGCAAAGACAGGAGGTAGCGGACGGTGCATAGCCTTCTCATCTTTTCCATTCTGGGCCTCAGTCTTCTGGGAATGCCCATCGGCTACGCTTTGGGCGTGGCCACGCTGCTGGCGCTTCTGTACAACGGCTCGTTTCCCTTGATTCTCATTCCCCAGCAGTTTTTCTCCGGCATCGACTCCTTCCCCATCATGGCCATTCCGTTTTTCATTCTGGCCGGCAACTTGATGACGGCGGGAGGGATCAACCAGAAACTGATCCGCTTCTGCAACGCCTTGGTCGGCTGGGTGTCGGGCAGTTTGGCGATGGTGACCGTCGTGGCGTCCATGTTTTTCGCCGCCATCTCCGGCTCCGCCGTTGCCACGGTAGCGGCTATCGGGGGCATTACCATCGTTGCCATGAAAAAGGAAGGTTACCCCGCCGGGTTTGCCGCGGCCGTGTCCTCGTCCGCGGGGGTCTGCGGCCCGATCATCCCGCCCAGCATCACCTTGATCGTGTACGGGGCGGCTCTCTCCATGTCCATCAGTGACCTTTTCCTGGCCTCCGCCACCCCTGGCGTCATCTTGGGGCTGGCGTTGTGCGCTACGGCCTATATTATTTCCCGGCGCCGGAACTTTCCCCGGCACGAACGCGCGCCCAGAGGGACGGCCCGTCGTTACGCGAGAGAGGGTTTCTGGGCCCTCATCATGCCGGTGGTGGTTTTAGGGGCCATTTTTTCGGGCATCGTCACGCCCACGGAGGCCTCCGTGCTGGCCGTGGTGTATTCGCTGGTAGTGGGGCTCTTTATCTACCGCGACCTGAAATTGTCGCAAATTCACGGTATTCTCTGCGAATCGGCCGTGGCGACTTCCACGATTATGTTCATTTTGGCGGCTTCGAAGGCATCGAGCTGGGTCATTGTCACGTCTCGTCTGCCCGAAGCTCTATCCGCCGCCATCCTTGGAATCACCTCATCGAAAAACCTCATCCTCTTTTTGGTCAACGTTTTGCTCCTGATCGTGGGCTGCCTGATGGAGGCCAACGCCGCCATCGTCATTCTGGTCCCGATTCTCGTTCCTTTGGTCACCAAGGTAGGAGTCTCCCCGCTGCACTTCGGGATCATCCTGTCCTTCAACTTGTGTTTGGGCCTTTTGACCCCACCGGTGGGGGCGGCTCTGCTTTTGGGCAACGATATCGCGGAGGAAAAACTGGAGCGCTCTCTTGTGGAGACTCTCCCGTTTTTCCTGGTGGGCTTGGCCACTTTGTTTTTGATCACCTACGTTCCCAGCGTCTGTACCTGGCTGCCGGATTTTCTGAAAAAATAAGGCTCCGCTCCCCTGAGCTTGAATCAAGGGGTTTCAGGGGGGCCAGGAAGGACTGCAAAGCAGCCGCACGAGCTCTGCCCCCCTGAGATTGAATTGAGGAGGTTTTTTGTCGTGACTATGAAATTCGATTTTACCGGTAAGGTGGCCGTACTGACGGGTGGAGCGCGGGGCATTGGCGCCGCCGCCAGCAAAAAATTCGCCGAATTGGGGGCTAAAGTCGCCATTCTCGACATGCTGGAGGACACGGGAAAGGCCGCCTGCGATGCCATTGCGGCCGATGGCGGGACGGCCCGATTCCACAAGGCCGACGTGGCGGACATGGCGGGAATTCGGGGCATTATGGACGCCGTTGCCGCGGAATGGGGTAAGGTGGACATCTTGGTCTGCTGCGCGGGCATCGTCTTTACCAAACCCTGCATGGAGTGTACGGACGCCGATTGGGATCGAGTCATGAACATCAACGCCAAGGGAGTTTTCAACTGTTGTCACAGTGTTCTGCCGGGAATGATGGAACGGCGGTACGGTAAGATCGTCAATTTATCCTCGATCGCGGCCAAGACCGGCGGCGGATTTTTCGGGAATTTGCTCTACGGAGCTTCCAAGGCGGCGGTGATCTCCTACTCCAAAGGTATCGCCAGAGAGGCGGGACCCTTCGGGGTCAACGTCAACGTCATCTGCCCCGGTCCCACAGACACGCCGATGCTCGCCGATATGCCGGCAGATCTCCGCAAGGCGACCGCCGACAGCATTCTCCTGAAGCGGTTGGGGGACCCTGAGGAAATTGCGGACGTCATCTTGTTTTTAGCCTCCGACTACGCCAGTTTCATGACCTCGGAGGTATTGAACGTCGAAGGGGGTATAATGAAAGGAAATTAAATCCATGCGTTCTCTGTCTTTTTAATGAGTGGCGGTAACCAACGAGTTCGTAAACCATCTGCCGAAAGGGCAGAAAATTGACGAGGAGGCAGTATGCAAATGAAAAAAGTAATGGTTTTAATGTTGGTGGCAGTGTGTTTGAGCGTTTTCGTTTCTCCGGCGTCGGCGGCGTACAAGGACGAATATAAGCTCGACATCGTCCCGAGCCTTTCCACGGGCTGGGGTATGGGCGCTCAATACTTCGCGGATCTGGTGAAAGAGCGCAGCGAGGGCAAGATCAACATCAAGGTCTACCCCAACTCGCAATTGACCACAGGTAAGCAGACGAACGCCTTTATGCTGCTTCGCAACGGTACCATCGACTTCGCCTGTCAGTCCACGATCAACTACTCGCCTCAGATCCCCGAGCTGAACCTTTTCGCGTTGCCGTTCTTCATCGCGGGACAACCCGACCGCTATAAGGCTCTCGACGCCATTACGAACGGCAAGGCAGGGAAACTGGTCGCGAAAGCCATTGAGGACAAGGGAGGTAAATTTCTCTGCTTCGGCGAGAATGGCTTCCGTGAATTGACGAACGCAAAAAAAGAAATTCATTCCCCAGAGGACCTTCAAGGATTGAAAATGCGCGTCGTCGGCAGCCCCCTCTTCCTCGACACATTTAAGGCATTGGGTTCCAACCCCATCGCCATGCCGTGGAGCGACACGATGAGCGCTTTGCAACAAGGTGTCATCGATGGGCAGGAAAACCCTATCAACATTATTTACCCCAATAAAGTCTACGATTACAACAAATACATAACCAACTGGCACTACATGGGCGACCCCACTATGTTCGTCGTGAACCCCAAAGTTTGGGAGTCCTTCACTCCTGAAGATCAGGAATTGATCCTGAAGGCGGCGAAGGACGCGGCAGCTTACCAGATCGCCCTCGCCCGGGTGGGTATCGACGAGAACGACGGAGGCAAGAACCTCGAGTACCTGAAGAGTATCGGCAAAGCTCCCGAAATCACGAACTGGAATGCAGAGCTTGAAAGGGTCGGCATGGTTGTGACGAACCTGACGCCGGAGGAGACACAGAAGTTCGTCGAGCTGACGAAGACCCTTGTCGATTCGTGGCGGAAAACGATCGGTGAAGAGCTGGTCAAGGCTGCAGAGGAAGATATGGCCGCTGTAAAGTAGAAGAGCATACCCAAGCTCTGGCAGAGGCCGCAGTCCTGACAGGATTAGGGATAAATTTCCAAGGTTTTGCTTATGAGGGAGGGGAATTCTCCTCCCCCTTTTTCGTTAGGAGGTGCAGATAGTTGTTTCGAAAAATATGCGACCATTTCGAAGAAATCGTCGGAGCTTTTTTCTTGGCTGTTATGGTTTCGGTGACGTTTGCCAATGTGGTGACGCGTTACGTTATCATCTATCCTCTGGCGTGGACGGAGGAAATTACGGTCAGCATGTTCGTGTGGATCGTCCTGCTGGGAACATCCATAGCTTTTCGTAGGAACGCCCATCTGGCAATGACGTTCATCTATGATTTTATGCCTCTCTCGCTGAAAAAGGTCAGTTTTCTGATCGCCAACACCATGTGCGTCGTTTTTTTCTCACTGCTCACTTGGCTGGGGAGTATTCAAGTACTAGACGAAATGGATCTGGGTGTCACGTCGGAGGCGCTGGCGATCCCAACGGCCATTTATTCCGCGGGCATTCCGGTGTTCTCGGTATTGATCATCGTGCGGATATTGCAGTCCTGCCGCGACATTGTGCGGGACGGCAGCTATTGAAGGAGGTACCTCAATGCCTTTGCTGAAAGACCCCGTGTTCTGGACTTTGGCCCTTTTCCTCGTTCCCTTGGTGGTGCGCGTCCCCATCGGCGTCGCCCTGGGCATGGCGACCATCACCGTCGTGTGGTTCTGGGATATGGGGTACCAAATGCTTTCCTACAGCTTCTACGCCGGGATCGCAAAATTTCCCCTTCTGGCCATTCCCTTTTTCATTCTTGCGGGCATTATCATGGAAAAGGTCGGCATCGCCGAGCGTATCGTCGGGCTGATAAAACAGATCGTCGGCGATGTGACCGGCGGGCTTGCTGTGGCGACGGTTATTGTTGCGGCGTTCTGGGGCGCCGTCAGCGGCTCCGGCCCGGCGACGGTAGCCGCTATCGGCTTGATTCTCATTCCCAGCATGTCCGACGCCGGTTACGACAAGGCATTCGCCACGGCAACGGTTTCCGTCGCGTCGGGACTCGCCATTATCATCCCGCCCAGCATTTCTTTCATCGTTTACGGCGACATCATGCAACAGTCGGTGGGGGCTATGTTCGCGGCGGGCATCGTTCCGGGAATCATCGTCGCGGCGTTCCTGTGCGTCACGGTTTACGGCGTCAGCCGCCGTTGCGGTTACAGGGGCGAGCCGAGAGGTAGCACATCCGTTGTTTTGAAGGCGTTGCGCGATGCTTTTTGGGGACTGATGACCCCGGTCATCATTTTGGGCGGCATCTACGGAGGAGTGTTTACACCTACGGAAGCGGCAGCCGTCGCTGCTTTTTATGGAATTTTCGTGGGCGTATTCATCTACCGGACTCTGACTTTCAGGGTACTGCATGAAATCCTGACCGAGAGCGTGATCTCCACGGCAGTCGTTATGCTGGTCGTGGCCTGCGCCGGGCTTTATTCCTGGCTGGGAGCCACCGTAGGGCTCATCGACAAAATCGCTGGGCTCCTGTTGGGTGTGTCGAGCAATCCTGCAATCATCATGCTGATGATCAACATCATTCTTCTTTTTGCCGGAATGCTGCTGGACGCAAACTCCATCATGTACATCTTCCTGCCGATCCTCATCCCCATCATCCGCACTCTGGGGTGGGACCCGATATGGTTCGGCGTCGTCATGACGGTCAACTTGGCCATCGGGCAGGTTACGCCCCCCGTGGCGGTCAACCTCTTCGTGGGTGCGCGTATCAGCGGCTTGACGATGGAACAAATATCGCGTCCTGCCATTCCCTTGATCATCGCGGCAATATTGGCTCTGGCGTTTCTCTGCGCCTTCCCGACCCTGACGCTTTTCCTGCCCCGTCTGATGAGCCTGATATAGACGTGTACTCCCATTAAAAATAGAACCCGAGCAACGGAATCCAAGGAGTCCGACTTCCCTGGGTTCCACTTTTTTATATGAAAACCGATCGAGGTCAGAGCATGAACAAGAAAAAAAAGATAGGCGCGATTCTTCTCGAAATGGGGCGTCTCACGACGGCTCAGTTGAAAGACGCCCTCAGGGATCAGGTGGATTCCAGCAGTCTGTTGGGCGAGATCCTTGTGGCGAAAGGAATTTTACAAGGACGAGAGGTGACGGAGGCTTTAGGGATACAATTTTCCCTGCCCGTGGTGGGGCTCGACGAGTGCCTTGCTGACCCGGGAGGATTGGGCTTTCTGCCGAGAACCATGGCGGAACGTCAAAGGGCTTTCCCCCTGGGACTGCGGGACGGCGTGCTGTGGGTGGCGATCGCCGATCCGCTGGATCTCGCGACGCGGGAGGAAATACGCGCGGCGGTCTCCTGTGAAATTCAATTCGCTCTGGCAACGGAGCAAGACATCGACGCCGCGCTGGCGGCAACGGCGGACCGAGGCCGGACTCTCCAATTATCGAAAAAGACGGCCGGGCTCGTTTCCGAATCCCAAGGAACCTCCCCACCGGAGCGGCCGAGCCGAGAACCCGACACACCGCTTCATCCAGCGCCTGAGATAACGCCCGAGACGTCATCTTCCAAAATTTCCGGCATACAAGGTATACAAAAAGAAAAAACGAAAGAGAAGCCCAAATTAGAGAAGCCTAAATTAGAGAAACTCAAATTAGGGGAAATTTTTGTGCGATGGGGAACCGTCACCGAGGAACAGGTGGCCGTCGCCCTGGAAAAACAGACCCAGACAGGCCTGCGTTTGGGGGAAATCCTGCTTTCCATGGGGTTCGTTACGGAAGTGAAGCTGGCCGAGGCCTTATCGGAGCAGTTGGGATACCCTTTTTTGATGCTGACGCGCTACACTCCCATGCCGGAAGCCCTCAAGCGGGTGCCGCGCAGCGCGGCCGCGCGTTTGCAGCTCGTTCCCCTTTCCATCGAAAGAGACACGATGCTCCTGGCTATGGCCGATCCCTTGGATCTTTTGGCGCAAGACGAAATACGCATTCTTACGGGGTACGATCTCAAGCTGTGCATCACGACGCCCACGGAAATTCACAACAATCTGAACCGATTTTACGACCTTCAGGGGAACCTCGAGGACGCTATCGTAGAAATCAAAGACTTCGAGCCCCTTGCGACGGACCACTTTATGGAGGCCCAGGCCAACGACGCTCCTGTGATCCAACTGGTCAGCAACGTTTTGAGGCAGGCCGTCAGGGAAGGGGCCTCGGATATCCACGTGGAACCCTGTAAAAAAATCGGGCGCATCCGTTTTCGGGTGGACGGGGTCCTTTACGAGGCCTTCGATTATCCCCTGACGCTGCACTCGGCCGTTTCCGCGCGCATAAAAATCATGGCGGGCATGGACATCGCGGAGAGAAGAAAACCCCAGGACGGACGCATTTTGGTCAAAACGGCGGGGCGTTTCATCGACCTTCGAGCCAGCTCCGTCCCCACCACCCGAGGCGAAAAAATCGTTTTGCGGATTCTGGACCAGGAAAATTCGGCCGTGGGGCTCGATCGGTTGGGCCTGGAAGCGGACGACATGGAAAAAATCAACTCTTTTTGCGGGATCCCCTGGGGCGTACTCTTGGCCACAGGCCCCACGGGGAGCGGTAAATCGACGACCCTCTACTCCATCCTGGAAAAAATCAATCACATGGACATCAATATCGTCACGGTGGAGGATCCCGTGGAATACTCGCTGGACGGTGTCAGCCAAATCCACGTCAACGAAAAGGCGGGCGTAAATTTCGACTCCGCTTTGCGCTCCATTTTGAGGCAAGACCCCGACAAGATCATGGTGGGAGAAATCCGCGACCAGGAGACCGCACAGATTACCATAAGAGCGGCCCTTACCGGTCATTTTGTGCTTTCGACCCTGCACACCAACGACGCCCCCGGCGCCTTGACCCGCATGGTCCACATGGGCGTACCTCCTTATCTGGTGGCGGCCTCCGTTTGCGGCGTGATCGCCCAAAGGCTCGTCAGAAAATTGTGCCCGTTCTGCAAGGAGGAGTACGAGGTGGATCCCTACACCTGCGACGCCCTCAAAATTCCCCGCGGATCCCACGCCTGGAGGGCCAAAGGGTGCAACGAATGCCGGAATGGCTACAAAGGAAGAAAGGGTGTTTACGAAATTTTGACGATGGACGATGACCTGAGAAGGATGATACTAGAGCAGGCAAATCACCTTCAAATCCGAGAAGCGGCGATCGGAAAAGGTATGAAAACGCTTCGCCAGTCGGGCATCAACAATGCTTTAGCCGGCTTGACCAGTATGGAGGAGGTCTTTGCGACCACTCTTTAAAAATATGTGTGAAAATATTTTTGGAAAATAGGTTGAAAAACATTTTAAAAAATATTTGCGAATCTCCTGAATTCTTTACCCACGGGCTCCGCCCCCTCGATCTTGAAGGTTTACGGAATGTTTATTGCCTCTGCTCCCTCGAACGTCTGGATTATAGAGAGATACTCGGTATATAATAAAAATTATAAAAAATATCTCGAATCTTCCGCCCTTCTTCGCAAAAACGGAGATTCATGGTGTATTATTGAAGATACTGTCTTTTTTGATTGAAGATACTGTCTTTTCGAGGGCAATATCTTTATTGGGAAGTAAGGCGCAAGACAGGTGACAGATGTTTCGAATCTAGCTTCGACCTATGCCTGGATCCTATGTCACGACCTTATGCCTCGGCCCGATAGGCCCATGTTTGTTTCTGGCATGTGCGTAGGATAAGGGTGATCGTTCAAACTCGCGACAGGACCCCGTAGGGGCCGAGCGAGTTCCGCCCTCCTGAGCTTGTCTTGAGCTTGAATTTGAAGGGATGTTTACGGGCGGTGGCAGGTTTTACGACGGCAGCGATAAGCAGCAATGAAATAAATAAAATTGCCTTAATTTTGGGAGGCAGAGTATGGATACAAGGAAAAAAATTGGAGAAATTCTTCTCGACGCGGGCAGCATCACCCAGGCTCAACTCGAGGAAGCCTTGAGGGATCAGGTAGGTTCCAACAACAAATTGGGCGAGTTGTTGGTCGAAAAAGGGGTCTTGACGGATCAGCAGGTCACGGAGGCCTTGGGGTTGCAGTTTATGCTGCCCGTGGTCAACGTCAACGAGTATCTGGGCAACATATCCGCCATCAACGCCCTGCCCAAATCGCTGATGGAGCGCCTGGGAGTTTTCCCCTTGGAACTCCAGAACAACGGAAGCACGCTCCTGGTGGCCATCTCCGACCCCTTGAACGATCTGGTCAAGGACGAGTTGCGGATGGAGACGATGCTCAACATAAAGTTCGCCCTCGCCACGGAGCAAAATATCTACTCGGCTTTGGTTGCGATTACAAGCGGTACGCAATCTTCCCTAGATCTTCCGCTGATCGACACGACCGAGCCGGTTTCCGACACCCTCGCCTCCGGACTTTCTGAGTCCCCCGACTCCCCTCCTCCTCTTCCCTCCCTGGAGGCGCTGGGATTCGGGGCCCCCTTGCTGGAGCCGTCCGTGGATATTTCGTCGGTTGAAGTGCCTCAGACAGTGGGGCCCTTTACCGAGCCCATCGTCGATACCTTCATGCAGCCGGCGACAGTGGCGTCGCCTGTGTCCTCCGCAGCGACCGTGGCCAGCGTACAGGCGACGGAGGCCGCTCCTGCGCAAACGGCAGCTGCCGCGATTGCCGCCCCTCAAACGGCGGTTGCCGCCCCTGTCCAGACGGCGGTTGCTCCCGTTCAGGCGACGGCTGCTCCTGCCCAGACAGTGGTTGCTCCTGTTCAGGCGACGGCTGCCCCTGCCCAGGCGGCGGTTGTTCCCGTTCAGACAGCGGCTGCCCCTGTCCAGACGTCGGCTGCGGTACCTGCCGTTTCGGTTGCGCCGAAAGTCGGTGTATCGGGGAACATTCTGGAAATGATGCGTTCCCAGCCTAAATTGGGCGATATCTTGGTACAAGCGGGCATCATCACCGACATGCAGTTGGCGGATGCGCTCAAAAAACAAAAATACACGGGAAAGCGCCTTGGAGAAATACTCGTAAGCGAGGGGATCATCACGGAGGTGAAGCTGGCGGAGGCGTTGTCGACTCAGCTCAAGCTGCCGATGTTCACCCTGACCCGTTACCGCCCCATGCCCGAGGCCATCAAAGCGGTTCCCCGCCATGTTTCCGAGCGGCTGCAGCTCATCCCTCTTTCCATAGTCGAGGGAGACCTGCTGCTGATCGCTATGGCCAACCCTTTGGATCTTCTGGCCCAGGACGAGGTCCGTATACTCACCGGGCGCGACCTCAAGATCGGGATCACGACCACCACGGAGATCCGGAACAATCTGGAACGGCTCTACAACCTCCAAGGCAACCTGGAAGAAGCTATCGTGGAGATGTACACCGAAAGCGACGTGGCTCCGGAAACTTCAGAGGCCGGCGCCGACGATGCTCCGGTCATTCAGCTGGTGAGCAACGTTTTGGATCAGGGAGTCCGGGAAGGGGCCTCCGACATTCACGTCGAGCCCTATGAAAAAACCGCGCGCATACGGTATCGCGTGGACGGAGGGCTTTACACGGCCTTCGATTACCCTGTGGCCCTGCATCCGGCGGTTTCCGCCCGAATGAAGATCATGGCGGGAATGGACATTGCCGAAAGAAGAAAACCCCAGGACGGGCGTATTCTGATCAAGGTCGCGGGCCGTCGCATCGACCTTCGCGTCAGCTCGCTGCCCACCATGAACGGCGAAAAAATGGTTTTGCGTATTTTGGACCAGGAGAGTTCGGCGGTGGGGCTCGAACGTCTGGGTTTGGAACCGGACGATATGGAAAAAATCGATATTTTCTGCAATACGCCCTGGGGGATCATGCTGGTTACGGGGCCAACGGGAAGCGGAAAATCCACCACCCTTTATTCCATCCTCGAGAAAATCAATCAGCCCGACGTGAACATCATCACGGTGGAGGACCCCGTGGAGTTTACGGTTGCCGGGATCAACCAGGTTCACGTCAACGAAAAAGCGGGCCTGACTTTCGAATCCGCGCTGCGCTCCATTCTGCGGCAGGACCCCGACAAGGTCATGGTGGGAGAGATACGCGACCAAAAAACCGCTCAAATCGCCATCAGGGCGGCGCTTACGGGACACTTCGTTTTGTCCACCCTTCACACCAACGACGCCCCCAGCGCGGCAACCCGAATGATCGACATGGGAGTGGCGCCGTTTTTGGTGTCGGCCTCCATGTCCGGGATCATCGCTCAGAGGCTTGTCCGCAAACTTTGTCCCTTCTGCAAAGAGGAGTACGAAATGGACCCCAACATGTGCGACGCCCTGGAGGTTCCTCACGGTTCCCACGCCTGGAGAGCGAAGGGCTGCAACGAGTGCCGGCAGGGATATAAGGGAAGAAAAGGTATTTACGAGATCATGCTGGTGGACGACGACCTGAGGAAAATGATCTTGGAGGGAGCCAGCAACATCGTCCTCCGCGCCGAAGCCATAGCAAAAGGGATGAAAACCCTGAGAAGGTCTGGAATCAACAACGCTTTGGCGGGGTTGACGAGTGTAGAAGAAGTTTTTGCAACGACTCTTTAAAAGCACTGTCGGTATACCGCATACGGGAGGGGTCTAATGTGCCAGCGGATTTGAGAGCCCTATTGGGCGAGGTTATCAGGAGAAACGCCAGCGATTTGCATATCAGTGTGGGTGTTCCGCCCGCCATGCGAGTCGACGGCGGATTGCAATATGTAGAGGAGGTGGGACCCCTTACGGGCTATGACGTGGATCAAGCGTTGCAGACGATCTTGACCAGCGAACAGATGGAAAAGTACAAATCGTCCAACGAATTGGATTTCAGCTTCTCCTACAAGGCTTTGGGCGATTTGGAGGCGCGCTTTAGGGGCAACGCTTATTTCGAGTCGCGCAACATGGCGGCGGCCTTCCGTTTGATTCCCCTGAACATCCGCTCCATAGACGACCTGAGCCTTCCCCCTGTGTTGAAGGAAATCAGCAAGCGGCGCAGGGGGCTCTTTTTGGTTACAGGCCCCACAGGGCACGGTAAAAGCACGACCCTGGCGGCGATTTTGAACGAAATCAACAATACCCGCTACGACCACATCATCACCATCGAGGACCCCATAGAGTACGTTTATCGTTCGTCCAAGTGCCTGGTACACCAGAGGGAGATAGGCAGCGACACGGAGAGCTTCTCCGAGGGTTTGAGGCGCGCTTTGCGGCAAGACCCGGACGTTCTTCTGATAGGAGAGCTCCGGGACCTGGACACCATCAGCGCGGCCATCACCGCATCCGAAACGGGACACTTGGTTTTTGGAACCCTTCACACTCAAGACGCGGCACAGTCCATCGACCGCATTATCGACGTTTTCCCCCCCCATCATCAAACCCAAATCCGTATTCAGCTCTCGACGGTTCTGACGGGCATTTGTTCTCAGCAACTGATTCCCAAAGGAAAGGAGTCGGGAGGGGGGCGTATTTGTTCGACGGAGCTTCTGATCGCCAACCCGGCGGTGAGAAACTGCATCCGCGAGGGCAAGACCAACCAGATCAAAACCCTCATCCAGACGGGAGTCAACGTCGGTATGCACACGATGGAGCAAAGTTTGGCCGCTTTCGTCAAAAACAAAATATTGTCCCTGGATGCCGCCCTGACCTACGCCTACGACCCCAAGGACCTTCAGCGTATTCTGCTGGAGCAGCAGGGAGCGCGTTAGGTGCCAAAAAGGCGTTAGGCGGGGAAAATCGATGCAGACAGATGCTGGATGTAGATAGTGATAACTGTAGATAACATTGATGACCGACGATCGACTTTTAATATAGGAGAGTGCCATGAATTTCAGATATAAGGCTCGCGCCGCGGACGGGAAAATCGTAGAAGGTCTTTTGGAGGCCGACAATCAGGGAATAGCGCTGGATTCCCTGAGACAGAAGGGTATGCTGCCCCTGTCCGTCAACCAAGCGGGGCGCGGCGGAGCGGCCATGATCGCCAACAAGCGCACCATGACCATTTTCGACAAATTGCAGCGCATCGGCACGGTCCCCCCCAAGACAAAGATGGTGTTCTTCCGGCAGTTGGCGACCATGGTGCAAGCGGGGCTCAGTTTGACCATGGCGCTGGACATCGTGGTGGAGCAGGAAAAGAACCTGATCTTCCGAGACTCCGTCAACGCCGTCAAGAACGGCATCGATCAGGGCCTGCCCATGAGTCAGGTGATGAAGCAGCAGCCGGTTTTCAACACCATGATGACCTCCCTGGTTCAGGCTGGCGAGGAGGGGGGTATTTTGGACAGCGCTTTGGACCGGGTGGCGGGACTCCTGGAAAAACAGGCGGCGTTGAAAAGCAAAATCAAGTCGGCGATGTTCTATCCCTCCTTCGTCATCTTTTTCGCAATCAGCGTCGTTGCCGTGTTCATCGCGTTTATTCTGCCCAAGTTCAAACAGGTCTTCAGTGGAATGGGGATCGAACTGCCCGCCCTGACCCAGGCCATGTTCGACTTCGGCGAGTTCTGCGAAAATCAATGGCCCATGATCCTCGGTGTTTCGGTGGCGGGCGTGAGTTCTTTCATATGGCTGTGTTCCAGCAAGACCACCAAACCCATGATGGACGCCTTCAAGCTCAAGGCGCCGGTCATCAAGGGGTTGGTGTTCAAGTCCGTCATGGCCCGCTGCACCCAAACCCTGGCCTCCCTGGTCTCGGCTGGCGTTCCCATCCTTCGCGGACTGGAAATGGCCAGAGAGGTGGCGGGCAACGCCTTGATCGCAAAGGGTTTCGAGGACCTGCTGGAGGCCGCGAAGCGCGGAAGCAACCTGGGCGACGCGGCGCGAGCGGCCAAAATATTCCCCATTTTGGTCTGCCAGATGATCCGCATCGGAGAGGAGACGGGGCACCTGGACGACATGCTGGAAAAAGTGGCAACCTGGTACGACCAGGAATTGGACGAGCAGATCAAAGCCATGACGTCCTTGATGGAGCCCATCATGATCATCTTCGTGGGCGGCATCGTGGCGTTGATTGCCATGGCCATTTTCGGACCCATGACCTCGGCCATGCAGCAAATGGGTTAATCACGTCAGGCCTTAAGGCTCATTGTAGAGAGGTCTATAATCCCTTTATACTTTCATGGTGGCCTCATTGCAGTATGGGCCAAAATTTTGACTGAGAAGGTGATTATGGTGAAAATGCGTAAAGGTTTCACGTTGGTGGAGTTGCTGATCGTTATTGTGATTATTGGTATTCTGGCGTCGTCGATGATGCTCTCCAGCGGTTCCGCGACGGCTGCGGCGGAGGCTTCCAATGTGGTTACCGAACTTCGCAACCTGAAGGCGGCCACGTTGATGCTCTTCATAGACAGCATGGATGAAGCCAGAGGAAGTGGCTTTGCGACCTCAATCAACAATGGCGAGGCAAAGGATTTTTTGGCTAAGTACATGGATAACCCGGAAAAATTGAACGAGAACTTTTTGTTTAAAGTGGAGGATAACTATGCCGCTACCGGGGGTACAAAATGGTTCGTGGGTTATAACCTGACCGGCGCCAAGGTTACGAACGAAGTTAAACAGAAGCTGGCGGGAAGGGCCCAAACTACCGGACTCCTGGGATCGACGAGCACCACTACAGTTCCAAGTAACTTGACGACTTATTTTGAAGATACTCATAATTCTATCTGGATGGTCGCTCGGTAAAGTGAAGATATTGGATGAATTCATAGAAAGTATAAAAGGTACAGAATAAAACAATCATTGATTCTTAAGACCTATTGATTGAGGGCAAATAAGCCTTATACTTTCAGACATAAGCTCCATAGAGGGGCAAACATTACGAGGAGGAATTATTATGGTTAAAGTGCGGAAAGGTTTTACGTTGGTTGAGTTGTTGATCGTTATCGTTATTATCGGAATTTTGGCGGCGGCTATGCTGCTTTCCAGCGGCTCTGCTACGGCTTCGGCGGAGGCCTCCAATGTGGTTACGGAGCTTCGCAACCTGAAGGCGGCTTCTATGATGTTATTCGCGGACAGTATGGATGATACCAGAGCAAGTGGCTTTGCAACTCTGATCAACGGTAATGCTTCTGCTGCAAAGGTTTACTTGGGTAAGTATATGGATAACCCCGAAAAATTGACTACTAACTTTCTGTTGAAAATTTCGACGGTCGGCGGTGGCCCAAAATGGTTTGTGGGTTATAATCTGACTGGTGCCAAGGTTACGGACGAAGTGAAAGATAAGCTGGCAGGTAGGGCTAAATCGACAGGGCTTCTGGCGGGAGCTGCCTCTGACGCCGCTCCAACGACCTTGTCGACTTATTTTGAGAAATCGGATTCGTCCGTGTGGTTGGTTGCCCGCTAATTGACGGTAATAAATATTATCAATACCATAAAAAAGGCCCGTGTAGGGCCTTTTTTATTTTGAAAAGCCTGAACGGCAGTTTTGGCCAATGGTTATGAAAAGGATGTGTCTTCAATGTCCGATGCCCAGCATTCACAGGAAACGAAAGTAAGTGGAAGAGGTTTTTATTGTAAATGTCTCTCGTTTTCTTTTTTCTTCCCCGCGATTTTTCTAGTCTGTAACTTTGTCGCTTTTCCGCGAGTCCCAGACCTTTTTCTGGAGTGGGATCTCTTTCAGGATTTTCTGGTGGGCGGACTCATCAACACATTGTTTTTGTTGCCCGGAATGATTCTCCCTATTTTGATTCTGCCCTGTATGCTCGTTCTTTACGGCGGCGTCATCGTCCCCACTGTGGTTTACAGTGGATATCTGGTGACGTTCAAAGATTTTTTCGACTACGATGTATCCCATTTTGTTTGGAACACCAACTGGAACCAGGCCTGGGAATTCTTGGCGTCTCGCCTCACTTTACCGGCGTGGGTTGCGCTCGCCTTCGTCCTGCTCTTTCCTTTCGTTCTGATGTACATGACGCTTCGTTCTCCCAAACCCGCCAACAGCCTCAAACGCGCGCTGTGTTTGGTTCCCTTGTTGGCGTTCGGTGTTTTTTACGAAGGTTATCTCATGCGTCTCCATCCCCAGATTCAAATACGTTCCTGGGTGGACGACAACATCCGGGTCTATTTTTTCCGGTATTACGCGCGAGAATTTTATAAATATAAGAATATGGACGCGGCGGAAAGAGCCATGTTGTGGACGATGGCGCAACAACCCAAAGAACACTTTCCTCTGAAGGAACTGAAGCGCGTTTACGACGGCGAGGTCAACGGCCTTGTACTGGTGGGAGAGTCGGCCTCCAGACTGCATCAAGGAATTTACGGTTATTTCCGCGACACCACACCCCGGCTTTCCGCCATGAGCGAAGATCTCGTGATTTTTGACGAGGTCGAGGTCGTCACGTCCGCCTCGACGCGTTCTTTACTCGGGGCGTTCAGCTTTGTGGACCGACAGCACGGCATTGCGGACTACACCTGCTCGATTTTCGATATTTTGAACGAAGCGGGGTTCGAGACGATTTGGCTGACAAACTCCGTCATAGAGAGTATCGTCGCTTTCGGGGGAGGCGACGCCTTTGTTCGCATGATTAACGCCAACGTGCAGCGATACGAGGACGTCAACATCGCCGACGAAAACGGGAAACACTTGGATGAGGCAACGGTGCCCCTTTTGAAGGATATTTTAACGTCCTCGCGATCCAGCAAAGGAATATTTGTGCGTTTCAACGGCAGCCATATGCATTACGTCAATCGTTACCCTCTGGAATTCGCTCGTTTCAAAAATTATCCCGACGATCCCAAGCGTCCCTGGCTGACCCCCGAGAAGAAAAACATCATCGATCAATATGACAATACCATACTCTACACGGATCACGTCGTCGCTGAGTTCGTCGAGGCGATGAAACAGCAGGGCGGCGCTTCCTTCGTTCTGTATTTTTCCGATCACGGCGAGGAAGTGTTCAACACCAGGGATTTTTTCGGGCGCGTGGACAAAAAAGTGGAAGAAACCCCACCCATAATGAAAATTCCCCTTCTTCTCTGGTTTTCCGACGAGTATAAACGCCGCTTCCCGGAGGTTGTCGAGGCAGCGCGGGCAAACCGGCACAAGAATTTCGTGTTGGACGACCTGCTCTGGACCATGACGGACCTTTACGGGTTGACTTTCGAGGGTTTTCGCCCCGACAAAAGTTTGGTGAACCGTAATTATGTTCCTGTAAGTTTGAATTTACACTGAATTTTATGCAAATTAAGTGGAGAAGATTGTCTATGTCGCGGTCATTAAAAATTTATTCTCGAACTGGAATGTGGAGCGTTTGTTTTGCGTTGAGTTTTTTAGCTTTTTTTTATGGAGTCATGCTTTGGTCCGTCGAAGGCTACGTTTTCGGACCTGTTTATTTTGCGATAAATTTAATGTTTTTCACATTGCTGGCGTTGTCGGCAGCGTCGCTTCCTGGATTGTCTTCATTATGTGTACTCGTTTGTTACGTGGCGTTCTGGCTGCCTACTGTCGTCGTCGTATCCTATATCTACATTTACAAAAGCCTTTTCAATTTCAACGTTTTTTATTTCCTGTGGGGAACCAACACGGCGGAAACAATGGAATTTATGCAAGAATGCCTTAGACGCCAACCTACGCTTCCCCTATTGTTCGTGCTTTATACTGCCGCCCCTCTGTTTCCTACGTGGATGTTGATGAAAGAGTCACGTTATGGCAAAGAGCTTCCGTTGAAACGGCGATGGGGTGTGTTCATTATTTTTTTTGCGTTGACGGGGGCTTTTACGTTATATACGGATGTACTCAAATTCAATTATGCCTCCGCTTTTTACATTTTTTACGTAAAGTATCACAATGAGAGGAACTTGGTAACCCATATCAGTGACGCCAACAAGATACGAGTAATGGAAGAAGGTATCGAGGCATCGAGTTCGGCGGATATAAAAGAGACCTATGTCGTCGTTATTGGCGAGAGCGCCTCCCGGCACCATTGGGGACTTTACGGTTATCCGCGCCCCACGACGCCCTTTATGGCAAAACGCCTAGCGGAGGACGAACTGTTTTTCGCCAACAACGTGAACTCCACCGCTATAGCGACCTCGGAATCTTTGTTAGCCGCTTTAACGCTCATGGATCAATCCACAAGCTGGGAGGACGACAATTATTCGATTGTGGACTTATTCAATGGAGCGGGTTTCTCCACCTATTGGTTTTCTAACAACGCCGTGCTGGGCGCTTATGATACGATACTGCAGGTTTTATCGCGTAACGCCGATTATCGGAAATTTTCATCCCCTAAGGATGCAGACCTGAAGAGTATGCAGCGCGGTACCCTATTGGAAGATGCGGAGACCTTCAAATATCGCAACGACCTGCTCTACGACGAAATATTGTTGCCTTGGCTGAACGATGCGTTGAAAGACGGAGAAACCAAACAGGCAATCTTTTTGCATTTGAAAGGGAGCCATCTTACATACCAATATCGTTACCCCGTGTCTTTTGATCATTTTTCAACCTCTGCGGGAATGAGAACTCCCAACAGGGTATCTTTCCCAGGAAAAGTGGATATTATCAATTGTTACGATAATTCCATTCGGTACACGGACTTCATTATCGAAGAAATTATTGAAAAAGTGGAAGCGACTGGGGGACGCGCCTGGGTTTTGTATTTCAGCGATCACGGAGAGGATGTTGGCGACTATAATGACACTTACGGACGTGACTTGGAAAAAATCAACAAGTATATGGTGGATGTACCTTTTATCGTATGGTTTTCGGAAGAATACAAGAACGAGAGAAACATCGGCTTCTTTCAAAACTATCGAGACAGACCGTATCGATTGGACGACACCATACACGCCATTATTGACATTGCCGGCTTGAAGACTTGTTTTTTCGACTCCTCGCGAAGCATTTTTTCCGATTCCTACCGTATGAGGGCACGGGCTAGCGGAGGAAAATTGTACCTCGACATTCCTCCGCTCGATCTCGTCAATCCCCAAACAGTAGATCAAGAAAGAAAATTGATGCGCCGATTTCTGCAAGGCAAGGAAGATTTGTGAACGTGAGCGCAAACGACATAAACATGGAAAATAAATCGTGAAGCTGATCATTCAAGTTCCTTGTTATAACGAAGAAAATACGCTTCCTGCCGCGATCGAGGCGCTCCCCGGGGAGATGTCAGGGGTGGACTTCATAGAGTACCTGGTCATCGACGACGGCAGCCAGGACAAAACGGCGGAGGTGGCCCGGCGGTGCGGCGTCCACCACGTCGTCAACTTGTCCAAGAACCAGGGCTTGGCCGCGGGGTTTATGGCGGGGCTGGACGCCTGCCTGCAGCTGGGTGCCGACATCATCGTCAACACCGACGCGGACAACCAGTACTGCGGGGCGGACGTGGAAAAGCTCGTCCGTCCCATACTGGAGGGCAGAGCGGATATCGTCGTCGGAGAACGCCCCATCGACGACATCGAACAATTTTCTTGGCTGAAAAAAAAGTTGCAGCGATTGGGGAGTTGGGTGGTCCGAGTGGCCTCCCACACAAATATCCCCGACGCGCCCAGCGGATTTCGCGCTTTTTCCCGGGAGGCGGCCATGAAGTTGAACGTGGTCTCCGGCTACACCTACACGCTGGAGACCATAATCCAGGCGGGGAGAAAAAACATGGCGATCATCTCGGTTCCAGTTAGAACCAATCCCGTTTCCAGGGAGTCCCGGCTTTTCCGGAGCATGGGGCAGTACATCAAGCAATCGATCTTCACCATCTTGCGTATCTTCGTCATGTACAACCCCCTTTCTTTTTTCTTGTTTCTGGGGCTTTGTTTTTTCGGTGCCGGCTTTCTGATCGGTCTGCGGTTTTTGGTACTGATGTTCGCCTATAACGATTCCACCGGACACGTACAGTCCCTCTTGCTCGCCGTCGCTTTGATTTTGATAGGAGTCCAGACGATGATACTGGGACTTCAGGCGGACTTGATCTCCGCCAATCGAAAGATCATGGAAGACGTACAATATTGCGTGCGGCGGCTGTTTTACGATAAGAAAGATAGAAGTGCCTTGGAAAAAGATACTTTACAATGAAACGTCTTTTATGCCGACAATTGGGCTCCAAGTTTTTGTCGTGGGGAGGATATGCGTTTTCTTGGGGGTGTATTGTCTTTGTTTTTTTTAAACTATATGCTTTTGGGGATAAAATAAGCCTAATTCAAATACAGCCTAAAGATTTTTTTTACTTTGGAGTTATTCTCGTGATTGAGAGCCTTGCTAATTACGGATATGGCTATATGTGGGGGAATATCGTCGAATGTCTGAGCGGAAAATCGTTTGATTTTATCGACCTCGCTTTTCTACATGCGAAATCCAATCTGGCAAAATACCTGCCCGGTAACGTGATGCACTTTGTTTCTCGAGCTATTTTAGCAAAAAATTACGATATCTCGCTGCAAACGACGGCTTGGGGGTCGTTGCTGGATGTTCTCGTTTCTTCATCGGCCGCTTTTTTCTTTGTTGTCGTGGCGTTGCGGGGAGATATCTTCGGTTTCCTCGGTTTTGCGAAAAAATGGATCGCTTTTGCCGCGTTAGTCTTTTTTGCGGCTTTGCTGGTGGGGTTATGTGCTTTGAAAAAAATGAATTTATGTTGCATGTCGCCTACTTCAACGACCCAAAGGCGTTTCAGGATAAATTTTTTTAAAATTATACTTGAAAATGTCGTTCTTTATCTCCTTTATTACCTGCTCATGTCTT